>PHAZ01000222.1 GCA_002841825.1 Deltaproteobacteria bacterium HGW-Deltaproteobacteria-22 | reverse complement strand
GACGTTGCCGTTCCAGCAGTCGACGGTCCCGTCCTCCTGGACGCCGCAGCCCAGGATTCCGCCTGAGACGGACGTGAAGCCGGCGCCCATGATCCGCACCGGGGAGTTGTCGTAGCTTGCGCCCCAGCACCATACGCCCCCATCGCCTGCCAGCGCGCAGTTGGTCTCGTAGACGCCGGAGATCGCCACGATGTCTGTCAGTCCGGAGACGGGCTCGGGCATCAGGTGCGCGGTGGTCGTGCCGTCGCCGAGCTGGCCCGCGTTGTTGCCGCCCCAGCAGCGCACGGTGCCGTCGCTCATCGCCGCACAGGTGTGCCGGAAACCGGCGGCCAGGGCGACCGGCCGCACGCAGGTCGCGGTGTCGAAACGGCAGGTGGCGTCGCAGTGGAGCTCACCGGACCAGAAGCCCAACGCTCCGCAGGTCTGCCCGCCAAGGTTGGAGCCGTCGCACTCCTCCCCAGCCGCGGAGAGGATGTTTCCATCCCCACAGCCGCCGGTGCAGCCGGAGGTGTCGTACAGGCAGGTATCGCTGCAGGTGAGCAGGCCGCCGGGATAGCCAAGCGTGATGCAGGTGTTCGCGCTCAGGTTGGAGCCGTCGCACTGCTCCCCATGGGAGGGGTCGATGGTTCCGTCCCCGCATTTTCCCCCGCACTCGGTTGTGTCGAAGGTGCAGGAGGATCTGCAGCCGAGTTGGCCGAATACATCGTAATAATCCAGGGATGCGCAGGTCTCCCCGTTCAATTCCGCGGTGTCACACGTCTCCCCGGGATCGAGCACGCCGTCCCCGCAGTTCTCGAGGACGTTGACCTTCTCATCGCAGGAGCAAAGGAAGGAAAACACAAAGAGGAACAGAAAAAGGAACGTTCTGATGGGCATCATTTGTTCTCCTTTTTTGCAAGGATAAACGAATTGGATGAACTTTTGAAGTAGGGAAATGAGCCTAGCGGAAGAAGTCGGAGAAGTGGTAGAGCACGGCCAGCAGGCGGGTGATGCGGTCCGAGGCGTTCTCCTCCTCGATCGAATACATCGTTCCCCACTGGCTGCCGCCCTTCATGATCTTGTAATTGTAGCGGCCGCGCGGGTCGATCTTCGTGTCCTTCTTGGCGTCCCGGATCAACTTGCCCACGACCTTGCCGCCGAGCTCGATGTTGTAGTCGGCGGAGCCGCCCGTTGCCGGCCGGATCGTCACCGTGCCGCCGCCGGCGGCCGTGTAGCCCGACGCGCCCATGGAGCCCATCTTGATGATGCCGCGCCACAGGGCGTCGCCGTCGAACTTGGCCACACGCCGTCCGTCCCAGTACAGTTCGTCGCCATAGTCGGGGACCGCAGCATAGGGGCCGCCGCCGGTCTTCTCGGCGTAGGGGCCGCCCCACTTCACGTTGGTGCCCTTGATCTTCGAGTAATCGATGTCGGGCTGGGCCGTGGCGAAGGTCTTGCGCGTCTCCTCGAGCTTGTCCACCAGCTCCTTGCAGCGGGCGCGGGTCGCGTCGGTGACCTCGAGGACGATGGTGCCGCCGGCCAGATACGGCTCCTCGGCGAAGCCGCCGGTCTTGAGCACGATCTGCAGGGTGTGTTTACCGTTGGGCAGCTCGGCCAGCGCGGACATCAACTTGACCGGGAACACGCGGTTGAGGCTCTCGTTGATGGCGTCCTGCTGGATGCCCCAGTTCTTCGGCTCCTTGCCGAGCTTCTTGGTCTCGTTCCACTTGCGGAAGTAATGATCCACCGAGGGCAGGATCTCGAAGGGAAACTCCATGTTGTCGCCCCAGTACTTCAGGAAATATTCCTTGACGAACAGTTCGTGGATCTTTTTGTCCTGTTCGACCGCGTACACCCACAGGTTCACGTATTCGCGTTCCTTGAGCCCGGTCGCGGCGAAGAACGCCTTGTCGAGCTTGGCATAGGCGTAGATCTCGTCGTTGGGGCCGAAGGTCACGACCTCGCCGGGCTTGGCGGCCATGGCGTCGGCCTCGGTCTTGCCGAAGGAGAACTGGTACTTGACCTTGGGCAGCGCCTTGGCGGCGCTCTTCTCGGGCTCGGTCCCGGTCTTGGTGTCTCCGGTACCACCACCGTCGCGCAGATCCGTGGTCTTGGTGGAGGTCACCTTCTCCCCGCCGCCGGAGTTCGAGGGCGTGCTGCCCCCCATGTTCACTCCGAGCATCTCACATCCGAACAGAAACAGCATGACGAGGGACAATCCAGCTTTTTTCATTCACGACTCCTTGGGGCGTCCTGCCCACTGTTGGTTGGCTGTGACCGGATCACCCGGCCACACATGATGAAAGTCCGAGGCTTTTAGTAGGAATACCTGTCGCTGTCAATAGAAAATTTTCGCGCATCGACATTGGAAAATCTCCATCCTGGCCAAGGCTACCCACTTCCAATGGGCTGAGATTGGATAAGTTTGAAACGGCCATGAAACAACCTGCGATTCTTGAAATTTTCACGATTCGGTACAGCTTGACAATGTATTTTCCGGGATGTCTACTGTGCCGCGCTGGCTTCGCATGGGGCGGAGACGGCGCGTTGAACCCTTTTGTGGAGGACCCTGATGAACAGTTATATCAGCACTGTGATGAACGATCTCAAAACCCGCTGCAGTTGGGAAAAGGAATTCCTGCAGGCCGCCGAAGAAGTGCTTGACTCGCTGACCCCGATCATCGAGCGCGAGCCGAAATACAAGGCACACAAAATCCTCGAGCGCATCGTGGAACCCGAGCGCACGATCATGTTCCGGGTGCCCTGGATCGATGACAAGGGCGAATTCCAGATCAACCGCGGGTATCGCGTTCAGTTCAACAGCGCCATCGGGCCCTACAAGGGCGGCCTCCGCTTCCATCCCAACGTAACCCTCTCGACCCTGAAGTTCCTGGGCTTCGAGCAGATCTTCAAGAACTCCCTGACCGGCCTCCCGATGGGCGGCGGCAAGGGCGGCGCCGACTTCAACCCCAACGGCAAGTCCGAGAATGAGGTCATGCGCTTCTGCCAGTCCTTCATGACCGAACTGTTCCGCCACATCGGACCCGACACCGACGTGCCCGCCGGTGACATCGGCGTCGGCGGCCGCGAAGTCGCCTTCATGTTCGGCCAGTACAAGCGCCTCGCCAACGAGTTCACCGGCGTCCTCACGGGCAAGGGCCTGAACTTCGGCGGCTCGCTGGTTCGTCCGGAAGCCACCGGCTTCGGCGTGGTGTACTTCGCCGAGGAGATGCTCAAGACCCGCGGCGACAGCATGAAGGGCAAGAAGGTCGCGATCTCCGGCTTCGGCAACGTCGCCTGGGGCGCGGCCATCAAGGCCAATGATCTCGGCGCGAAGGTCGTCGCGATCTCCGGTCCCGACGGCACCGTGCATGACCCCGACGGCGTCTCCGGCGAGAAGATCAACTACATGCTCGAGATGCGCGCCTCCGGCCGCGACAAGGTCGAGGACTACGCCAGCAAGTTCAAGGGCGTCGAGTTCCATGCCGGCAAGCGCCCGTGGATCATCCCCGTCGACGTCGCCCTGCCGTGCGCGATCCAGAACGAGCTCAACGACAAGGACGCCGAAGTCCTGCTGAACAACGGCTGCAAGTGCGTCGTCGAGGGCTCGAACATGTCCTCCACCCTCGAGGCCGTCCGCTACTTCGTCGAGAAGAAGGTCCTCTATGCGCCGGGCAAGGCCTCCAACGCCGGCGGCGTGGCCACCTCCGGTCTCGAGATGTCCCAGAACTCCATGCGCCTGGGCTGGACCCGTGACGAAGTCGACAAGCGCCTGCACGACATCATGATCAACATCCACAACGCCTGCGTGACGGCCGCCAAGGAATACGGTCACGAGGGCAACTACGTGATGGGCGCCAACATCGCCGGCTTCAAGAAGGTCGCCGACGCCATGGTCGACCAGGGCCTCGTCTAGCCTGCGTAGTTCACCGCCTTTTTTCCCGCCCCTGACTGATTTACCCTTCTGAAAATCTGGGAAACAACAACTCGAGGATTGATCCGGTCACTTCGTGACCTCGGACAGGGCTGCCCTTTTACGGGCGCCCGTCTCACTCGGACAGGCGCGGGAAGAGCGTGTCCTTCTGGTCGATCAGGTCCAGGCAGGTGGTGCCGGGATCCACGCGCACGAACTCGAACCACGACTTCGTCTGGTCGGGATCCACGGTCTGCACGATGGGATCCTTCAGGATGTCGTTGGTGGCGTCGAGGACGATCTGCTCGTTCTCCCAGGTGAGATAGCCGAACACGTGGTCGGTGGTCAGTTCGCGGGAGAGCATGGCGTTCCAGCCGCGCTGGATGACGTAGATGTCGCCCGAGAGCAGCCCGGTCACCGACACGGTCAGTCCCGGGTGCGAGTCCAGGTCCTGATCGAAGACGCGCGGATCGCTCTGGTCGGTGGGCATCGTGTCGGTCTCGATGTTCTCGAGGTGGACGCCCTGGACCGCCCAGGACTGCGGCTGGTTGTACACCCAGGCGTGGCCGTTCCACGACAGGAAGACCGGCTTGATGATCGGCTCCATCGACTCGACGAAGGCCTGCGGGATGATCGTGGTGACCATGGTGGTGGTGCTCTCGACCTTGATGTCGCAGACGATCTCGGTCGCGGCCAGTTCCGTGCCGTCCTGGGTCATGGTCACGAGCACCAGCGAGATGAGCTTGTTGCTCTGCACGCCCACCATGGGCATGTTCATGAGGCTGCCGTTGAGCTGGATGTGGGCCCAGGTGCCGGCCAGGTCGGGCACCGGATCGGGCTCGATGCCGCCGTCGGCGTCGGCGTCGGCGTCGGCGTCGGCCACGTCGCCGT
Organism: Deltaproteobacteria bacterium HGW-Deltaproteobacteria-22; assembly: GCA_002841825.1. Classification (GTDB taxonomy): domain Bacteria; phylum Myxococcota_A; class Polyangia; order HGW-17; family HGW-17; genus HGW-17. The sequence goes on along the minus strand of PHAZ01000222.1, from coordinate 6,659 downwards.
CGGTGCCCGCGTCGTTGTTGACGTTGTTGACGTTCTGGTTGTTGTCGTTCCAGTTCGTGTTCTTCTTCGCGTCATCGCAGGCCGGGAGTGAGAACAGGACGGTCAGGAAAAGCAAGGAAATAAGGGAGCGCATGGGGATCCTCCTGGGTCAGTTCGTCGCGATCTTCAGGTAGGCCATGACCGCGAAGATGACGCCGCTGCTGGAAAAGCCGGGGAAGCCGGGGTTGTTGGTCTGGAAGCCCGCCGACTCCTCGATGAAGTCGCCGGTGAAGATGTGCTCGGAGTCGGGGTATTCGTCGAACACCGGGTTGGCCGCGTCGGCATCCTTCATGGTCTCGCGCCGGATCAGCACGTGCACCTGGGCCGAGAGCCCTGCGGTGATGCCATGGCGGGCCAGGGCGCGGCTCTCGTAGCCAGCGGCGAAGGCGATGCGGTGGTTGTCGACATAGTTGGAGCGCCCGGTCTGCTCGGGCACCGGCGTCGGGATGAACGACGCGTCGACGCCCACGGTGTGCATGCCGAGGAACATCCTGCGCGCCCCCAGCGTGACGCGCACGGTGTCCGACCACGGATCGACCGGCTTCTCGCCGTGGCGGTCGAGGTAGGTGGACCAGTTCTCCCACTGGGCCGACAGGGCCACCTGGAACAGGTCCGAGCCGGCGCGCCCATGCTCGAAGGCGGCGCCCAGGTGCACGCGCAGGGGCTCGTAGGCGTAGATCATCGAGAACTTCTGGACGACGGTCTCCTCGCCGGGGTCGGCCTGGTAGTTCCAGAACTGCACCTCGCTGACGCCGTCGGTGCGGCTCTCCGAGGGGAAGTGCAGGGTCGAGGAGAGCGACCAGGCCTTCAGCGGGCGCCAGAACATGCCCAGGTGCGGCAGGAACTTCGTGTTCACCGTCACGTGGGTGTTCATGTGGCTCTCGTCCTGGCGGGAGGCGTCGGGCATGAAGATGCCCGCCTGGGTGCGCGCAGTGGTGCTCATGGTGACGCCCGCGCCCAGGGCCAGCGTGCGGGACACCCGCCCGGCCATGGAGAGCACGACGATGTTCGTCTTGATGCGGTCCTCGAACAGTTCGAAGTGCAGGCTGTTGGAGAAGTACTGCTCGCGCTCGTCGGCGAAGAAGGGCTGCTGCTCCTGGAACGCGCCCAGCGGGAAGAGGCCCATGAATCCGACGATGAGGCGGTCGTCGAGGAAGTTCATCTGGGAGCCGATGATGGCGAAGGTGTCGTTGGAGGAGGGCTTCCAGGAACCACGCGAGGAGCGCAGGGAATCGGTGGGCAGCGGCCGCAGCATGTTCTCCGCGCCGGAGAGCGGGCGCGATTCAAAGATGCTCTCGTGGATGTCGTAGCGCGGATCGCGATCCATCAAGGAAATATTGAACTGTTGTGAGACGAAGATCAGCCCCATCGTGAAGCCGGGCTTCTGCTCGGTGAGAAGTGCGGGGTTGAAATAGCTCGCGGTCAGGCCGGGTACGAGCATGCGCGCCGACAGCGGGTTGGGGCTGTCGGCGGCGCCCGTGGTCTCGGGCAGGGTCGCGGCACGGGCCGCCTGCGGGAGCAAGGTCAGGAGGAACAAGGAAAGGAATACGGAACGTGTCATGGCTGTGGGTCCCGGTGAAATACGAACACGATAGCAATTCGGAATAAATAGTCCTGTATTGGCGAAATGTCAAGTGGCGAGTGTGAATTGATCGCAAAAAAGAGTGCTCTCACGACCCTGCCGCCAGCACGCAGCCCCGGCGGATCGTCGCCATGCCATGGGTGCGGCGCAGATCGTCGAGGGCGTCCTGCAGGGAGCCGTCGGCGGCCGGTGCGAACAGGTTCAACTGGCGGCGCGGGAGCGACAGGGCCGAGAGCGTCAGGACCAGCCGGCGGATGCGCAGCCGGGCCGGGGCCGCGCGCGCGAACAGGCCCATGGCGATGGCGGCCAGCTCCTCGTCGCGGCGCACCGGCTCACGCAGGGTGGCCTGCCGCTGGCATTCCTTCTGCTCGCAGTCGGTGACCGAGAGGACGACGCGGCCGGCGGCCAGCTCGCGGGTGCGCAGGGAGAACCCCAGCGCCTCGACGAGCCCCCACAGGGCGCCGGACAGTTGGACCGGATCGCACGTGTCGGGCTGCAGCAGCAGGCTTTCGGTGAGCTGCTGCTCGTCGATGCGTCCCACGGGCGTGGGATCGACGCCGGTCGCGGCCAGCCGCAGCTTGAGCCCGGCCGCGCCCAGCGCCGCCACGGTGAGCGCCTCGTCGAGGGTCGCGAGCTGGCGGATGGCGACGAAGCCCAGCGGGCGGACGACCCGGGTGGCCACGCGCGACACCAGCTTGTTGGGGGCCAGGGCGCAGGTGGGTTCCAGGCCGCAGCGGGTGCGCACGAGCTTCTGCAGGCGGGCGGCGGCGTCCACTGCGCGGCCGTGCAGCATGCGGGTGCCGGTGAGATCGAGGTACAGGTGGGCGCGCGGCCCGAGCTCGATCTGCGGCGAGAGGGCGCCGGCGAGCTCCCACAGGGCGCTGGCCACCTTCGTCTGGCCTTCCGTCGGCGGGGGGACCACGATGAGGCCGCGCACCCGCGCCAGGGCGGCGAACAGCGGCATGCCCCGGGTGATGCCCTCGGAGAAGGCCTCCGGCGACACGTCCATGACCACCGCGCGCGGCACGTGTGCGAGCCCGACGACGAAGGCGCGACCGGCGAGGGTGCGGTCGTGGGCCACCGCCACCTGGGCGGCGAACCCGGTGACGTTGATGTGCACGATGTGGCGGATCAGACCCATGGCAGGACGGCTCCCCGGAGGCGAAAACGAACCCCGGGAAAATACCTTACATGTGTTAGGTTGTCAAGGGCGGGAAGAATCAGCGCAGGGGATCAGTAGGTCCTCTGCCATTCAATCACAATGGCTTCGCAACAGGTTTCCATGGGCATATATTTAAAATAATGACCCTCAGCCGTCCGCAGGCAGAGCACGGTCGGTGAACCGAAATTCATGGCCAGCGTTGCATAGGTGCGGCCATCGATGGGCGAACAACTGACCGAGTCGAAGTTGGCGTTGGGGATGCCCGTGTCCACCTGGGTGGCGCCGTTCTGGACGTTCCAGTAGCAACAGTCCACGTGGCCCTTGGACAGATCGGCGAGCGCATCGTTCGGGGCGGTCTTTTCACCGCTGTCGAAGTCGAACCAGTTGCTCACGTCCGGAAACGCCGGGCTGCCGCAGGTGAGGCCATAGGAGAGTGGGTTGGCGTCCCGGTCTCCTGGCAATCCTTCATCGCACAGTGCCACCATTCCCTTGCAGATGCCGTCGATGCATGCTGCACCGGATGTGCAGGCGTTTCCGCAGGAACCGCAATTACCATGGTCGGACAGCAGGTCGATTTCGCAGCCCGTGGTCGGGTCCCCATCACAATCAGTCCACCCGTCGGCACAGTGCAGGGCACAGAGCCCGACCGAACAGAAGGGCGTGGAGTTGGCGCCGGAAGGGCAGGCCAGATCACATTCGCCGCAGTTGGCCGGGTCGTTTCGAAGATCCACGCAGACGCCGTCGCAGTCCTCCAGGCCGGACTGGCAGGAGGCCTCGCAGGAGCCGTCGATGCAGACAAAGCCCGGATCGCACACGTTGCCGCAGTAACCGCAGTGGTTGTTGTCGTCGTAGATGTTGACGCAGGCATCCCCGCAGAGTTCGGGGGTGGAGCCGCCGCAGGAGAAGTCACACTCGCCGCCGGAGCAGACCATGCCGGGATCGCAGATGTTGTCGCAGAAGCCGCAGTTGCTGGGGTTGACGTCGAGGTTGACGCAGGCGTCGCCACAGAGGTCGGGGGTGGAGCCGCCGCAGGAGAAGACGCATTGGCCGCCGGAGCAGACCAGTCCAGGGTCGCAGGGGTTGTCGCATTCGCCGCAGTGGTTGCGGTCGACGTCGAAGTTGACGCAGGCGTCATTGCAGAGGTCGGGGGTGGAGCCGCCGCAGGAGAAGAGGCACTGGCCGCCGGCACAGACCTTGCCTGGATCGCACACGTTGTCGCAGAAGCCGCAGTGGTTGCGGTCGATCTCGAAGTTGACGCAGGCGTCGACGCAGAGGTCGGGGGTGGATCCACCGCAGGACAGCAGGCACTTGCCTCCGGAACAGACCCGTCCCTCGCCGCAGGCGTTGTCGCAGTCTCCGCAATACAGCGGGTCCGTCAGCATGTCGACGCAGCGGCCGTCGCACAGGGTGGAGGTGGTACCGTCGCACCCGGTGGTCGCGGAGGCGACGTTGGTGTATGGCGAGTCGCCGTAGTCGCCGGTGGCCGCGACGCGGTAGTAGTAGACCGTGGAGTGGGTCAGCCCCGTGTCTCCGAACGAAGTGGCATTGGCGGCGGCGACCTGGATTTCCTCGAATTCGATGCCGTCGAGGCTGCGCTCGATGCGGTACCCGGTCTCGCTGTCGGCGTTGTCGTTCCAGGTGAGGTTGATCTCCGTGGTGGAGATGCCGGTAGCGTCCAGGGTCGTCGGCGCGTCAGGGATGATGGTGCCCAGGCTCAGATCCTTTTCCGAGCAGGCAGACAGCAGAAGGGATGTTCCCGCGGCCAACATGAAAAAAGTGTGTTTTAAATATCTCACAATGACTCCTTTTCAGCACGTGAAAAATTCTTTAACGATACTATCTTTAGACTCGGATATGTATACTCCTTTTTGCCGTCCGGGTCAAGACCGCCGTTGCAGAGCCGCTGTTCATTCTTGACGATGGCGGTACATTCCGTGATAACTGAAAAACCGGAGGCCGAAGTGCCATGAAGAGACCCCCTGTTTTCACAACGAGCCAAATCATCCCATTTATCCTTCTGCTGGGGGGACTGCTGCTGGCGGCCTGCGCGGGCAGCAACCCCGGGAATTCCTGTGATCCTTCGCAGACGGTGTGCGCCTGCGATGCTCCGGGGGATTGTCCGGCGGGCTGGCGGTGCGACGGCGTGAGCTGCGTGTCCGATGATGACGGCGGGAACCCGGACGCGGATGTCTCCGACGACGTCGATGACGGCGGTCAGGACGGCGACGTGGATGGCGACGTGATCGACGTCAAGCTGGAGTTCGGCGAGCCCTGCGCCGAGCGCACCGAGTGCCAGTCCAGCATCTGCATCCTGGTGGCCACCGGCGGCTTCTGTTCGCGGACCTGCATCGACGGGAGCAACTGCCCTGACGGCTACGGCTGCCTGGGCGTGATGGACGCCATCGAGCAGGGCCAGATCGCCTATGTCTGCGTGCCGTCCGGTGACAACATCTGCACCGCGTGCGAGACGAGCACCGAGTGTTCGCTCATCGGCCAGGACCTGTGCCTGGACTACGGCGACGGCAAGCAGTTCTGCGCGCGGGACTGCCGCACGGTGTCCTGTCCGGCCGGCTACACCTGCGAGGACGTGACGGTCCAGGGCAACAACTACCGGCAGTGCATTCCGGACAGCGGCGCCTGCGACTGCGGCATCGCCAACTCCGGTTCCACCGAGGACTGCGGGATCTCCACGCCGTTTGGCATCTGCGGCGGCACGCGCACCTGCGGCGGCGCCACCGGCTGGGGTGACTGCCTGCCCCCGTCACCCACGGACACACCCGACGGGACCTTCGCCGACGACGACTGCGACGGCATCGACGGCGACCTCGATGGCGGCATCTTCGTGTCCACCACGGGCCAGGACACCAGCGGGTGCGGCACTGATTACACCGGTACCGTGCATCCCTACTGCCTCACCATCTCCTATGGCATCAGCCAGGCATTTCTGGCGGGTCTCTCGTATGTGTACGTACAGGCGGGCAACTACAACGATGTGATCGTCGTCAGCCCAGGAATTCACGTGTTCGGCGGCTACGACGACACCTGGCGACGCGACGGCCGCGGTCAGAGCGGCCACACGGTCACGGTCACGGGCCAGCTCGACGCGGGCACCGGCCAGTTCATGACGGTGCGGGCGCATGACATCAACACGCCGACCACGCTGGCCGATCTGGTGCTGGTGGGGCCCGCGGCCATCGGCACCATCGCCGACGGCAGCGGACACTCCAGCTACGTGGTGCACGCCAACAACTCCACCGGTCTTGTCCTGGAGCGCGTCACGATCCAGGCGGGCACCGGGGCGGCCGGCAGCGGTGGCGCCAACGGACAGGACGCGTCGAACGTGAACGTCATCGCCGGCATGAACGGCGGCAGCGGCGTGGGCGCCAGCGAGAGCACCGAGTCCTGCAACGACTCCGACCGCGGTGCGGGCGGCACCCGGGGAACCAACACCTGCCCGGGCCTGTCCCCCAACGGCGGCGCGGGTGGGGCGGGCGGTACCATGGACACCCGCTGCGAGTTCCTCAACTGGAACTACAACGCAACAGCCGGCCTCGCCGGCAGCAACGCGGATCAGTACACGACCTCGGGCTACGGTTATCGCGGCGGCGGCGGTTTCGCCGCGACGGGCGACTACACCAGCGGTCCGGGCGGCCCCGGCCTCGCCGGGCGCGTCCAGAACGGCGGCGGTGGAACTGCCGGCAGCGGCGCCTATCTGATCGGCCTCTACTGGTATGCCCGGCCCGGCGGCACGGGCGGCACCGGTCAGACCGGCGGCGGCGGCGGCGGTGGCGGCGGCAGCGGCGGCAGCGATTGGGGCATCGACTCCTGGGGCGCCGGCGGCGGCGGTGGTGGCGCGGGCGGCTGCGCGGCGGTGGC
>PHAZ01000221.1 GCA_002841825.1 Deltaproteobacteria bacterium HGW-Deltaproteobacteria-22 | reverse complement strand
GCCGGTATCTATTTTGGCTTTTATTAGGGAGATATTAAGGCCGGGTAAGGCCAACCATTCTCGCCAGCCTAGTTTTGGCAGTTCAACGAATTCTGAAGTCATGGTGTCTGATCAATTAAAAAGCCCCGGCATTTTAAACCAGGGCTTATGATTCCAGGCTATCGAGCCGCGGCGCCGTAGTGCGTTTCAATATAGCGTTCGACTAGCGCTTGAAATTCCTCGGCTATATGATCGCCTTTCAAGGTGACTGTTTTGACACCGTCTTCATAAACCGGAGCGACCGGGGTTTCTCCGGTGCCGCTTTCTTCCTAGATGTCTTTCGGGACAATGACTGCCTCCTGGACCTCCGTCCGGGAGGCCGCCCGTGACCGCACCAGCACCAGCGCGATCAGGCTCCCGAACAGGATGAATATGCCAAACGCCTCCAGACGGTCCGGTATTTCCCCGAAAATCAGCGCACCGATCATCAGGGACCACAGGATGGAGGTGAAAGAGAAAGCCGAGACGGTGCTGGCCTGCTCCAGTTTGTATGCCATGGTCATAAAAAATTGCGCCACCGTGGTGAGCACGCCCGCGACCAGCACGAACCCCCACAGCCTCGGAGACGGAGTGGTCCAGGCGAGCAGGGTCATCGGCGCGGCCAGCACCATCGTGGCCAGCGACAGCGCGTTGATGATCGCAGCCGGGTGCTCCCGGGAGGACACAAAACTGATCGACACGTAGGCCAGGCTCGCGAACAGCGCCGACGCCAGGGCAGGCAGCGAACCAACCTTCAGCAGGGCCGGCGTAGGCTGCACGATCAGCAGCACGCCGCTCATGGCAAGCAGGACCAGGATCACCTTCCCACGGTTCAGCCGCTCGCCCAAAAACGGCACCGCCAGGAACGTCGTGAACAGGGGGTGCGCGTAGTGCAGGCTCGATGCGTTGGCCAGCGTGGTCATCTTCAGCGACCAGAAGTACAGGATCATGGCCACGCCGCCGAAGAGCCCGCGGGAGACCAGGGGCCAGACGTTGGCGCGATGGCCCAGCACCGGCTGCCGCACCCGCAGCAGCCAGGTGCTCAGGATGATGAACCCGAGCGCGCCCCGCAAAAACGCGGTCTCCCAGAAGCCGAGCTCCCGGGTGAGGATCTTGATGAACGAGTACGCCACCGAGAACACGAGTGAGGCGAAAATCATGTGGAGGGTACCGGCGGACATGCGTTGCGTTTAAAGAAAATCCGGAAAAATGGCAATCAAAATGGTACTTATACGCGCGCGAATGTGATATGTACAGCCCATGCAGGAACCGTTGCTAGCCCGACTGTCCCAGTTCTATCGCAGAACGCAGGCCGTACTGGTACTTGCGATCCTGTTCCCCACCGTCTTCACGACCGCCGTGGGCATCGTCTCCCTGGCCCTGTATTCCGAAGTCAAGGACATCATCTTCGGCGTCCTGACGATCACCTTCGCGATCGGCATCACCCTGGGCTTCATCATCGTCGTGCTGCTGACGAAGAAATCCCAGGAGCTGGCCCTCAAGCAGACGCTGTTCCTGGCCAACGTCTCCCATGAACTGCGCTCCCCCCTGACGGCCATCAAAATGTATGCGCAGACCATGGAGCGAGGACGCACGCCCGAGAACACGGATCTTTGCGTCCAACAGATCCTGTCGGCCACGGACCGGCTGGACCGGCTGATTCAGCAGATCCTGGAATGGAAGCGTATTACCAATAAATCAGAATCCATTCAGCCGCGGCTCTGCAACGCCAACCTCCCGGCCCAGGACACGGTGGATCATTTTCTCTCGACCCACCCCAATGCGGATGAGTATTTAACAATAGACTTCATGGTTGAGCCGCCCGAGTTTGAACTGGACCGGGATTCCCTGGAGAGGGCACTATATAATTTACTCGACAACGCGTTCAAGTACACCGGAGAAAACCGTGCCATCGGCCTGACCACGAGGATGGTCACCGAAGCCACCAAGGTCGACCGATTCTTCGAATACCGCGTCTCCGACAACGGACAAGGCATCCCCTCGGAGCATCTGGCGCACATCTTCGACGTGTTCTACCGCGCCGAGGGCACCCTCACCGGCGCCTCCGGCGTGGGACTGGGGCTGGGCATCGCCAGGTCTATCGTCGTCTCCCATGGCGGGTCCATCTTTGTTGAGAGCGAAGTGGACCGGGGAAGTTGTTTCATCATCCGCATTCCGCTCACGCATACGAAAAAAAACAACGAAAACGGAAAAGGGACGAAGAAAAGCACATGAACACACCGGCTGAAATCCTGCTCGTGGAAGACGATCCTGCGCTTTTGGCTGGCATGCTGCTGAACCTCCAGACCGAAGGTTATTTAATTACGGCGGCACCCCGAGGTAAACTGGCCCTCACCCAGTGCGAGACCCGCAAGTTCGATCTGATCATCCTGGATCTGATGCTGCCCGACATCGACGGTATCGACATCATCCGGACGCTCCGCGGTCGGGGCGACTCCACGCCGATCCTGATCCTGTCGGCCCGCGGCGATGTGGACGTGAAGGTGCAGGGGCTTCAAGCCGGCGCCGACGACTACATGACCAAGCCCTTCGAACTGCTGGAGCTGCTGGCCCGCGTGACGGCCATCCTGCGTCGGCGGTTCGGCAACACCCGCGTGGTGACCTTCGGCGACGTGGAGGTCTTCCCTGAGGAACGCAAGATCCTGCGCGCCGGCAAGGTGGTGCACCTGACCCCGCGCGAATTCGACCTGCTTAACTGGTTCATCCAGAATCCGCGACAGATCTCGTCGCGCGAGTTCCTGCTCTCGGAGATCTGGCAGGCCGGCACCGACGCCACCGAGCGTACTGTGGACAATTTTGTAATGACGTTACGTAAAAAATTAGACAATCCCCGCAAGCCGCGCCACTTCATCACCGTGCGCGGCTTCGGGTACCGTTTTCAACAATAAATATTTTATTTTACTATGACTTTGCCTCATGTTTCCCACCCCGTCCTGCGAATCCGTGACTATCTCGAGTTGATCTTCGGCGCGATCCTGCTCGCGTTCGCCGTCACCGCGTACATGGCCCCTAATCGTATCCTGGACGGCGGATTCACCGGCATCGCGATCCTGCTGCATCATCTGTTCAACACTCCCATCGGTTCGGTGGCCCTGGCCCTGATGTCGGTGGCACTGGTGGTGGGTTATTATAAACTGGGTCCCACCTTCGGTTTCCGCACCATCTTCGCCACGGTGCTGTTCACGCTGTCCATCGATTTCTTCAATCATGTGCTGCAGATCGAGGCTCTGACCGACGACCTCACGCTGGCCGTGTTCTACGGCGGCACCGTGGCCGGCTTCGCGCTGTCGCTGATCTTCCACGCCGGCGGCTCCACCGGCGGCACCGACGTGATCGCCACGCTCATCAAACGCTCCACCGGTATCAGCGTGGGCCGCGTGCTGCTGTTCCTTGACCTCGGGGTGGCCTTCGTGGCCGGCCTGTTCTTCGGCGCCCGCCTGCTGATGTACAGCCTGATCCTGATCTTCATCGAGACCCAGGTCATCGATCTCGTCCTCAACGGCTTCTCGGCGACCAAACGCCTGTGGATCGTCTCCGAGCGCGCCGTCGAGCTCCGCGAGCACATCGTCCAGGATCTCGGACGCGGCGCCACGCTCTTCGAAGGAACCGGGGGCTTCACCGACGAGCCCCGGAAAGTCATCATCACCTACGTTCCCCGCCGCCTCGTCGGCCAGTTGATGCGCGACCTGCACGACCTCGATCCGGACGTGTTCGTCGCGGTGGACTCGGCCGCCCAGGTCTACGGGGAAGGTTTCCGCAGCTTCAAGAACAACCCATAAGGAGAATTTTCATCATGCAGAGCCTGAAAAAAGAACGTACCGTCCTTTGTTCACCCGATCGACTTCTGACGGTGCTCACCAATCCCGAGTTCGAGATCGCCAAGCAGAAGGACGTCTCCGGCGCCCTCGACGCCAACGTCAAGGAGACCAAGCGCACCGAAGACGAGCTCGGCTATGATATCCACTCCACCGAGTATGCCAAGGGCATGACCGGCCTGGACAAGTCCAAGACCGAGAGCGTCGTGATCAAGACCCGCTGGAATCTCAAGGAGCGCCACGCCGAGTGGACCTGGGAAGGCTCCCAGTACGGCAAGAAGGTGAGCGTCTCGGGTACCATCACGATCAAGCCACAGGGTGATCATTCCCAATTGATCTCCACCATGGACGTGGAGATCAAGATTCCGCTGGTCGGAGGGGTCGCCGAGAAAAAGACCATCTCGACGATCGACTCCACCTGGAACAAGTTCGACGCCCTTGTGGATACGTATATCAACAAGTAATCACGGCCATCGCCCAGGCGTCAGACATGACCGATGATCTTCATTTCACTTTTCGCACCATCGGTGTGGTGCGATCCCCGTACGCCCGGCGCATCGATGCGCCGCACCAGGGCACGGTGGTGGAAGGAACCGAGTCGGGAGATTTCGCCGATGCTTCGCTGGAGCTGGCCACCTGGCTGGACGAAAAGGTCCTGCAGGATCTGGTCGGCTTCGACCGGCTCTGGCTGATCTTCGCCTTTCATCAAAGCGATGGCTGGAAGGTCACTGTCAAGCCGCCACGCGGAGGTCCCCGTCGGGGCGTCCTGTCCACCCGTTCTCCGCACCGCCCCAACGCCATCGGCCTCTCGGCCGTGGAACTGGTCGGTTTGGAGGGACGGACCCTCCACCTGCGCGGTGTGGACCTGCTCGATGGCACGCCGGTGCTGGACATCAAGCCCTATGTGCCCTATGCAGACGCCTTTCCTGAAGCCAGGGCCGGGTGGATCGACGAACTGGACCGCAAGCAGGGCCGATGTCATGCGCCGGGACCGCGAAGGCCGCGACACCCCATGCCCCCTGAATGAACATAATTTGTAAATAAAATTCTTATTGACCGTGAAAAATGGATCGAATCTTCATCCTGCGATCGTTTCTATTTTTCGCCGTCGGGCTTGGGCGTGCCGGAGCGGGAACGACGCATGCCGGAGGGAATCCGCGGGGGCTCCATATCCTTGCTGTTGGCTTTGTCCTTGTTGTTGCCCTTGTCCTTCTCGGCCTTCTTGTCCGGAGCGGTCTTGGCGAAGTCCTTCACCCCGGTCTTGGCTGGCAGAAAGCGCATCGCGCCCAACTGGCCCGTCATCGAGAGGCCGTAGAAGCCGTCGGAACGCTTGCCCTTGGCCTGCAGAGACAATTCAATACCCTCCAGGTTCGGGTGCTTCTTCTTGACCTCCTCAGAGAACTGGAACTTGAAGTACAGATTGGTGGTGGAAGTCTTGATCGGGGTGCGGAAGGTGATGAAGCCGGACAATTCTGCCTCGCCGTCGACGCTCTTGGCGGAGATGTCCTTGAACGACGCCTTGCCCTTTTTAATCTCCACGCCTCCGGAGAACTTGCCCAGCGACAGTGGCGGCAGGGTGAAACCTTCCTTGGCCCAGGCAGCCGACGCCGGATTGTTGGGCGTCGCCACGAAGGCGGCCTTCACCTTCGCCTTCCCGTCCCCCATGATGCAGTTCTTGCAGGATATTTGAAAATCGCCATCTGCCAGACGCATCCCTTCGGGCGGCATCTCCAGGGAACCCGTTGCGGACAGCCGTCCTGTCATGGGCAGGGTGATGGCCGAGCCGATGCCCGGAATCTTGTCCACCTTGACGTTCTCCAACTCAAGTTTGAGCTTGCGCGAGGTCTTCCCCACATCCACCTTGCCGGCGATCTTGCCACCGAGCATCGTGGCATCGAAGGAGAAGGAGGGATTGCTTCCCATCATCGAAAACACGTTGGCCTGGAGATCGAGCTCCTCGATGCGGATCACCGACGGCTCCTCCGGATTCTTGGGCGACTTCTCCGTGAGCGTGATTCCGGAGATGGTCAGTCCCGACAGCCCCGACAACTCCACCGAGGACAACTTCACGTCATAACCGGTGGCCTTCCCAAGCTCCGAAGCCACCCGGGACTTCACCAGCTCCCAGTCCATGAAGAACGAGAACGCGGTATAGAACGCCAGGCTCCCCAGCAGCGAATAGCCCATGAAAATGCCAGCCTTGATTCCCCATTTTTTCCACATCATTGCCTCACCCTCCTCCTCCATCAAAGATCGTCTTTGGTGGTTTTGGTGGATTCTTTCATATCCGCTTTATCTTTACTCTTGTCCGACTCGGCGGCCTTGTCGTGCAGGGCCTTGAGTTCCTCGGCGCTGCGCTTGTAATAACTGGACACGATCAACACCGGATCCATGCGGTCCGGCTGCCCGCGCCGCGTGGTCAACTTGATGTCCGTGATCATCATGATGTAGTTGCCGCGCTCGATCTGATCCAGAAACTGCATGAGGTTCTTGATCGGCGCGTCATGCAGCTTCAACTCGACGCTCTCAACCTGATATTCTTGATTTTCGCCCAAATCCTTGGGCTTCTGCGGGGTGAAGTTCAACGACAATTCAAATTGCTTGGCGATCTGGTCCAGGTGCCCCTGCAGCATCGGGGGCTTCTGCACCGCCTTGAGCTCCAGCGTCGCCTGGGCCTGCCGGCTCTCCTGTACCAGGTTCCGGTTCTTCTGCAGCAGCGTCACCGCCTCGTGCAGGGTGCGGATGCGCTCCCGGCGCTCGTCGAACGCGTCGGAAATGAAGAACGCGAACATGAAAAACACAAAGCCCAGCACCACCAGCACCATCGACACGAGGATCTTCTGCTCGCGCGCTGTGAACTGATCGTACATTTGTTCAATTTTTTCCATCCATTTCATGGACGCCTCCGTCTATTGCCAACATCCGGGCCAATGATTTGGCCCATCCGTCACATGCATTCCATCGTGATCTCGATGGAGAATTCGCGTTTCTCTTCCTCACCGGTGCCCACGGTCTTGATCGCCCCCGGGGCGATCTCCTGAAAACATGGGATCCGGCGCAGGCCGCGGATGATCTCGTCGACTTCCTGCGCGTTGTTCACCACACCACCGATGCTGACCTTGCCAGGGCGGACGTGAATTTTCTGAATATCCACACGAACAGGAGCAATGGGCTCTTCCTTCTTCACAACTGGCTTGTCCTTGCCCTCTTCTCCGGCGACCTTTTCCGAGGGCTTCTCCCCGTCCTTGGACTCGGGTTTCTCCTCAGGCTTGGCTTCAGGCTTCTCCTCGGGCTTGGCCTCGGGTTTCTCCTCAGGCTTGG
>PHAZ01000220.1 GCA_002841825.1 Deltaproteobacteria bacterium HGW-Deltaproteobacteria-22 | reverse complement strand
CTGCCATGGAATGGCGCATGCCGCGAATGAAGGAAATCTCCGAAAGCCGCCTCACCACGGTGGAGAAGGCCTACCAGAAGATCAACCCCGGCAACCGGATCTACATCGGATCGGGCGTGAGCGAGCCCCAGTACCTGGCCCGGCGGCTGGGTGATTTTCCGGCCAACATCGCCGACACCGAGATCCTGCACCTGATCAGCCTCAACGTGTCGCCGGTCACCTCCGGGAAGTTCCGGGACATGTTCCGGCTCAACACGTTCTTCATCGGACGGGCGGCCCGCTCCGCGGTCTCGGCCGGTGAGGCCGATTACACACCCATCTTCCTGTCGGAGATCCCCAAACTGATCCGCAACGGACGCATCCCCATCGATGTCGCCCTGGTGCAGGTCTCCCCGCCTGACCCGTTCGGCAACTGCTCCCTGGGTGTGGCCGTGGAGACGGTGCTTTCCGCCGTCAAGCACGCCAAGTATGTGATCGCCCAGGTGAACCGGCACATGCCGGTGACGCTCGGCGGGGGGTTCGTGAGTGTCGAGCATTTCCATGCCTTCATCGAATACGACGAGCCGATCCTGGAGTTCGTCTCCGAGCCGCCCGACGAGATCAGCGAGCGCATCGGCTTCTACGTGTCGCGCCTGATCCCCAGCGGATCCACGATCCAGGCCGGCATCGGCGCGATTCCCAACGCGGTGCTCAAGTACCTCAAGGACAAGAAACACCTGGGCGTGCACACGGAGATGTTCTCCGACGGCCTGATCGACCTGTGGGAGAGCGGCGCGATCGACAATTCGGCCAAGAGCCTGCACGCGGGGAAGATCATCGCTTCCTTCTGCCTGGGCACGAAGAGGCTCTATGACAGCATCAACAACAATCCCACCTTCGAGTTCTATGCCTCCGACTACGTCTCCGATCCCCGTGTGATCTCCCAGAACGACAGCATGTGCGCGATCAACTCCGCGCTGGAGATCGATCTGACCGGCCAGGTGTGCGCCGACTCCATCGGTCACCGCTTCTACTCGGGATTCGGCGGGCAGGCGGACTTCATCCGCGGGGCGGCGCTGGCAAAAAACGGCCGCCCGATCATCGCGCTGCCTTCGACGGCCAAGAACGGGGAGATTACCCGCATCGTCCCCCTTCTGTCCTCGGGCGCCGGGGTCGTGACGACCCGTGGCGACGTGCACTACGTGGTGACCGAGTATGGCATCGCCTACCTGCACGGCAAGAACATCCGCGAGCGTGCCATGGCGCTGATCAACATCGCCCATCCGAAGTTCCGCACCATGCTGCTCGAGGAAGCCAAGAAGCTCAACTATGCGTATCCGGATCAGATCCTGCCCAAGGATGGCGTGGTCTATCCGGACTACTATTTCTGGCAGTTCAAGCTCCCCGACGGCCGCGAGGTCAACTTCAGGCCCATCCGGATGATCGACGAGGAGAAGCTGCGCCGGTTCTTCTACAGCCTGCGGCAGGAGGATGTCTACTATCGGTTCATGGGACTGGTCAAGACACTGTCGCACTCCCAGGCGCAGCCGCTGGTGGTGCTCGATTACGAGGAAAAATTCGCCATCGTGGGCACCATCGGGGAGGAGCCCGACGACGAGATCGTGGCCATCGGGCGATGGTTCCTCGACCGCCCCACGAACCGCGCCGAGGTGGCCTTCACGGTGCTGCCAGACTGGCAGAACAAGGGCATCGGGCGCTTCCTGCTGCAGAACCTGGTGTCGGTCGCCCAGAGAAAGGGCATCCGGGGCTTCACGGCCGAGGTGCTCGCCGAGAACAAGAAGATGCTGCGCGTCTTCACGCGGTCGGGCTTCAACACGAGCACCAAGCTTGAGTACGGCGTTTACAGCGTCGAATTCGACTTCGACCGGTCCAACGCCAATGAATTCAATCCCGATTACTGATCTCGAATGGGGACAGCACCGATGTCTGACAAAGCTATTGTACTTCTCTCAGGCGGGCTGGACAGTTCCACCGTGCTGGCCGTCGCCCGCCGTCACGGCTACGAACTTTATGCGCTTTCATTCTCCTACGGCCAGAAGCATGACTTCGAGCTGGCCGCCGCCCGGAAGATCGCCCAGGCCTTCGGCGTGCGTGAACACCGGGTGCTGACCCTGCCGCCGGATCTCTTCGGCGACTCCTCGCTGGTGGGCGGCGCCGCCGTGCCCAAGGATCGCGACCCGCTGGCCCACGCCGGAATCCCGTCGACCTACGTGCCTGCGCGCAACACGATCTTCCTGTCCTACGCGCTGGCCTGGGCCGAACATCTCGAGGCCGCCGACCTGTTCATCGGTGTCTCGTCGGTGGACTTCTCCGGCTACCCTGACTGCCGTCCCGAGTTCATCGGGGCCTTCGAGACCCTGGCCAACGCCGCGACCCGCGTCGGAACCGAACTGGGCCGGCACATCACCGTGCACGCGCCGCTTCTGCACCTCTCCAAGAAGGAGACCATCGAGTTGGGCGTGTCCCTGGGAGTGGACTATGGCCTGACGCACACCTGCTATGATCCCGTCGCCGTCGACGGCGCCGCCTGCGGTCGCTGCGACGCGTGCATCCTGCGCCGGCGCGGCTTCGAAGCCGCGGGCGTGCCGGATCCGACGAGATACGCCTGAAGGGAAGAGACTACGGAAAAGACGGAGGGGGAGCGGAGAAGACTGAGGGGTGGTCCTTGACTTTCGGCGGTCCCCTGGCAATAGTCAACGGATGAACATGTGCCGAACCTTTCCTGGCAACAAGCGCTTTGAGGTGCTCTCGATGCTGGGCCGCGGTGGCATGGGCGTGGTCTACGAGGTCTTCGATCGGGAGCGGCAGGTGAAGGTGGCCATCAAGACCCTCAACGAGGGCAGCCCGAAGGAACTGCTGCGCCTGAAAAACGAGTTTCGGGCCCTGCAGGAACTCGAACACCCCAACCTGATCCAGCTCGGGGAGTTGTTCGAGGAGGACGGCACCTGGTTCTTCACGATGGAATTGATCGCCGGGGTGGACTTCATCACCCACATCCGCCTTCGGGATGAAGGCTCCCTCTTTCATGAGCAGCGGCTGCGGCGGTCCCTGATCCAGCTTGTCGACGCGCTGGCCTACCTCCATGCATCGGATCGCGTCCACCGTGACATCAAGCCGGAAAACGTCCTCGTCGAATCCACAGGGCGCGTCGTCCTGCTCGACTTCGGGCTGGTCACCCAGACTGATCCCGGCCAACTGAGCCAGGAAGGGTTCTATCCTGTCGGGACGGCCAGCTTCATGGCCCCCGAACAGGCGGCCTCCCTGCAGGTAGGGCCGGAGGCCGACTGGTACGCAGTGGGCGTGATGCTCTTCGAGGCTCTGACGGGGACCCATCCCTTCACCGGGACATTCTCCCTGTTGCTCATCGCCAAGTTCGCCGGCGTGGCGCCGCAGGTCAGGGAGCTCCGGCCGGATGTGCCACCGGATCTGGATCGGTTGTGTGCGGGCCTGCTCGAGCACGACCCGGACAAGCGGCCCGGTGCCGCGGAGATCCTGCGCATTCTGCGGCGCGAGGCTGAGCCGGCCGGTTCAAACGTGGTTTCCATGGGTACGCGTATGCCCCTGTTCGTGGGTCGCGAGCAGGAACTCGCCTGGATTGGTGAGGGCCAGGCAGCAGTCGCCGGGTCGGGGCTTCAAGTGCGGCTGATCCATGGTACATCGGGCCTCGGCAAGAGCGAACTGCTGCGCATGGCGGGCCGGGAATTGCTGGGTCGCGAGCCCAACGCGCTGCTTCTGTGGGGACGCTGCAACGAGCGGGAGTCGGTGTCCTACAAGGCCTTTGACGGGGTCGTGGATGCCCTGGGCAGGTTCATGGGCAAGCTGGCCGCCGTCGAGATCGCCCAACTGCTGCCGCGCAACGTCGAACCGCTGGCCCGCGTGTTTCCCGTCCTGTCCTTCCTGCGGGATGTGACCACCGTCACCGGGCGCGCCCGGCAGGCCACAGACCTCCAGGAGGTGCGCTCCCAGGCGTTCGGGGCCCTGCGCGAGCTGCTGTCCCGGCTGGCTGACCGCCGACCGGTGATGATCGTGCTCGACGACCTCCAGTGGGTGGACGAGGACAGCCTCAAGCTGCTGCGAGCCCTGTTGCAGTCGCCGGACGCTCCCGCGGTCTGCATCGTGATGGGCCTTCGGACGCCCGCCGAACCCGGGGAGGCTTCTGCGATGGTGGGGCGCTTCTGCGACCAGCTGCCCATCGTGCCGGGGCAACTGTCCCTGGGACCGCTGCCGCCTGAGGCCGCCGGGGAGCTGGTGAGCACGCTTCTGGCCACGGAGGACGCGCGATCGGTCGGAGATCTTGCGCAGGTGGCTGCCATCGCACAGGAATCCGCCGGTCATCCGCTGTTCATCCACGAACTCGTGCGCCACCTGCAATCGCAGACTGCCGGCGACCTGGGGGGAGACCTGCGACTTGACGACGTGCTCTGGAAGCGCATTGGCTCCCTGGAGGCCCCGTCCCGTCATCTGGTGGAGCTTGTCTCACTGTCGTTCGGTCCCCTTCGGCAGGGCCTGGCCGCCCTGGCCCTCGGCATCAAATCCGCAGACGTCTTCCGGCTGGCCGCCCGCCTGAAGATTCTTCACCTGGTGCGCACCAGCGGCCCCAGGGAGGAGGATCTGCTGGAGCCCTATCACGACCGGGTGAGGGAGGCCGTCCATTCCCGCATGGATTCCGAAGGAAAGCAGAAATGGCACCGGCTGCTTGTGACCGTCCTCCGCAGTTCGATCCACACCGAACCGGAGCGCCTGGCCGCGCATCTGGAGGTCGTCGGTGCCAGCGAGGAGGCGTCGGCGCTCTATGCCGCGGTCGCGGAGCGCGCGGTCCTGGCCCTGGCCTTCAACCGCGCCGCCGGTCTTTATGAACACGCGATCTCCCTGCTGCCCGGGACCGATGACAGCCGCACGGAGATTGCCCGCCGGGACCTGCGCCTGCGGATGGGTCATGCCCTGTCCGTGGCCGGGCGCGGCAGGGAGGCCGCTTCGGCCCTGCTCGCTGCGGTGCCGGGGGCGCAGGCCGCCGAGGCCCTCGATCTGCGTCGAAGAGCTGCCGAGCAACTGCTGATCTCGGGCTTTCTCGACGAGGGCTTCGACCTGAGCGGCCAGGTGCTCCGCTCGCTGGGGCTCCGCCTGCCTCGCACCACCCTAGGCGCGGTGGCCTCCCTGGCCTGGCGACGTTTCCTGGTGCGTCTGAGGGGCACGCGCTTCCGGGAGCGCAACGAGACGCAGATCCCGCGGACGGACCTCGTCAACGTGGACATCCTGCATTCGATCGCCCGCGGGCTGTCCATGACCGATCACATCCGCGGTGCGGACTTCACCACGCGTTTCCTCCTGGCGGCCCTGCGGATGGGGGAGCCCGGACGCATCCTGGCCGCCATGACCATCGAGGCGAACAATGCCTCCGGCATGGCCCCGGGGTCGGCATACTCCCGGCGGATCCTGTCCTCCTGCGACTCGATGCTGGAACGACGGCACGATACCGTGGCCGGGTTCTACCTGGACGCCGCCCACGGGATCAGTCACTTCATGACCGGGGATTGGTCCAGTGCCCGCGCCCGCTTCGAGACCTGCATCGAGCACTCGGCGGGCCTCTCCGGAATGGCGTGGGAGCGGGGCCTGGTCCATTTCCAGTTGATGTGGTCCCTGTTTTACCTGGGGGAGCTCGCCGAGATGTACCGGCGCATTCCGCCGCTGCTTCAGGACGCCCGGGACCGGGGTGATCTCTTCACGGTATCGGGGCTGACCCTGGGGCTCAACAACATCGTCATCCTCGATCGCGACGGTCCCGAGCGCGCCGAGCAGGAGATCCGGGAAGTGCTTTCGCGCTGGACCGTCCGTGGTTATCACCTGCAGCACTACTGGGCCCTGCTCTCGCGGGTGCATGCAAACCTGTACAACCAACGCCATGAGCAACCCCTTGTGATGATCGAGAACGACTGGAAGACCCTTAAAAGCTCTTTTCTGCTGCATGTGCCGGCGATCCGCAGTGAGAGCCTGATCCTGCAAGGCCGGAGCCTGCTGGCCCGCGCCATGACCCTGCAGGGCACTTCCCGCCGGAGCCTGCTGTCCAGGGTGCCTGTCCATGCCAAGGCCCTGCTGAAGGGAAAGGCGGCATGGAGCCGCGCGCTTGGAGCGCTCCTCGAGGCGACCTGGCAGGCCCAGTCAGGTCGTGAGGAGCAGGCACTGAGGCAGCTCCGTCTGGTCATCGACCAGCTCGACACATGCGGGATGCGGCTTTATGCGGCGGCGGCCCGGATCCGGCTGGGACGGCTCGAGGGCGGCGAAACCGGGGCCGACCTGGTGGCCCGGGGCCGTTCCTTCATGCAGCAACAGGGCGTGAAGAACGAGGCCGGCATGCTGCAGGTGCTGGTTCCGGGCTTTGACGACGTCTGACCTTGCCGTGCCCGAGTTGACGAGATAGGCATGAAGAGAAGAGACTTCGGAGAAGACAGATGGGGAGCGGAGAAGACGGAGGGGGGAGCCGCTCGTCTTCGAGCGGCAGGGGACTAGAAGTGGGTGGAGACGCCGAGGCGGAAGTTCACCGCGCCGTTGTTGATGTCCGAGGAAGGGATGCCCGGGGACAGTTGCTCGTTGATCGGGCCGGTGCCGATCTCCTCGCCGCCGACAGAACCCATGCCGGTCACTTCGACGTTGAGGGAGAGCCACGGGGTCAGCCGCCATTCCACGCCGCCGCCGATCTCGAGGTTGGTCTGGGAGATCGACTCGGATTCCCAGGTGATGTCGTTGGAGAAGGTGATGTTGTTGATCGTCAGGCCGCCCTTGACGTACAGGTTCATGCCCACGGGCATCACCGGATTCAGGAAGTAAAGGCCCGACACGCCGACACGGGCGTCGGTGCGGTAGGCGACCTCGTTGCAGTTGGTGCACGAGTTCAGGCTGCCCACGTGGCCTTCCACCGCGAACTGTGAAGAGAGCAGGTACCGGGCGTAGACGCCGCCGCCGACGAGCCCGCCGTCGTCATAGGAGGAACTGTCCATCATCACGCCCAGCGTCAGCCGGGGGACGAACTGCTCCTGGGGTCCCATGATTCCGGCCGGAGGCGGGGGCAGGGTACTCTGCTGCTGCACGATGACGGGTTGCTGCACGATGACCGGGCGGATCACGCGCCGGCGGCGCACCACATAGACCGGAGGCGGGGGCGGACAGGGAATCATCACGCCGATGCCGATGGGACCGACGCCGATCAGGCCGCCGCCGCACACCTGGGCGCTGGCGGAGTCGATAAAAGACAGGGAAGCAAGAACAAGGGAAACCAGAAGGGTTGAAGTGACGTGTCTCATGGTGAACCTCCAATCGTCGAGCAAACCTTGAG
>PHAZ01000219.1 GCA_002841825.1 Deltaproteobacteria bacterium HGW-Deltaproteobacteria-22 | reverse complement strand
CTCGACGACGGCGGGACCGGAGCGGTCCTCGTACTCCCCGCGCGACGCCCTGTCGGATACGGTGATGACTGTGATTTTCACGGGTGAGCCTACGACCTTTCAGGGGCGGTGACGGATGAGCAGCGCCTGGACACGCGACCCCTCGGAGACGAACTCCTGCCCGATCTCCAGCCGGATCAGGGCGTCGGCTCCAGCCAGCACGTTGATCATCGACGACCCGGTGTAGTTCATCGGTTCGACGACGTTGCCGGGCCAGTTCACCCTCGCGGGCAGAAAGGCGACGTTGTCGAGGCTGCGCCGCCTCAGGTCCCGCGCGATGATGCAGTCGACCAGGGGGGAGGTGTGGGTGATCCCGGCGCGGACCAGCAGGTACGGCACCACGAACAGTTCGCACGCCAGAAACGAGGAGACGGGATTGCCCGGCAGTCCGAACAGGGCCCGGTCGCCGCGGGTGCCGAAGTAGGTGGGCTTGCCCGGACGCATCTTGAGCTCGTGGAACACGCCCGTCACGCCGAGCCGCCTGGCCACCTCGGGGACATGGTCGAAGTCACCCATGGAGACGCCCCCCGAGAGGATGACCACGTCGTGCTTGTCCAGGGCATCGCCCACGGCCGTCACGAGGGCCTCCACGTCGTCAGGGAAGATGCCGGCCCGGACGGGGCGGGCTGCGGCCAGGCGCACGCGGGCGGCCAGCAGGTGGGCGTTGGAGTCGAAGATGCCCGCTTCCCCGAGGGCCTTCTCGACGACCTCCTCGGCCAGCGGATTGTGGGTCCAGGCGACGGGCTCCCGCAGCTCGTCACCGGTGGAGATCACCGCCACCGACGGCGCCCGCGAGACGTCGATCCGTCCGTAGCCCGAGGCAGCCAGGACCCCGAGATCCTGAGGCGCCAGCAGCCGCGGCGTCACCAGGGGATCGCCCAGGGCGAGGTTCTCGCCCCGCCGGATGATGTTGGTGATGGGCTCCCGCTCCCGGAACCGGACCCGGCCGTCCTCGGTCGTGGTCCATTCCACGCGCCAGACGCCTTCGGTGTCGCGCGGGATCGGCGCGCCGGTCATGATGCGCACGGCCTCACCGGGGTGCAGCCGACCGGGATGCACGCTGCCGGCTGCCACCGTGTCGATGACGGCATAGGGCTTCTCGGTGCGGCTGATCACGCCGGCGGACCGCCGATAGGCGTAGCCGTCCATGGCCGACTTGTCAAACGGGGGCTGGTCCAGCAGCGAGGACACCGTGAACGGGAGCGCCCGCCCCAGGGAGTCCTCCAGGGGGACCGTCTCGGTCTTCATGGGATGGTTGCGGGCGTGGTCCAGGACCAGGTACAGCGCGTCGTCAGGGTGCAGCAGATGTTCCACGAGGCCTCCGGCCGCTCTTGCGAGTCGGGCATTGGACGCTATCACACGCGCAGGGGAGGTGTAAAGGACGGAGCCGGGGCGCACGAACAACACGGCTTCAGTCACGACTTCACTGTGAAGACAGCTTGACTGATTTGAATATTTGTATTTATTAATAATACACCTTGAACCCGGAGTCTCCTGCCATGACGAAGCGAATGGTCCCTGTTACCGTATTGTTCACAATTGTCTTGATGTTTGCCTGCGATGATGAGAAGAAATCGACGGGAACCTGCGGCAATGATGTTCTGGATCCGGGTGAGGCGTGCGACGCGACGCGCTTTGCCGCCCAGACCTGCCAGGAGCTTGGTTACTACGAGCAGAACGGCGCCCTGGGCTGCCGCGCCGACTGCACCATCGATGTCTCGGTGTGCGCGCTCTCTTGCGGGGACGGCCTCATCTCCATGAATCATGGGGAGGCCTGCGACGGAGCCGACCTCGGGGAGGAGTCCTGTGCGAGCCTCGGGATGGGCTCCGGGGAGCTCACCTGCTCGCCGGAGTGCAGGTTCGACACCTCCGGGTGCGGGATCCAGGCTGTCTGCGGCGACGGCGTCGTGTCCGGCGCCGAGACCTGCGACGGCGCGGACCTGGGCGGAGAGTCCTGTGAGACCCAGGGGTTCTACGGGGGCATCCTGGCCTGCGACGGGGACTGCCAGCTGGATGTGTCCTTCTGCTCGAACTTCTGCGGGGACGGTGTGTTGCAGACGAACTACGAGGCCTGCGACGGCACGGAGTTCAACGGGGCCACCTGCGAGGTGATGGGATATTATGAAGGGGAGATGTCCTGCGACGAGAACTGCCAGTTGGATATGACCGGGTGCGTCGGGATCTGCGGCGACGGGATCCTGCATGATCTCGAGGAGTGCGATGGAGAGGAGCTGCGCGGGGTCACCTGCGAGTCCCTGGGCTTCTCCGCCGGGATGCTGACCTGTGACGGGACCTGCCAACTGTTCACTGCCGTCTGTAACGGCACCTGCGGTGACGGCCTGATCCAGGGGTACGAGGCCTGCGACGGCACCAACCTCGGATATCACAACTGCCGGGATGTGGGGCTGTTCTTCAACACGCCCGGGTGCGACGCCCAGTGCGTCCTCCAGGCCGGCACCTGCGACGACGTCCACATCTGGGGCGGCGATGGCACCGACTTCGGCTATGCCGTGGCCACCGACGGGCTCCGGAACGTGTTCGTCACCGGATTCATCCATGGCGCCAACACCGATGGGGGACAGGTCCTGCTGACCAAGTACGACACCAACGGGGCCTTCATCGCGCAGGACACCTGGAACACCGGCGGCGCCAGCTCCGGCCGTGGCGTCGCCACCGACGACGCGGGCAACGTCTACGTCACGGGGGCCTCC
This sequence comes from Deltaproteobacteria bacterium HGW-Deltaproteobacteria-22, assembly GCA_002841825.1. Lineage (GTDB taxonomy): Bacteria > Myxococcota_A > Polyangia > HGW-17 > HGW-17 > HGW-17. The sequence goes on along the minus strand of PHAZ01000219.1, from coordinate 4,604 downwards.
TGCCTGATCCGGTATGACGGCAGCCTGGTGCGGCAGTGGGAGCGGCCCTGTGCCGCCACCCCGGGGGCCTGGGGGACCGGCGTGGCGGTGGACGGCACCGGAAACGTGTACGTCACCGGCACCACGAGCATCGCCCTCGACGGTCAGACGGCGTCGGGCGGCTATGATCTTTTCCTGATCCGGTATGACGCGGCCGGCGTGGTGCAGTGGACCCGGCAATGGGGAACCTCCGCCAACGACGAGGCCGCGGGTTTGGCGGTGGACGGCACCGGAAACGTGTACGTCACCGGCACCACCTTCGGAGATCTCGACGGCCAGACCAGCCTGGGCAGCGCCGATGTCTTCCTCACGCGGTACGCCCCCGACGGGACGCGGCAGTGGACCCGGCAGTGGGGGACCGCCACCGCGGACCACGGTGCCGGTGTGGCGGTGGACGCCGCCGGAAACGCCCAGGTCACCGGCACCACCTTCGGAGATCTCAACGGCCAGACCAGCCAGGGCGGGTGGGATGCGTTCCTGTTGCAGGTCTCCGCCGCCGGCACCCTGCAGTGGACCCGGCAGTGGGGGTCCGCCGCCGAGGACAAGGCCTTCGGAGTGGCCGTGGATCCCATCGGCAACATCCACGTCGCCGGATATACGGGTGGCGCCCTGGACGGCCAGGCCTTCCAGGGGTGCAACGACATCTTCCTGTCCCGCTTCGACGGCGCCGGCGCCCGGCAGTGGACGCGGCTCTGGGGCGACAGCGACTGCGAGAACGCCTACGGGCTTGCCGTGGATTCCCTGGGCAACGCCTACCTCACCGGCCAGACCGGCGGCGGGATCAACGGCCAGTTGCATCAGGCCGGCCCCAACGTCTTCCTGATCTTTTCCCCGAACACATATACACCCTGAAAAACGGCGGGAACGCCCTTCGCATGGAATCCGCATGATCCTGGGGCTCTCCCGTTTCTGGCCCCCGATATCAGGAATTTTATGATTATTGTTCATCCTGCCGCTTGACCTGACTGCATTCGTCACTAGCCTCACTGACACTGGAGTCAACCCATGAGCGAAGCAATCAGCACTGAAAAAAAGATGGAAGTTCCGGACGAGATTCAAATGCGGTCGGTGAGCGATGTACGGGCCTACGCCCAATGGATCCTCGACAAGAAGAGCCGGATCGTCAAGAGCCGCCTGATCCTGGGCGACATCGTCGAACTCGTCTGCGAGCTCCCGCGGCCCAAAGGCGCGTCGGTGGTCGCGCCGGACCGGTCCTTCTCGCTGCTGTTTCCGCTCAGCGACCCGGCGGCGGCCTCCCTGCAGGAGCGCTACCTGAAAAGACTCAAGATCGCCGACCCCAAGACCCTCATCAAGAAAGGCGCCTGGGACGCCTATCGCGAGGAGACCGATCTGGCCAGCCACTTCGGCCTCTCGGGACCCCTGGTCGCGGCGCACCTGAACATGTTCATCTTCACGACCGCGCCCAACAGCGAGGCGGTCCTGTCCTCCCTCGCCGAGATCGGCGAAAACCTGAAGAAAAAAGTGAAGGTGGGAGACTGGCACGAGACCGCCCAGCTCCTCAAGCCGACCTGGCTCGGTCCTGCCGTCATGGCCGGAGCGCTGGCCGTGGCCGCCCTGATCCTGGGGTTCTTCGTGAAGGAACCCCTGTACAGTTTCGGAAAGACGTCTTCGTCGGGGCTGCCCAATCTCGTCGTGTCGGCGTTCTTCGTCGTCCTGGCGGTCCTGGCGATGAGGCGAAGGATCGCCATCGCCTACCTGTTTTTGCTCCTGACCGAGGTGGCCACCATCGTTGAATTGATCCTGGGGATGCTCCTGGGCTCGTCCTCCGGAACCTGGGGTTGGACCATCGTCTTGTTGATGCTGCTGACCTTCTTCCTGCTGGTGTGGATTCCCCTCCGCAAGCAGGACTTCTACCTCTTCTCCACGCCGGAGTTCCTGCAACGTATCATGCTGGGCTGAACGTGCCGCCGGATGATTCCGAACCAGAAAGGCCTGACATGAAAACCCTGAAATTCACAACCACTCGTCACCTGTTCCATTTTCCGATCCTGCTTTCGATCCTGCTGCTGGCAGGCTGCAGCCAGCCGCCGGTGATCCGGCACAAGGTCAACGCCGGCCATATCCGCTCCGTTGACGGGTCGTTCCTGGTGCGCGCCAATCGAATCAAGTTCGAACTGGAAGCGGCCCGCATCGAGCTGGTCAACGAAAAGCTCAGGACGGACCTGTATTGGCTGGACCTGCGGCTGGCCAGGACCGGGCTGGCGGCGGCCGAGCTGCAACAGAAGCGGGCCCTTCTGGTCACCAGGCTCAAGGGCGCCAAGGTCGCGGCCGAGCCTTTCAAGCCGCAGCAGCAGGTGGACCGGGAGCTTGGGCTGGCCATGAAATACGAGCAACTGGCGACGCTCAACGTCAAGCTCAACGCCAGGAAGATCGAGCTGGTTCAATGGAAGATCTACACGCGCACGGCACAGTATCTCGAAGAACAGGTGCTGGCCATGCACAAGGCACGCGTGGCTGTGGCCGGAGATTACCACAAACTGACCTATGTCGACCAGACCCACCGGATTCGACGGAAATACCTGATCCTGGAGGAGAAGCTCGTGACCCTGACCCGGGACGTCGACGCCCTGCGCATGCAGATCGACGCGGCCTGGAACCCGGTCTTCGGCCGCTCGCCCCTGATGCCTGTCCAGTCCTGCGATCCCTGCGCGGCCTGTCCGGATCCGGCGCCGGCGCCCACCGGAGAGGTCAAACCTGCGTCCATGGACACCAACGCGCCGTCACCGGCTCCGACGCCCGGCCCCGTCGCGCCCACGGGCACCCATCTTCAGTGATTCACGGTTGCGCGGCCTGACGGGCAATCGCAAGAAGTTTTCATGGGAGGTTGACCTTTTGTTTCTCGATTTCGAAATCGGGATCCGGTTGAGGGGATCCTTTCATCGGTCGCGGACTGATTGGATGGACGCGGTGCCCTCGAGGTTGTTTCCCCGACAGGCGCCAGATTGGTGCAGAGGAAGCGGAAGTTGGCATGAATATCGTCATTTTCATTCTCTCGATGTTGCTGATCTGCGTGGTCTTCGGGGCCGCGCTGATGACCCTGACCCGCGAACTGGAGTTCGTCCAGATCCTGGCCGACTATCTTGGATATGCCGAGATTCATGCGCCGGCGGGGACCCAGGCGGTGGTCCGTCCCCCGCGGGCAGGCCTGATGACCGAGTACATCCGTGACGAGGTCAACCTGGTGCTCTCGTCCCAGGATGAGACCGAAGCCGTCAAGCGGATCCGCACCTGGCAGATGCAGGTGCAGCGGCTCGAGTCCGCCCTGGCGTTCTGGGTGGATCTGCTGCGCCAGCTGGGCCTGCTGTTCACGGTGCTCGGCCTCGGGCTCAGCCTGGCCGTCGAGCCCGGCAACGTGCAGGGGCTCCTGGCCCCCCTGGGGCTGGCGGTCTGGACCACCGTGCTGGGGCTCGCCTTCAGTCTGGTGCTGACCGGGCGCTTCGGCATGAAGGTCGCCGTGTGGACCGACACCTGTGAGAAGAACATCGAAGCCTGGGACAGCCGCCGCAGGGCGGATCGGGAACGGAGCGCCGCATGAGCGCCCGGAGGACCCGCGTCCGGTATTCGGAGTTGACGTCCCTGCTGGACGTGCTCTTCATCATGCTCTTTGCGGCCTTGGTTCAGGCGGCCCAGATGGTCGAAAGCGCCAAGGACGCCCCTGCGGCCCGTCCCCGCCCGGCCCCGGGCGACGCGGCCTCCGAGCCGCCCGCGCCCGTGAAGCCATCTCCGGCGGATTCGCGGCCCCCCGTTCACGCGCCACCCCCCGCTCCGGTGGTGACACTTCCGGCTCCCGCGTCGCCCGGGGCCGTCCCGTCGGCCGATCTTCCCACCCTGCGGGCCGAGGCCGCGCGCACCCTGGTCGCCCGCAGCGCCCGGGCCGGCGTGGTGCGGATCCGCATCTCGGCCACCGGGCACATCCTGCGCCTGAAGGCTGATATGGCGGGCCTGAGCCGGGATCAGGCCGTCGACATCCCGCTGCTGGAGCGCGTCCCGGATCCGGACGTGGGTCTGTCCTATCTGGGGGCGCGGGTCGGTGACCTGAGCCTGTGCTCCTCCGTGCGGCGGGCCCTGGGCCTGCGGGATCTCGGGGGCGCCCTGGTGGTGATCGAGACCGCGCTCCCGCTGCGGGGTCTCCCGGTGGCCCTGGTCGAAGGGCTCAACGCCGATCAACTGCGCTGTTATGAAGAAGAAAAGGGCCTCGCCGTGCTCGTGGAGGGCGCCGCGGATCCGGTCCGGATGGAGAGACAACCATGACTGAAACGGAAAAACCTGTTGTCCCCGGCGGCGAATCCGCCGAACCTGTGAAATCCCAACCGGAGACCGCTCCGGAGACCGCTCCGGAGTCCGCGCCGGAGTCCGCGCCGGAGACCGCTCCGGAGACCGCGCCGGAGTCTGCACCCGAGACTGCTCCGGAGACGGCGGTGGCCAAATCGTCGGCCATGGCCAGGGCGCCGGCCGCGGGAAAGCCCGGGAAGCGGCGCCGGTGGTTACGGCTGGCGGTGCTCATCGGGATCGCGCTGCTCCTGCTCTTTGTGCTGACGTGGAAG
>PHAZ01000218.1 GCA_002841825.1 Deltaproteobacteria bacterium HGW-Deltaproteobacteria-22 | reverse complement strand
CCGGCGACACCATGAACCTGTGGATCACGACCGAGCGGCCCACGCTGGAGAAGCTGGTCTCCCGCCTGCAGTTGATCACCGTCAACGACGAGGAGGCCCGCCAGCTCACCGGCCAGTGGCACCTGCTGCAGGCCGGCCGCGCCATCCAGAAGATGGGGCCGCGCACCGTCATCCTGAAGAAGGGCGAGCACGGCGCGATGCTCTTCCACGACGACGAACTGTTCTTCGCGCCGGCCTTCCCGCTGGCCAGCTTCGTCGATCCCACCGGCGCAGGGGACACCTTCGCCGGCGGCTTCATGGGCTCCCTGGCCCGCGACGGGGTGGTCAACTCCGCCAATCTGCGCCGCGCCATGTTCTACGGCACCGTGGCGGCCTCCCACACCGTCGAGCAGTTCTCCGTCGACGGCCTGCGCGAACTGACCATCGAGCGCCTCGACGAGCGCTTCGCCCAGCTCGTCGACTTCACGAAATGTGAAAACTGAAACGCAGGAAGAATCAGACCTGTCGGACTTATCGTACTTGTCATACCTGTCGGACCTGTCAGACTTGTCTGACCCGTCAGATAAAAATCTTACTCAATCGGCGCGATTCCCTTCCCCCGCCAGGTCAGGGACCTGCGGGGGGCGACCCCCGTGTCGAACAACTGCACGACCGCCAGCGGGGCGCGACCGGTCTTCAGAAACGCGTTGAAGCTCCGGCGCGTGACGGCTGCGCGGGCCAAGAGCAGGCGCGTCAGGCGCGGCGTGCCGGCCAGGGTCGTCCACAGGCGGTCGTCGATGCGGGTGCCCGACAGGCGCAGGGTCTCCAGCCGGACCGGCCAGGCCGCCGGCAGCTGGTCAAGGCCGTCGGTGAGCAGCGTGATCCCGGTCGCCTCGCCCGACAGCGCCTCCGACAGGGCGCGGGCCGTGACGGGCACCGGCCGTTGCCCCACGTCCTGGAGCCGCAACTGCAGCAGGTTGCGGGCAGTAGGCAGCTTCAGGGCCCACGCATCCGTCAGCGTGAGATCGAGGCCGGTCAGTTCCGTCCATGATGAGAGGTCCATCGCGCGGGTCCTCGCCATGGCGATCCAGCGCAGGTGCCGCACCGAGGTGATGGGCTTGCCCGGTTGGTAGTCACCGATGAGGTCCAGCCGCGAGATCCGCAGCCTGCGCAGGGGCTCCAGGTCCAGAATCACCCCGCCGGCCCCCTTCCCGGCCAGCGCCAGCGTCGTCAGCGTCGACAGCCGCGAGATCGCCTCCAGATCTTCCTGGGACATCTTGCCTTCAAGACGCAGCGCGGCCAGCCCCTGCGGGAGGTCTCCGGCGTTCACCGGCTCCCCCGTCGCCGACACGACCGAGAGCGCACGAAGCCCGGGCAGCCGGGCCGTCAGCGCCCAGGTCGCCTCGAACAGGCCCTCGCCGCCGCGCAGGGACAGGTCCTGCAGCCGGCACAGATCGCCCAGGGGACGCAGATCCACCGGTTCGAACAGCGCCAGCCAGTCCAGGTGCAGCAACTCGAGCTGGGCGAAGCCGCCAAGCCACCGCACGAAGTCGCCCCCGAGCTCGCCCTGGACCTTCAGTTCCCTCAGGTGTGCCGGCGAGACGCCCAGATCCCGCATCGCCCCGACCAGCGTCGTGCGTGCGCCGGGTGGCATCTCGAGCTCGAGCCGCTCCAGCGCACCGAGCCGCACCGGATCACCGGAGAAGGGCCGTCCCACGCGGATCGCCAGCGCCCGAAGTCCCGGAAACGCAGAAAGCACGGCTGGCCTCTGCAGGTCCATCTGCACCACCAGCGCCACCAGCCTGCCGCCCAGCGGCGCCAGTTCGCGGACCTGATCCTCGTCGGCCGCCGTCACCGTGATCTCCCGCGCCGAAGACAGTCGGGCCACCCGGTCCTTGATCTCGTCGAGGGTCATCGAACTGACGTCCAGCGCCCGGATCCCTTCGGCGCCGGCCGTGCCCGGGCGCGGCAGCAGCGACACCCGCGATCGCCCGACTGCCACCTGCGGAAGGCCCAGTTCAGATGAAAACTCGTGCCACACGCCGCAACTCACGGCCGGGTCCGGATCCGTCACCCGCATCCAGCGCGAGAACTCGGGAAAGCACTCCGCGCCCGTGGCGACACAATGCGCCGTCGCCGATGACTCCGTTCCGCCGCCGGGGCGGGCCTGGTCCACCATGGACGCAGCGTCCGTGGACGTGCCCTCCACCGGGCATCTGAACCCCTTCCTGGCCGGACTCTCGTGTTCCCTCGATTCGCAGGCGCACCCCGCGGTGAACATCCAGATTCCCAGCCAAACGATCCAAATTAATCCTGTCTTCATGGTTCCTTCCTTTGCGGCCTCACTTCCTCCCGAGCGCCGTGTCCCCATTATCGGGGCCCGGCGGAAGTTGTTTCACGCACACCGCCCACAACCCTTGTTTTTCAGGAAAAAGGTGGAGATCCACTCTTTGCGATTCGAAATGCGGCCTGTGATTCGCCATGCTCAGAGGTCCCGTCGGAGCCCGACGAACACCTGATCATGTGCAACCGTACATTGGCTGCATTGCATGACCCTATGGTTTTTCTACCGATCTCCTCTGCGGAGCCAGGTGTAGGCGACCGGGTCCTCAGACTTGCGGGGTCGGCTCGGCCGGGGGCGTGTGGTTGCGGCGGTTGGCCGCGGGGCCGATGAACGTGAAGCGGAAGGTGGAGATCGGGCGGTCGATCAGACCGGCACGGACGGCTTCCCGACCGGCTTCGAGGAAATCGCGCATCATCAGGTAGAGCTGGCCGTCGAGCTCGTCGATCTCGGCGGTGTCCTGGACGGGCGCCTGCTTGGCCTCGGAGGCGGCAGAGAAGATGACCGCCAGGCGTTCACGCAGCCCGGTGGCCTCTTCGAGGCGTTCGGTGGTGGGCACGGAGGCGGCCAGCTGGCCGGCCTTCTCCTGCAGCAGCGAGGCCATGGCGCCGATGCACCACCACAACTCATGGTCTTCATCCGGGCGCGCGGCGTTGAGCTTGTTCGCACAATCGGTGTCCTCGCGGGCGATCTTGCCCAGCGCGACCCCGACCTTACCCACCCACACCCACGCGGCATTGATCGTGGCGTCCCGCTCCGCGATCGAGAGCGACTTGGCGGTGATCGCCCCGGGGCGCCCCACCACCAGCGCCTCGTGCGCGGCGGCCACGGCCTCGAACTCGGCCAGCGCCTCAGGGCCCAGGCCGTACTCGGTGAAGGTCGACAGGAACAGGCGCCACAGCATCAGGACTTCCTGCAACTGCCGGGCGATGTCGTTGGAGGAGTAACGGCGGCCCAGCATCCGTTTCTGCAGCGGGTTGTAGCTTCTCTTGGTCTTCATGCGGAACATTCCTTTCATTCGCGTGCGTCCTCACGCCCGCAAGTGGAGAGTGGGCGGGACCGACGTGGCCCGCCTTGGAAACATGAGCATTCCCGCGCTATGGCGGGAACTGCGATCCAGAGGATTGACGGATTTCCTAATAGATCCTTTGTCCTGTTGTCAAGTGCTTTCGTAAGGGTCGCGTATTTTTCTGAGAGAAGGAGAATTGCGATTGCCAACGTGCCCACCCCAGGTGAGCCCAATCGCTCAAACGAAATGCAGCGTTCGACGACTTCCCCGCGCCTCTTTTTTGCCCGCAACAGGCGGTTGACCCGCTGAATCAGAAGATCGCCCCTGACGATGTCAGGAATTCCCGAAACGACATGCAGTGAACCTGCACTTCGGGCATACTGCACACTCTGGGGATTTTGGAATTTGCCGGATTCCTTGGGGGAATGAACTGCCCCCCCTCGTCACTGATCAACTCCACCCCATGGATCTTTGCGGTGGCTATGCAGATCAGGTCGTTCTCGTCGACTCCCTTCTTATCGAGGAGGCGTCAACGAGTCGCACACTCGCGCTCCAGCCGGTGCAGGTCGGCCAACTTCAGACCATCGAGGAAGGTGCTGGTCCGGGCCAGGGACAGAAGGCCCGCGTTCTTCGCGTCGAGCATCGTCCGCACAAAGGGCTGGCCGAACAGACTCAAGGGTTCACGGTACCGTTTGGCCCGGTTGCCGCCCTTTTTTAGAGCGCTCACGGGGAGGCTCCGGCGCCAGTTCCTGTACTCCCCGTATCGCTCCGACGACAGGCGTCCCACATCCATCAGGCGTCGAAGGATGACCTCCGAACTGACGCCCCAGGTGCGTCTCTGAGGCGCGAGCCATTCGTCGTATCGGTCGGCTGTCGCGGGCCGCAGTTCATCCCGGATGCTCTCCAGGAAATCATCCGGCACCAGCACGTGACCAGCGAACGTGTTGGCCGCCCGCTCCTGGCGATCCGTCGACTCGGCGCCGTCCGCCTCCGCCTCGAGGTTGATCGAGGAGCAGCGGTGCAGCAGCAGGTGCCCCAATTCGTGCATGAGCGTGAAGGCCTGCAGCGTCTCCGTGAACCGGCTGAGTACCACGATCACCGGACACCGGGGTTCGTACAACGAAAAGCCCAGCACGGGGCTCGTCGAGGGCATGTGCCAGCGACCGTGATGGCCGTGCAACCGGAACACCAGGACACCCCGTGATTCGACGGCGACCCGGTACGCGTTGAAACCGCCCCTGGGTGTCAAATCGAGCCACGCACGGGCGCGGGCCGCGGCTTCCGCAGGACCCAGCCCCACCAGCTCGGGCGGGACGAAGCCCCGGCGGACGTCTTCGTCCATTTCCTCGAGCGTCGCGACGTACGCCTCCCGCTGGTCTTCCACCGCCTCGATCACCCGACGCAGCTCCGGCGACAGGTCGACGCGCCCGTTGGCCAGGGTGCGAAACTGGGGCGTATGGACCTTCTCTTCTTCCACGGGGGCCGGCTCGAGGAAGAAGAGCACCCCGCGCCCGAAATAGACGGCCAGCCTTCTCAACTGCCCGAACGTCAGGCCGCCCTGCCCGGCGAGGACCTGCTCCCAAGTCGACCGACTGATGTCGAGCTGCTCGGCCACTTGTTCTCCAGCCACCTGGAAATCCTGGCAGCACCATTCAATTCGTCGCGGGTTGATCGAGTGAATCCGTTCCATGTCGTCGATGATTATAGGCCCGGATCCTGCACCGGCAAGTGAGAAATTCAGGTCCTGATCAACGTGGCGGCTTTTCGCGATCCGACGATTCATCATTCACCCATTATCGTTCCCGCCGGTCGTCGGTTGCACGAATTCAACACCGGTCACACCCCACCCCGGGTCAACTCCAGCCCCAATTCCCCTTTACCGCCCCACGGGCGGTTGGCCCCCCGATTCTCGCTCCCATTCCGCACTGCCCGCGAAGGCTCCTCTTCCATTTCTTCGTCCTTTCGCACACCCGTCCAAAACTTTTTTCACCTTCAACGGATCCCGAAATAAGTCAACCATTCTGAAGAGTTATACGCAGAACAAAAAACGCCAGGACAGAGATGCAAATATATGGCTTTATTTTTCCTTTGACTCAAATGTTCGATATCACAATAGTGTTTTAGTCTCGTTCGATTCCCCGATTGAAAGGCCTGGTTTTTTTAATGCCCATGCCGACTCCTGCGAAGAGTTTATCCAACCATCAGCCTGGCAACTAAACGATTAAGGAGCAATCCATGGACCTCAAAGTACACCGAGCAATCCTCTTACTGGCACTGCAGCGCGTGAAGCAACGCATCGACCCGAATAAGTTGATAATCCCGCCTGACGAGCTTCTCAACAAGACATTCTATCCCCTCTGGCATGGCAACTGGCTCACCGACATGAACCAGGCCTCGGCCTTTTTCGATGTTCTGGAGAACAAGTACCAAGACCCCTATACGCGCTGGAGAGGCTCAGGGACCTACGACTTCCCGCAGGTCATCCGGGACCACCAGACCGAATGGGTGAATTTGTTCAACACCCTTTGGGCGAAGGAATACAACGAGGTAGCGCAGTTCCCGGCATTCAAGGCGATCAAGCCGCCCGCGCCCCAGCTCAAGGTCACCGACCCGAACCAGATTGGCGGCTATTATCCCTACGACCACTTCGATGTCGCCGACCGGATGCGGCCGCTGTGTCCCCAGTGCAACGGACCGATGAGCATGACCGCCGATCAGAATAATTGGAGGTGCACCGACCAGCAGCACGCACCGCTCCAGGCAGGCGCCGAGGGCAACGTCCAATGGGAGCCGGTCCCCGACTCGGTAGAATTCGAAAACGCCCAGGACAAACTCTCGCACACCATCCACCGGGGCGTGTTCACCGAGTGCCTATGGGGTCCGTTGAATACGGCGCTGGTCGGGCAGCGCGATCATGTTGACAACCTACGGATCCTGGGCAAGGCCTTGCACACCCTGCAGGACCTGTTCGCTCATTCTAACTTCGTCGAGCTGCTCCTCCTCTGTGGCGATTCAAGGGGCCTGTTGCCCACGGCGCTCTCGGAGGCGCTGAAAGCCGAGCGCGTGGGGTCCTACGCCGCCTATGCGTGCGATTCATCTGTCGACAATACGATTGTCGTCCCCGGCCGTTTCGACCAGATGGACACCGTCGCCTCTATTTTAAAGATCTACCGCGAGAACCTGGTAACGCGATGGGAGGACCTCGAAACCGGAGGCTACGATGGCCATGCTGGTAGAACACGAGACCTGATGGTCGAGGTGCTCTTCGGCACCTTCTCGAACCAGCCCTTCGCACCCTCGGCGCTCGCTGCGGTAAAAGCGGCAACTGGAGTATCCAATTTCATCGCCAGCGTAGGCGATAGTATAAAGAGTGGTGCAGTCCGTTTCTTCGCCTGGGTCGCCCAAAAGCTCACCGATGATCAACGGGCGAGAGCTGCGATTTCTGAGGTTGAGGGCCTGCTCCTCGCCGCAAACGATGCGAAGGCAAAGGACTACGCCAACGCCGGCCGCATCATGTACCTCGAACACGTCATCTCGAAGCGCCTTGAAGAGAAACTCCGCAATGATCGGCTGGTGTATGGCTGCGAGGTTCTACCGCACCATACCCTGCTCGCCAAGGACCAGGACGTGAGCCATCCCGAGTGCCGCCTCGGCTTCAAGCTCGCGTCGCTGCTGGCGGTCGACCTGACCGCACAGATCCTCGAGCAGTACCTGACCGGCGGCGACCTCACCGCCATCGAAAAGGTCCTCCGCGCACGCATCGTGCACCCGGCGCGCCTTCTCGACAACACTGCGTCCGCCAAGGCCCTCAAAGATTTGATACCCACCATCTACGGTGAGCGCTGGTGGCATGCGGGTAACAAACCAATCGATCTCATTCTTCGCTGACAGGAGGACAACCGTGCTTGCAAATCAAAGATTTACCCGCGCTATCGTAGTCGTCTCGGTGTTGTCATCCACCCTTTTTTGGTCTGGCCCTGTGAAAGTGGACACCTGATTTATGGGGTGTAAAGTCCCCGTAGGAGGGTTTCATGGCCGGGAAAAA
>PHAZ01000217.1 GCA_002841825.1 Deltaproteobacteria bacterium HGW-Deltaproteobacteria-22 | reverse complement strand
GAGCCGGTGGCGCGGATCATCTGCTGTCCGTCGTCGGAGACGGCGGTGACCACGCCCGTCAGGGGTTCTGTCCCGAGCTGGATCCAGGACGGTGCCCGCCGGATCCGGGGCTCTGGCGAGAACTCCACCAGAAATGTTGCGATGAGGCCGTATCCGACAAAGACGCCGGCGACGAAACGGCCGCCCGGAGACACCGCGAGCCGGGGCGTCGAGCCGGGCTTGAATACGCGCAGGCCGATCACGGCCCCGGCCTCGGCGGTGGCGCCGAAGCCCAGCGGACCGACCCCCACGCCGCGCGCGGTCGGTCCACGCACGCAGTGGCAGGCGGCCAGTCCCAGGATGAAAGAAAGCGTGACGAAGATCCTTGGCGGGAATGGAATGATCATTTTTTCATGACGGAGCCTCGATTCAGGTCGGGATCCGACGGACCGGGTGCAGGTTCATTCAGGCATGAGCACCCTGTGGGGCTTCAGAATTGGAAAAATGTGATCCGGGTCAACTCAGTTGGGGCTTACACATAGGTTGGCACAGTCGGTGGAACAGTTGGTGCAGGTGCAGGCGCGCAGGTTGGTCGTTGCAGTGGATGCGTTGTCGGTGGCGCAGGTGTCCACGCAGGCGGCGTCGATGCAGCTCTCGCTGCAGGCCATGAAGGCGGTGCAGATGGTGTCCTGGTAGCAGGCGTTGAGGGACCCCTGGCAGCTCGAAGCCGTGCAGGTGGTGCAGGCGTTGTTCGGATCGCAGGCGTTGATGCAGGCGGAGAGGTCCGGATCCGGGTTCACCGAGATCATGGAGGCCACGGCCGCGCAGGAGGCGTCGAGCATGCAGGCGCTCTCGCAGAAGTCGTCCTCGGTGGTGCAGTCGAAGCCCGAGGCGGCGCAGGCGTTGGGGTAGCCGCAGCCCTCTTCGATGTAGTAGCAGGCCTCATAGCAGATGTTGCACTCGACGGTCAGGGGGCAGTCGTCGCAGTCGTCGGGGGTGCCGTCGAGGTCGGTGTCCACCGTGTCGTCGCCGTCGGCGCAGATGTCGCATTCGTCGGGGATGCTGTCGGCGTCGGCGTCGATGCTGTCGTCGTAGTCCGGACACAGGTCACAGCCGTCGGGGACGCCGTCCTCGTCGGCGTCGAGGGCGTCGTCAGAGCCCTCGCAGAGGTCGCAGTCGTCGGGGACGCCGTCGGTGTCGTTGTCGACGAGATCCTGTCCGTCGGCGCAGATGTCGCAGCCATCGGGCACGCTGTCGTTGTCGGCGTCTTCGCCGTCATCGAAGCCGGGGCAGACGTCGAGGTGGTCGGGGACGCCGTCCTCGTCGGCGTCGAGACTGGCGCAGGCGGTCTCGCAGTTCGGATCCAGGCAGTCGATCAGGTCATCGCCGTCGTTGTCGACGCCGTCGGTGCAGAGGGCAACGGTGTTTTCCTTCTTGTCGCCGCCGTCATCGCAGGCCCAGAAGAGGTTCACGGAAAAGGTAAGAATGGAAATGACTAGGAATTTTTGAAATGTGCGCATAAGCGGCCTCCTTTTCCCGCAGTATGTCCCATGAAATTGATTTTTCAAAGGAATTTTTTACCACTGTGAACGGCGCCTGACACCTGTGGCGACCGGTTTCACACCGGGGCCGGGTTCTGGCGGCCTTTTGGGGGCGAGAACCATTGCAGACAGGCTGATTTCAATATGGCACGCTTCTTGCCTAGTTCGGGTCGTCTGGAGGTGCATCATGTCTCGCCTGGCCACCGGAATTTCCACCCTGTTCGTTCTGATCGCAGCGCTTCCGGCTCAGGCACAGGTCCCCGCGCCGCCGGCGGGTTTGTCAGGCCTCCGGGGGCCCTCGTGGACGCCATCATGGTCGCTGGCAGGCTTTTTCCTGAACACCGAGGACCCGGCCGGGCCGCTGAAAGGCGGCGGTGCGGGCCTGGATTTCCTGCTGTCGCCCTATCTCGGCGTCGAGGTGACCCTGGCGGTGCTCGGCGGCGTCGCCGAGGAAGACGGTGCCACGCTGCGGCGAGAGGGCCTTCGCCTGGGCGGCTCCGTGCTCATCTATCCGCTGGGCCTGCGTGGTCACGGCTTGAATCCGTATCTGCGCGGCGGCTTCATCGACCAGCGGATGACCTACACCGTCGAGATGCCCGGCGCCGCACCCATGGAGTTGAGGAACCAGTCCTCCTTCTCCGAGGCAGCCGCCGGCCTGCGTTTCCTGTTCGGGCACGGCGACGAGCCCTTCGCGCTGAGCGTCAGCGTGGAGGCCGCGGCGCTGTTTCCGGACGAGCACCAGGACGGCGACGTGACCGTCAAGCATGACGAGCCGACGATCGTGTTTCGGGTCGGCGCAGGTTTTCATTTCTGATGATCCTTTTTCCATGCAGAGTGAACAGGGGATGACCTGGGAGGGCATGGAAAACCGGTGGGAACGCGGGCCGGGAATAGCAGGAGTTGTCAGTTCCGGGGCGTGCGTCTATGATGTGCACCGCCCGGAGGTGAACATGACCCGCAAAACAAAGCCCCAGCGATCCGTCGCAGTTCCGAAGATCCGAAGATCCCGCGTGAAGAAGCCCGCGCCGGGGTCGCTCCCGGGGACCCTGGAGATCCCCGAGTCTCCCGGGGAGGTGGCGCTGACGCGGATGGAGTTCAACACCGAGCGCCTGAGCCTGGACGGCGTCTCCCTTGAAGCCCTGGAGTCGGCGCTGGAGCCGGTGCCCGGGGCGGTCGTCTGGGTCGAGGTGCGCGGCTCGGGAAACGCGGAACTGATCTCCCGCATCGGAGCGAAACTGAAGCTGGATCCGCTGACCCTGGAGGACATCGCACATATCCATCAGCGACCGAAGATCGAGGAGTTCGGTCACTATATCTTCCTGACGATGCGCGGAATCCGCAAGACCGACCAGACCCAGATCGAGAACGAGCAGATCAGCCTGATCCTGGCCGGGGATGTCCTGGTCACCTTCCTGGAGCGCCCCGGCGATCCGTTCGAACCCGTCCGGCGCCGGCTGCAGGAAGGACGGGGCGTCATCCGGACCCGCGGCGCCGACTATCTGTTCTATGCGCTGCTCGACGTCGTCATCGATCACTATTTCCCTGTGGTGGAGGTCTACGGGGACTCGCTGGACCAGCTGGAGGAGAGCATCCGGCAAAATCCGCTGCCTTCGCACTCCCAGGCGCTGCATGCCCTGCGGCGGGAGCTGCGCCAACTGCGGCGCGCGGCCTGGCCCCTGCGTGACGTGATCAACCGGCTGGCCCGCGTCGAGATCCAGGGCTTCTCGCCGCAGCTGGCAAGCTCCTTCCGCGACTGCGCCGATCACCTGATGCAGGCTGCCGACTTCATCGAGGGCAGCCGCGAGCGTGCGGCCGACATGGGGGATCTGTACCAGGCGATGGTCGGCGAGAAGACCAACCAGGTGATGAAGATGCTGACGATCATCTCCACGATCTTCATTCCGTTGTCGTTTCTGTGCGGACTGTACGGCATGAACTTCAACACCCAGGCCTCGCCCTGGAACATGCCGGAGTTGAACTGGCGGTTCGGCTATCCCGCCTTCATCGGGCTGCTGCTGACGCTCGGCCTCGGGATGCTGTGGATGTTCCGCAGGCGCGGCTGGCTGGGGGAAACCGGCATCGTCGGGACCGGCGACGGCCTGGAACCGGAGAAGTAGAGGGCTACCCGCAGTCGGGATCGTCGTGGTCGATCATTCCGTCCTGATCGTTGTCAACGCCGTCGTCGCAGGTGGATTCGCGGGCGGCCAGCCTTCGGCATCGGAAGTCCCAGGCGGCTCCGGCCGCAGCCGCATTGCGCAGGGAGATCACGATCCGGGCACCGGAGAGGGGCGCGGCGTCGGTCTTCGGACGCAGGGCGCCCATGGACCCGAGGCAGAAGTCGTCATGCACGAGGTGCCAGCACACGGGTACCGGCAGCGACGGGTCGATCAACTGCGGATGGCCTGCGGCGTAAGCGGGATCGCACATCGGGATGGCCGTCGCCGACTCTCCGGGCACCGAAGCCTCGTCGGTCAGGACCACCTCGCACTCCGGCGCGCAGACCCGGGCGAGGTCGTCGGGGAGCGGGGTCGTCTTCTCCCCGCCGGCGGCGAAGGACGGATCCGGACAGCCGAACACCGCCTGGTTCACGCAGGTCTGCTGGCTCATGGCATCGGCGAAACGCGCGACGTAGCCGTAGGCCAGGGCGGACAGTTCCTGGAAGTAAGTGTAGTTTGCAGTGGAGTTGAACGGCCACTCCCCTGCCACCGGGAGAGGGTGGAACTGCTGCACGAAGGCCTGCAGTCGCACGGCCGGATTCCCCCTGTCCAGCGGCTTCAGTGTTGGTTCGCCAATGCCGCTGAAGGCTTCCACCACCTCGATGGTTCCGTCGGTGGGGCTGGCCAGGCCGGTCACGATCAGGCGATCCCATGGCTTGATCCCGTCGAGCGCGGCCGTATAGCGGTCCATCGGGTACAACAGGCTGTCGGGATCTCCAGCTTCGCGGGGGCGGCAGTTGTGGTAAATCAGGTTGTCCTCGATCATCGGGCGGACCCAGGGCTCGTCGCAGACCACGCCGAACTCGGTGCAGCGGAAAGCCGAGAGGCTCCCCAGCTCCGAGTCGACGGCCCCGTCCGGATTGAACAGTTCGGTGTCGCTCGCGGAGCAGTCGTCCTCGTCGGAGATCAGGAGTATCGCCAGGTCGGCGTCGGGCCGCAGGAATCCTTCGTTGGCGCCGCTTGGGTCGGTCAGGGCCAGGCGCATGGCCTCCAGCGGTTGCTCCATTCCGCAGCCGCTGGTGCCCTGGTTCACCATGCACTGGAGGGTGGACTCAATGGTGGAGGATCCGAGATTCCGGCAGCGCGGGCAGCCGTTTTCAGCGATCTGGAGGGTCAACCCGGCCGGCTCGGGGAAACCGGAAGGGTCGCCCGCCGGCGGCTCGCAGTTGGCTTGCGTGCAGTCGTGGCTGGTGCAGGTCGTCGGGCTGCCGGGCGTCGCCGTCTTGAGGACGGTGCAGCCGTGGGGTTCCACGTCGATCAGGTACGTCTGGTTGACGGGGGAGACGCAATTGTTGTCAAAACCTTTGAACAGGCGGCCTCCGGAGATGCTCTGGGGATCACAGCCTGGAATCTCGTACGGGCCGGTGCCCAGGTCGTTGGTCGTCACACCGAAATGCAGGTTGGGTGCGCCGCCGGGCAGCGTGGCCAGGGTTCCAGCGAAGTAAGCAATGTAATCAGAGATGAGGTCGTTGATCTCTCCCATGCCCAGGGATGTGTCCATGACTAACAGCACGTCGAGATCACGCCGCTCCGGGGTCGCCGAACCCACGCGCTTCCAGTCGCCGTGGGCGTTCTCGACGCCGGGGCCCTTTGGTTTTGGGTCGTCGTCGCAAGCGCCTAAAAGTGTCCAGCCGGCCAGCAAGGCAACGAACGCAAAAAGACGTGGAAATTCCAAACGCATCAACGATTTCATTGCGGGCCTCCTGTTCATGACCAGGACAATCCAGTTGTAAATTGTATAGCGCAAAGAAGGCTGTGGCGCAATAATTTTTCAGAAGCGCCAGAGCAGGCCCGCGCCCAAGGCGAGGACGAAGCCGTCGACGGGGACGTCACCGTGTACGGTGCGATGGAAGGAGAGCTCGGGGACGACGGCCCAGCGGGCGTTGATCGCGTATTCGACGTTGAGAAACGCGCCCAGCATCGTGCCCTGGGCGTAGCCGCCGGTCTCGGGGTAGTAGAGCCCCCAGACCAGACGCGGGCCGCAGGAGAGAATTGTGTCTCGGGTCAGATTTCGGGTGAAGACGACCGGCAATTGGGCGAAGAGGTGCCATGCGTTGGTCGTGGAGCCGGACTCGGCGGTCTTCGACGATCCCAGCGTGGGAATGGCGGCGACGCGCCAGGTCGAGCCCCGGAAGAAGCGCCAGCGCACCGAGGCGTCGAGGCCGAAGGTGTAGAGCCGCAGGCCGGCGTCAAGATCCTCGAGCAGGCCGTAACGTGCGGTGATCAGCGCCTGCCCCGAGGGTGAGCGTGTGTCCTGCGGTATATCGCGCAGGATCAACCCGTCGGCGCCGGCGCCAAGCTCCCAGCGGCCGGGCTTCACCGGATCGGCGCGGTGCAGCGTGGAAACCGACGGACACCCGGTCAGCAGCCACGCCGAGCACAGGAGCAGGAAGCGGCGCGCGACCGCAGTCGTCCTCAGAGGGGATGGATGCATCCGCTTCCTTTCAGTGTGATCGGCGTGTTCCGCG
Organism: Deltaproteobacteria bacterium HGW-Deltaproteobacteria-22; assembly: GCA_002841825.1. Classification (GTDB taxonomy): domain Bacteria; phylum Myxococcota_A; class Polyangia; order HGW-17; family HGW-17; genus HGW-17. The sequence continues at coordinate 1,234 of PHAZ01000217.1, read as the reverse complement.
GTACATCTCTTGGTTTTCATCGCTTTTTCCCCATGGTCTTCGGGTGCGCGCGGAAGAAGTCCACGATGAAGCCGTTGCCGTCGAAGTCGCGGTTGACACGGCCGATGCGGTCGGTGCCCAGATAGGCGTAGCCGTTGGGCCAGGTGTGTCCGCCGCCGTCGATGCGCAGCAGTTGGACGTCGGTCACGCAACCGGTCCAGCTCTGCAGCGTCGCGGTGGAGCCGTCGTCGGGATCCGTGTCCGGAAACGGCGTGTCCACGGGATCCTGCGCGCAGCCGTTGCGCTGGCGCCAGGACTCCATGGTTTCAGCAACGCCGATCTTGAACCCGTCGTTTTCGCCGCCGAGGCAGCTCTTTTCCGAGGTCTCGTACGTCCAGCAGGGGTCCGAGGTGCCATGGACCTGCAGGAGGGCCACCGGGCCACCGCAGGTGCCACCGACCGCCTCGAACTGGTTGGCGCCGCCAACAGGGGCGATGGAGGCGAGGGTTTCCGACCGTTCGCAGGCCCAGCGGTGGGAGATGGCGCCGCCGTTGGAGATGCCTGTGGCGTGGAGCCGGGCGTCGTCCACAGGGATGATGCGACGCACCTGGGCGAGCAGGTCGTCGAGGTACTTCATGTCGTCGACACCCGAGCGGCAGGCCCCGCCGGAGGTGCAGTTCCAGCCGTCGAAGCCACCGCCGGCGTTCCAGGTGCGGATGTTGCGCAGCGGGCGCGAGCCGGTGCCGTCGGGCAGCACCACCGCGAAGCCCGCGGCGTTAGCCACGGGCACCAGGCAGGCGGGGGTTCCCGTGTCGCTGTCGGGACAGGTGACGCGGGCCGCGGCCGTGCGGTTGCCGCCGCCACCGTGGAAGGCGAAGATCACCGGCAGTGGCGAGACGCCGTCCCAGGCCGGGGGGAGGTGCAGGTCGAAGGCGCGGTCGACGTGGCCGGGCATCGGGCAGGTGAGATGGGCGCCGGGCACGGCATCAGCGTTGTCGCACGTGTCGAGCTGGAAGCCGCATCCGGCCATGATGGCGGCCGACAGGACGAGGAGGGCTGGGATTGGGTGCAGGCGTGGCGTCATGACCTTGAAGTATAGCCGAACCTGGCGCGATGTCGAAGGCTCCCTTTTTTTCCGGGATGTGATACTTTACGGCTTCCTCCGGGCATCCGGAATCGGGTCGCAGACCTGCCGGGCGTCCGGGAGGATCGAGGAGATGCATGCGGAAAAGTCAACGCGAGGAAATGGAAATCA
>PHAZ01000216.1 GCA_002841825.1 Deltaproteobacteria bacterium HGW-Deltaproteobacteria-22 | reverse complement strand
CGGGACGGCCGGAACCGCAGTACCATCGGTGGTGCCGCCGAGCTCCTCGTCAATGATCTGGTGCACCGAAGGTGCCTCCTTGGAGGCTCGCTTCAGACGCTCGGAGCCCGTGCGCGAGGACGCCCACGACAGGACCAGGGAGAAGACCATGAACAACGTGGCCAGGATGGTGGTCAGCCGGGTCATGAAGTTGCCCGCGCCCGTGGACGAGAACATGCTCTGGGACGCGGCGCCGCCGAAGGCCACGCCCATGCCGCCGCCTTTACCGGCCTGCAGCAGGACGACCATGATCAGCAGTAAACAAAGAACGATGTACAAAACTTGAATAACAGCAAATACCCATTCCATGGAGCAGGTACCTCCTTAAGGGCAACCCTTCTACCCCAACTCATTTGGAAAGAAAAGCTGAAAAGGGATGACCTTCGGAAATAAAAAGAATATATATAACAATCAACCACACCAGGCGCCGGTTCATGACAGAATCATGACGCAACGTGTCAAAGTTTTTGAAATAATTCACTTTTAATGGAATACACGTTCTGATACATTCGCGGCGTCGCCGGCGTCCTGGAGCCCGGTGTCCACCGGAAAGGTCAGTTTGTTTCGGATGTTTTCGCGGTTTTTGTCCTTAGGTTTGGTGTGGGCGGTTGTCAGTGTTATCTGCTTCGCGCGGGTGGCGCCGAGCGCCGCCAATCCGGTTGATTTATTCGGGGCCGGTGCCGTGTCCGGCGGCTCCGGTGACGCCGTCACCGCCACGTGCGTCGGCGCCGAGTGCCTTTACTTCAACCCGGGATTCCTGTCCCTGGACTCTGGTCCACGCCTGATGATCGGTGTGACCGGACAATTCTCCTCGTTCTCGACGCCTCAGGGCACCGTGAGCATCAATGACCCCTTTTATTCGCATGTAGGCGCCTCCGTGCTGCCCCCGTTCAGCGGCTTTCTCAAGGACCGCCTCTGGTTCGGCATCTATATCGCCGCCCCCAGCCGCGAGATCTCCTGGGTGCGGATGCACACGCCCTCGGAGCCGTTTTATCCATATTACGAGAACCGCAGCCAGCGGCTGATGATTATCCCCGGCCTCTCCTGTAAAATCCTGGATTCGCCCGTGCTGGGTCAATGGGCGCTGGGGCTGGGTGTGAACTATTTCGCCGGCTTCGACGGCGGCATGGTCGGCACCGAGGGCGCCACCCGCGCCATGGAGGCCCGCGTGGCCTTCGAACTCAAGGGCCTCTTCGGTCTCAACGCCGGGCTGGCCTGGCGACGGGGCCCCTGGTCAGCCGGGATCACCTACCGGCAGGCCTTCGGCGTGGACTTCCACACCGTGGCGTTCAATCATGTGGCCGGCACCGACATCGACATGGAGATCACCTCCCAAGCGCTGTATTCGCCTCACACGTTCCAGTGGGGCGGCGCGTACCGGGCCGGCGCCACCACGTTCTCGCTGGATGTCGTCGAGCAGTTGTGGTCGTACTGGAACGGCCCCTACGTGGACCTTCGCAGCCAGATGCCCATGGTCGGCGAACTGTCGGGCGTGATCCCGTACAACAGGTTCCGCAACACCCTGGGTTTCCGCGCCGGGCTGGTCCACCGCCACTCCGACGCCCTCACGTTCCGGGGCGGGCTGGGCTTCGACCCCTCGTTCGTGGTCACGGCCCAGACGGGCATCACGAACCTCCTCGACGCCCACAAGCTCACGTTCTCCGGCGGCGTCTCCTGGAACCTCAGCCGGTCCCTCACCCTGCACGCGTTTGGCCGGCTCCAGTTCCTGCTCCCGGTCACCCACCGAAAGAAGACCACCGAGATCACCTGCTCGGCCGAGGTCCCGGACGAGAGCTCCGACCACCTGCTCGACGAGTGGCCCTGCGATCCCGATGATCCGACCACCGGGGGGTTCCAGACTTCCAATCCCGGGTATCCGTCGGTGACGGCTTCGGGCTTCGTGTTCATGACCGGCCTGACCCTGGAGGTGCTGCCATGAGACGCGGGACCGCCTTGGCCGTCTTCCTGCTCTGCTCATTGTGGCTGGGCACGGCCTTCGCGCAGGCCCCCCAGGACCTGTTCGGGCTCGACACGCGCGGACAGGGGACCGCCGGCGCCTCCCTGGTCACCGATCCCGCGCCCTGGGCCGCGGCGCTGCACAACCCCGCCGCCCTGGGCGATCTGTCGAAGATGCACCTGGGCTGGGCCTACGGCTACGGCTACTTCGGCCTGCTGCAGGTCAACGCCCAGGACGCGGGCGTCCTCGACGCGCGCGGCGTGGATCTCGGCCTGGCGCTGCCCCTTGGGCGCTTCTGGAAGAAGATCCCGTTCCCGGCCGGCGTGGGCCTGTCCCTGCACATCCCCGACCAGTTCGTCGTGCGCATGCAGGCGATCCCGGCCTCGGAGCCGCGCTACATCCTGTTGGACAACTATCCACACCGTCTCGAGACGGCCCTGTCCGTGGGCGCCACCCCGTGGAAGTTCCTGCAGGTGGGCTTCGGCCTCCAGATGATGGTGCACCTGCAGGGCGACAACCTGCGGGTGGGCATCGGCGCCAAGGCCGGGCGCAAGTTCGGCGAGATGATGGTGGACACGACCATCCCGTACGGCGTCGTGCCGCAGGGCGGCGTGATCCTGCGCGGCTCCTTCCTGCCGGGCGCCCTGTCGACGCTCAGGCTGGGCCTGTTCTGGCGCGAGCCCTACACCCTGCGCGTGAAGATGAACATCGTCGCCGACGTCGACATCACCGGCGTCGTCTCCGGCGACACGATCCTGTTCCTCAAGATGATCGACCACTACACGCCGCGCAAGTTCGCCCTGGGCGCGTCCTGGAGCCTGCCCGACGTCCTGGACCTCTACGCCGGCATCGACTTCCTGCAGTGGTCGGCCTTCGACGGCGGCATCTCCGAGTACCGCATGCGCCTGGACTTCGGCATCAACCCGCCGCTGGTCGAGATCCAGTATCCCGGTGACAACTTCCGCGACGTGTCCGTGCCGCGCGCGGGACTGACCCTCCACGCGGGGCCGGTGTCCTTCTCGGCCGGCTATGCCTTCGTGCCAACGCCCGTGCCCGCGCAGGAGGGGCTGGCCACGCTCATGGACAACGACCGGCACGTCCTGGGCCTGGGGATTGGCCTGAAGCTGGCCGACGGTTTTTCACTGTGGCCCCACCCGGTCCGCCTGCAGTCCGCGTTCCAGTACCACCAGCTCGTGGACCGCACCGACTTCAAGGTCAACGCCACGCTGCCGGCGGTCAACCACCGTGGCTCCCTGCTGCACTTCACCCTGGGTTTCGAAACGGAGTTCTAGAAGATGAAGCGACTCTTCCTCCTGCTCGCCCTGGTCGTCTCCTCCTGCACGCTGGACACCCAGACCGTGTACTCCGGTGTCGGCATCGTCACCGGCGTCGCCCCCTTCGAGGAGAAGGGCCCCCTCGAGATCTGCGTGGCCACGCACCGCATCACCCCGCCCGGAGGAACCCTGGGCGGCTTCTGCCAGAAGCTCGACGCGCCGACGCTGGAGAACTGCTCCTCCGACGCCGACTGCGCCGGTCGCGAGGGCTGTGTGTGCGGCAAGTGCACGGTGAAGTACTGCACCCGCTCCGACGAGTGCCCTGACGACATGACCTGCGACTTCCAGAACTCGCGCTGCGTGCTCAAGTGCCGCAGCGACTGCGAGTGTCCCGGCCCCAACGGCCGCTGCGACCTGGGGATCTGCCAGCAGATGTGCATCATCGACGGCGAGTGCCAGGCCGGCGAACTGTGCTCGGTCAACCGCGCCCGCTGCATCACCGCCCCCTGCGCCATCGACTCCGACTGCTTCCCGGACGAGGAGTGCGTGATCCAGGTCGAGCCGCGCCTGCTCAACGAGCCTTCGCCGCTGGTGGGCACCGACGGCGTCCTCTACCTGTTCGTCGAGATGAACCAGGGCGCCCTGGAGCGGTCGGTCATCTTCCGGGCCACCTCCAACGACGGCATCATCTGGCACATGACGCCCCCGGCCCCCGTCCTCGAATCCGAGCCCGCGGACAACTGGCACATCGGCGCGCCCACGGTGATCCTGCTCTCCGGCCGCTACGTGATGTACTTCGAGATCAACCGCGGCGCCTCCATCGGCCGCGCCGTCAGCGACGACGGCCGCCGCTGGACCCGCGACGGGGCCCCCGTGATCACGCCGGCCGCCGACGAGACCGCCGTGCGCGCGCCCTCGGCCGTCCTCGACCCCCAGTCGGGCCGCGTGCGGCTGTACTACCAGGTCGGCGACGGCGTCCAGATCCGCACCGTCCTCTCGTCCGACGCCCAGGGCGCCTCGTTCTCCGGCGCCGAGCGCAAGACCGTGCTGCTGCCGCACCAGTTGATCGACCCCGTCCTGTGGCGGGCCGTGTCCCGCGTCCACTCCCCGTTCGTCCTCGTCGAGGGCGACGGCGCCGGCGGCACGCTGTACAAGATGTGGGTGTCGGCCTACGGCTTCGAGTCGGGCATCGCCGAGAGCTTCGGCACCATCGACCAGGTCCGCGCCAACCTCTCCATCGGCTACCTCGTCTCCCGCGACGGCGAGAGCTTCCAGAAGTTCGCCTTCAACCCCGTGTTCGACCGCGTGGCCCCCAACTCCTTCGTCAACCACGAGTCCGAGACCTCCCCGGCCATCGTGCGCCGCTCCAAGAAGACCTTCCTGTTCTACGGCATCGCCAACGCCGACTCCACGACCTGGAACAACCTCGGCTGGGCGGTCAATCCCCCGCGCCACGACTATCCCTCGTCTTTGCAGCCCTAGCTGTCCCCTGCGACGGTCCCGCAGCCCCGGCGTCCGCACTACACCGCCTGCGGCGGTGTTCCGGACATGATGCCCCGGGTTGGGCGACCGGTTTGCCCCGCCCCGAACTCCGGACTTGAAAACCACCCGTTTCCGGGTATGGTCAACAGCAGTGGAGTCATCCCGCAACCTTCAAGGAGTCAGACCATGAAAAATCCGTCCCTGCGCATCATCCTGGCCGCCACCGTCGTCTTCGCCCTGCTGTCCATGGGCGCCAAGGGCGACGGCTGCAGCGCCGTCTCCAAGTCCCCTGCGCCGGACGTCACCGGCGTCTGGGACATCACCTACGACGACACCCTGGACGTGACGATCACCGTGGGCGGCGCGGTCTACGAGCGCACCCTGGGCGTGCAGGGCGGCCTCATCGAGATCACCCACGAGGGGCAGCCGCTGACGTTCGACCTGGACTGTGAGCGGCCCGAGGTCATCTGCCCCTCCGAGGCGTGGCCGGGCACGGTGGAGATCGAGCAGCGCAACACGGCGCTGCTGCACCAGATGATCGTCACGCTGCCCAAGACCGAGTGCCTGGGCGTCATGGTCACGCCGGCGCCTGCGGACTGCGGCGAGGGAACCCTCAACCCCGACTGCGACCAGGTCTGCGACGGCGAGATCACGGTCGTCGAGCGCGAGGCCTTCGGCGTCATCGGCGAGACCGGCGAGACCTTCCGCCTGTACCTGGGCGGCGGCATCGCCACCAACGGCATCAACTGCGTGCTGCTGGCGGGGTCCCTGGCCGACGGCGAGTGGGTCAACATCGGCACGTCCGCGGGGGGCGACTGGGAGGCCACCGCCATCCGGGCCGGCGTCGTGAAGACCGGCTACGCCGGCGGCTGCCTGTGGGCGGGCGATCCCAACATGGACGGCCAGCTCGAGGCCCTGGTGCTGTCGGCCTCCATCGAATTCGAGACCGGCTTCACCGGCGTCAAGCGCTAGACCGACGTCCGCTTCCTGGAGAAATTGAAAAGGATTGAAAACATGAAGAAAATTGCGATTTTCGCCTTCAACGGGGATCCGTTGTGCTTTGTCCACGTGCTGCTCAACGCGCTGGACCTGAGCGCCCGGGGGATGTCCATCGGCATCGTCCTCGAGGGCACCTCGGTGAAACTGATTCCCGAGCTGGTCAAGCCCGATCACCAACTGCATCCGCTGTGGAAGAAGGTCGTCGACGCGAACCTGGTCGCCGGCGTCTGCCGCGCCTGCGCCGTCAAGCTCGGCACCCTCGACGACGCTGTGGCCCAGGATCTGCCCCTGCTGGCCGACATGTCCGGTCACGCGGGCATCGCCGGCTTCATGGCAGACGGCTTCGAGATCCTGACGTTCTGAAGGGGAGGACCATGACCGACGTCGAGGGACGATCACGCAGGCCGCGAGAACCCGCCCACGAGGCCCTCCAATTCGAAGGCGGGGAGCTCCGGATCTTCGTGGATCGGCCAAAGTGCCCCGGCCGGCTGCCTGCGGTGCTGTTCATCCAGGGCTTCGACGGCGCCTCGATGGAAAACCTGGGGGATCATCCGTATGGCCGGTTCGTCCAGAGGCTGGCCGCCCAGGGTTTTTCCGTGTTCCGCGCCCAGTGGAAAGGCGCGGGGCGGGCGGGCGGGCTTCCCCGGCATGCCGACGCGGATCTGGAGACCGAGCTGCGGGTGTTCGAGGCCGTCCTGCGGCGGATCAGGACGTACGACTTCGTGGATCCGGATCAGGTGTTCCTGTTTGGGCACTCCCTGGGCGGGCTCGTCGCGCCCCTGATCGCCGAAACCATCCCCGTGCTCGGGATCGCCGTCTATGGCACCTCCCTGAAGCCCTGGCGGGAGCTCATCCCGGAGACCTTCGCCTTCCAGTTGCCGTTCTTCGGCGTGGATTCGGAGCAGACCGCGCGCATCGTCCAGGACCTCGCCGACCTCATGACGCTGTTTTACCGGGACCGGAAGAGCCCCGCCGAGCTCGCCCAAGACCAGCGGTGCTCTGCGCTCCTGACGGAGCACCTGCAGCACGACGGCCAGGGACATCTGTGGGGGCGGCACTACCGGTACTGGCACCAGCTCGACGACCACGACATGACCGAGGTCTGGAGCCGGACCGGGGCCTTCGTCCTGTCCATGTTCGGTGAATTTGATCTCGAGGTGTTCTCCGATTTCGAGGCCCGCACCATCGCCGAAATCGTCAATCATGACCATCCCGGCCACGCCGAATTCCGGCAGATCGACGGGACCAGCCATCTGTTCTGCCGGGTCCGGTCCATGCAGGAAAACGTCGGGGACCGCCGCCGCCGCGACACGGCGGAGAGCTTCAACGAAGCGGTGGTCCTGGAGACGGCGGCCTGGATGCGGGAGGTCCTGGCCTGAGGGGAGGGCCGGTCAGGGCTAGCAGATGCGCACGCCCGGGCTGAGCTGGGTGCAGGAGTAGTCCGTGCGGCAGGCGCCAGGGCCCGGGGAGCAGCCGTCCATGCAGACGCCGTAGGGATCCGAGGCGGTGCCGAAGTTCACGCAGATCGCATCGGCGCCGTGGCTGGCGCACGAGTCGGGCACGGCGAGGTCGCAACCGGCGAAGACACAGTAGCCCAGCGGGTAGCCGTCGGCATCGGAGAGGCACCAGTTGCCCTCGCAGTCCATCGCCGAGGTGCAGGGATCCCCGACGGGGGCGGTGCCGGTGCCCTGGCAGTCGGCGGTGCAGTCGGCGCCCGGGGGATCACACTCCTCGCCGCTCTCGA
>PHAZ01000215.1 GCA_002841825.1 Deltaproteobacteria bacterium HGW-Deltaproteobacteria-22 | reverse complement strand
GGGCACAGCGCCCTGATCCGGCAGGAAGTCAACCCCGATCTGATCGGCGGCGTGCTCATTCGCGTGGGCAACAAGCTCGTCGACGGCTCCATGGAAGGCTCCATCCGGCGGTTCTGCGACCGCCTGAACCTGAGCCTGTGATTTTCAGGAACCAAACCGATGCAACTTCGACCCGATGAAATCAGTTCGATCATTCTTCAGGAAATCTCCCGCTTCGAGCACCGCGTGGAGGTCAGCGAGGTCGGCACCGTGCTCTCCGTGGGTGACGGCATCGCGCGGGTCTACGGGCTCGAGAACGTCATGTCCGGCGAGCTCGTGGACTTCGGCCACGACCTGTTCGGCATGGCCCTCAACCTGGAGGAGGGCTCCGTGGGCTGCGCGCTGCTGGGCAACTCCTCCCACCTGAAGGAGGGCGACCTGGTCAGGCGCACCGGCGACATCGTGAAGGTCCCGGTGGGCGAGGCCATGCTCGGCCGCGTGGTCAACGCCCTGGGTGAGCCCATCGACGGGCAGGGAGACGTGAACGCCGCGGCCCACCACCCCATCGAGACCAAGGCGCCCGGCATCGTCGACCGCCAGAGCGTTTGCGAGCCCCTGGAGACCGGCATCCGCGCCATCGACGCCCTGGTGCCCATCGGCCGCGGCCAGCGCGAGTTGATCATCGGCGACCGCCAGACCGGCAAGACCAGCCTTCTGATGGACATGATCATCAACCAGAAGGGCAAGGGCGTGAAGTGCATCTACGTCGCCGTGGGCCAGAAGCAGAGCACGGTCGCCACCCTGGTGGACCGCCTGCGGTTCTACCACGCCATGGACTACACCACCGTCGTGTGCGCCTCGGCCGCCGACGGCGCGCCGCAGCAGTTCCTGGCGCCGTACGCGGGCATGACCATGGGCGAGTACTTCCGTGACCGGGGCGAGCACGCCCTGGTGCTCATCGACGACCTGAGCAAGCACGCGGTGGCGTACCGCCAGATCTCCCTGCTGCTGCGCCGTCCGCCTGGCCGCGAGGCCTACCCCGGCGACGTGTTCTACCTGCACTCCCGCCTGCTCGAGCGCGGCGCCAAGCTCTCCGAGGCGCGCGGCGGCGGCTCTCTGACCGCCATCCCTGTGGTCGAGACGCAGTCGGGCGACATCTCGGCCTACATCCCGACCAACGTCATCTCCATCACCGACGGCCAGATCTTCCTCGAGGGCGAACTGTTCCACTCGGGCCAGCGGCCGGCGATCAACGTCGCGCTGTCGGTCTCCCGCGTGGGCGGCGCGGCCCAGACCAAGGCGATGAAGCGAGTGGCCGGCCCCCTGCGGCTGCAGTTGGCCCAGTACCGCGAACTGCAGGCCTTCGCCCAGTTCGGCTCGGATCTGGATCCGGTCTCGCGCAACCAGCTGGCGCGGGGCGAGCGCATGATGATGCTGATGCGCCAGCCGCTGGGCATGCCGTTGTCGATGGCGCGCCAGGTGATCATGCTGTCCGCGGGGACCCATGGATATTTTGATCACTGCCCAATTTCCCAGATGCCCCGGCTGCTGGAAGAGTTGAGCACCCACATCACCGCCCACGGCCAGAGCGTGGTGCAGCGGCTCGAGGACCTCAGCGAGATGACGCCGGAGCTCGAACAGGAGTTGTCCGACCTGATGGAGCAGTTCAAAGCCAACTTCGTCGTGCAGGAGGCATAGGCAGGCCATGCAGGATCTGCGAACGATCAAGCAGCGCATGGGTTCGATCCGGAACATCCGGAAGATCGCCGACGCGATGAAGATGGTCTCGACCGTCAAATACTGGCGCCTGCTTGAACAGTTGCGTAAATCAAGAACAATTAGCGAGGAGATGAAGACCTTCATCCCCCCCAACCTGCTCCCGCCCACCCCGTCGAAAACGGACGAGAAGCTCACGCTGGTGCTCGTGTTCTTTCCGCACCGCGGCATGTGCGGTTCCCTCACCCAGAACCTCACACAGGCCATCGCGCAGTGGTATCCCGAGACGGAGCACCTGCGCTTTGCCGTGTTCGGAAAGAAGGGAATCTCCGCGATGCCGGCCGAGCAGTATCTGCGCGTCGAACAGGGGCCGGTGCTCTCCACCGAGAGCCTGGACCACGAGGCCTTGATCGACCTCGCCCGCTTCGTCGCCCATGGGGTGAGCTCCGGCCGCTTCGACCGCGTCGAGGCCGTGTTCGCGGAGTTCCACAACATGCTGCGCCAGAAACCCGAGCGCGTGCCGCTGGTGCCGCTGCCCGAGCCCGAGACCGAACAGGACGTCGAGGTGGACCTCGAGCCCGACCCTGCGACGCTGCACCAGTTGTTCCTGCCGCTGTACCTGGAGTGCCAGCTCCGCCGGGTGGTGTATGAGTGCATGGTCTCCGAACATGCCGCGCGCATGACCGCCATGGACAATGCATCCAAGAACGCCCAGGAGCTCCTCGAGAACTTCCGGCTCGAATACAACAAGATCCGTCAATCGAAAATCACACTGGAACTGATGGAAATCATCAGTGGTTCCGAGGCCATGCAATGAACGAGAACAAGGGTGTCATCCTCCAGATCATCGGTCCCGTGGTCGACGTCTCATGGGAGAACGGCGAGCTGCCGTCCATCGAGACGGCGCTGCGCATCACCAATCCGGTCATCGACGACCAGGAGTGGAACCTCGTCGTCGAGGTCGCCCAGCACATCGGCGAGCGCACCATGCGCTGCATCGCGCTGGACACCACCGACGGTCTGCGCCGCGGCCAGCCCGTGATGGACACCCAGTCGCCGGTGCAGGTGCCCGTCGGACCGCAGGTGCTCGGGCGCATCATGAACGTCATCGGGCAGCCGGTGGACCAACTCGGACCCATCGGATCCTCGCAGTTGTTCCCGATCCACCGCGCCCCCCCGAGCTTTGTTGAGCTGGACACCAAGGTCTCCTACCTCGAGACCGGCATCAAGGTCATCGACTTCCTGGCGCCGTTCCGCAAGGGCGGCAAGATCGGCCTGTTCGGCGGCGCCGGCGTGGGCAAGACCGTCATCATCCAGGAGTTGATCCACAACGTCGCGCTCCACCACGGCGGCACCTCGGTCTTCTGCGGCGTCGGCGAGCGCACCCGCGAGGGCAACGATCTATGGATGGAGATGAAGCACTCCGGCGTCCTGGACAAGGTCGCGCTGATCTACGGCCAGATGAACGAGCCGCCCGGCGCGCGGGCCCGGGTCGCCCTGTCGGGCCTGACAGTGGCGGAGTACTTCCGGGACGTCGAGGGGCAGGACGTGCTGTTCTTTGTGGACAACGTGTTCCGCTTCACGCAGGCCGGCAGCGAGGTCTCGGCCCTGCTCGGTCGCATCCCGTCGGCGGTGGGCTACCAGCCGACGCTGGCCCAGGAGATGGGCGAGATGCAGGAGCGCATCGTGTCGACCCTGCGCGGATCGATCCCCTCGATCCAGGCGATCTACGTTCCCGCCGACGACCTGACCGATCCCGCGCCGGCCACCACCTTCTCTCACCTCGACGCCACCACGGTGCTCTCGCGCCGCATCGTCGACATGGGCATCTATCCCGCCGTGGACCCGCTGGAGAGCAACTCCACGATCCTCTCGCCGGACGTCGTCGGCGACGAGCACTACAAGCTGGCCCGGCGCGTACAGGAGATGCTGCAGCGCAACCAGGAGCTGCAGGACATCATCGCGATTTTGGGTATTGATGAATTGAACGAAGAGGATAGACTCGTCGTGTCGCGGGCCCGCAAACTGCAGCGCTTTTTTTCGCAGCCGTTCCATGTGGCCGAGAACTTCACCGGCATCCCGGGGGTGTTCATCCCCGTGACCGAGACGGTCCGTGGCGCCCGCGAGATCGTCGATGGGCTCTGCGACACGCTGCCCGACCAGGCGTTTCTGCTGTCGGGCACCATCGACTCCGTGCGCGAGAAGGCCGAGACGCTCACGCAACGCAAACTGTTCTGATGGTCGTGAAACGATGAAGAAGACTTTTTCCGTCCGTGTGATACACCAGAACCAGGGCGTCATGATGCGCCTCAATGACGCCAGCCTCGTGGAGTGCCGCGTGGCCGGCGGACAGGTCGGCATCATGGCCATGCACGTCCCCTGGATGAGCGTGCTGGAGCCGGGTCCCCTGCGCGTGCACACGGGGCGGCGCGTCCACGAGCTGCTGGTCCGTGGCGGCCTGATCCGCGTGATGGCCGACGGAAGGCTGTCCTGCATGGTGCAGGACATCTTCGACGATGATCACATCGACGTCGAGGACGTGCGCAAACACGTCGTCGCCCTCGAGGCCCGGCAGCCCTTTCCCGAGGACGAGTTCGATGATCTCGAGCGCGACCTGAGCTGGCACCGGCAATGCCTGGGCGCCGTCGAACGGCACCTGGGCGCCCTGTCCCATGGAGTGGATCATGAAGAAGAGGAATAGAAAAGGCCGTTCCGAAGGTTCTGGTGGAGGCATGATGATGGGAATGCGCCGCGGTTTCAAGAACGCCGCGCGTTCGGTCACGGGCCAGAAGCAGAGCAAGAGCAAGAACAAGGCGATGGACTGGCTTCTCACGGCGGTCACCGTCCTGCTGGCCACCTATCTCATCTACCGGTTTTTCCTTCAGTGATCCGATGCGATTTTTCTTCACCACCTTTCTGATCCTCTCGTTTTCCCTGTCCGCGGGCGCCCAGATGTCCCCGGCCAAGGGGAAAACACCGGCCAAGGGAAAGACGCGAGCCAAGCCCAAGGAGCCGTGGAACAAGACGCCGATGCTCATCAAGGACATCAAGCGCATTTCGGTTCCCACCAAGGGCATGGACAGGGACTGCCTGGCCCGCCTGAAGGCCGCCGGAATCCCCTACCAGTTGTTCGACAACGTCGCCCACGTGACCACCCCGATCAAGCCGCTGACGACCAAGCTCGGGGGCGTGGTCTACCGTCGCGCCTGGAACAACCCCGACGCCCCATGGATCATGGAGTGCAAGACCGTGGAGAACCTGATCCTGGCCGGACCCAAGCTGCAGAAGTGGGGCATCGCCTCGATGTACTGGAACTCCGCCTGGCGCGTGACCCAGGTCGAGGGAAAGAACCAGCTCTCGCGGCACGCCTACGGCGAGGCCCTTGACGTCACCGCCATCGACGGCTCCTTCGGCTACGCCACCCTGGTGAACCACTGGGAAAGCGGCAGCCGTTCTCCCAAGGCCCGGGCGCTGCACGGCGTCACCGCGGCGCTGCGTGACTCAGGGCTCTTCTCCTCAGTGCTCACCCCCGCCTACAACGCCGCCCACCGCGATCACTTCCACATCGACTCCCCGTCCCGAACGCACAAGCTCGCGGTCAAGTACGACGTGAAGTCCCTGGAGGCGCCCGACAAGACCCCTTCCACGCCGGACATGAAGCCCGACGCCCGACGCGACCACGAGCTGCAGGGACCGCTCCCGCGCCCGTACGAACCCCCCCGCAGCCGCCCCCGGCACTACTGACAACGGCGGTCAAATCCACGGCTCCTCATCAGGAGTTCAAATCCCGTTACCTGCAACGCGGGTTGACCGAATGACCCAAGTCCTTGCATCTCACTCTGCTTGAGTTTCAGACGGAATCATCGAAACTGCACGCATGCTCGAAAACCCCTTGTGCAATGCGGGTTACTGAAGACAGGTTAGTTACTGAGGAAGAACGTCTGGAACTGGGTCAACAGCGGCATGAAACACCCACTTCAAAATCGGAAAAATTCGCGACCGCTGCGCGGTGCATATTTTGGAAACACGCGGACCCTACGGTCCCGTCTTGCGCTGCGGCTTGACGCCTTAGCGCTTTTCCGGGACCCGTTGGCCCGCGAGGCTGCATGTCTCAGGGCCGAACCACCCGAAAACCGAGGTTGATGCCCTGGAAGCTCGGGCCGCCGTTGTTCTGGTTGGCCACGGTGCAGTTGGACGCAGCGTAGTACCAGTCGCCCCCGCGTAACACGCGGTTGGCGCCCGAGGCCGGCCCCCGATAGTCCGTCACCGTCCCCGATGGATACGTCCCGTACCAGTCCCATGCCCACTCCCGCACGTTTCCGGAGAGATCGTGAAACCCCAGTTCGTTGGCCCACTTCGAACCCACCGGATTGGAGCGCATGGTCGTCGTACGACCCACTTCAGAGCCGTTGTAGCCGAACACCGCGTAGTCCCCGATCGCGTTGGTCCCCGTGCTCCCGGCGAACGCATTTGCGTACCCCGTCGTGTTCACCGCACCCGGGTTCTCCGTGTCCGCCCCCATCGCCGCCCACATCCACTCCATCTCCGTGGGCAACCGGTACCCGTTCGCCGACCAGTTCGCCGTCGCCGCGTTCCACGTGGCGTTGTCACTCGTCGGAATCGCAGCGTAGGTGAGGGTACTGAAGTCCACGCCGCTGACGCCGTATACCTGCGTGCGCCCCTCGGCGATGCTCAACTTGTTGCAAAACGCGATCGCGTCGTACCAATTCACCCGCTGCACCGGGTCGTTCGTGCCGCTGGAGTAGGTCACGTTGCTCGGATCCGCCCAGCCCGTCACCGCCACCCACTGCGCACGGGTTATTTCGTACTGACTCATCCGAAACACCGAAACCACGCTCAGGTTCGTCGCCGTCGCGTCCCGCTGGAACGTCCCCGCGGGGACGTATTTCAGCGTTCCGATGTTCTGTGATACGTAATCCCTCGGGATACAGCCGGTGGTGTCGATTTCACAGAGCGGGCTGCACATGAGGAGACCGCTCGCAAACCCGAGGCTACCACAGGTTACTCCATGGAAGTCAGCGCCGTCGCAGGGCGTGGAGGCGTTGCACTCACAGGCGCCGGCGGAGCAGGTCGCGCCGGTGGCGCAGGTGTTGTCGCAGGCGCCGCAGTGTTCCTCGTCGGTCCACAGGATTACGCAGGCGTCGCCGCACATTTCGTACCCCGGATAGCAGGATTCGCACGTCGTGCCCGTGTGCCCGATGGCGCATTCACACACGATGATGCCGGTGGTGTCCACGCAGGTGCCGTGGGCGCCGCAAGGGTCGGAGTCGACACAGTTTTCGTCGGCCACGCACAGCCCGGCCGCGTTTAGGTGGAAGTCCGCTGCGCAATCCTGGCAGTTCGAACCCGAGTAGCCCGGGGCGCAAGCACACGAGACTACGCCCAGCGTCACCGTGCAAACGCCGTTACCGCTGCACGTGTTCGGCATGCACTGCTCATCGAGCACGCACACCCCCGAGCCGTTGTCGTGATAGCCCGGATAGCAGGCGTTGCACGTCGTTCCCGTGTACCCGATCGCGCAGGTGCACACCGGCACCCCGGTGGTGTCCACGCAGGTCCCGTGATCTCCGCAGTATCCGACCGGGCACGCCACGTCCGCGACGCAGGCGTTTTCGGCGTTGCGGTGGAAGTCCGCCGCACACTCCTGGCAGTTCGAACCCGTGTAGCCCGGGGCGCAAGCACACGAGACTACGCCCAGCGTCAGCGTGCACTCACCGTGGCCGCTGCACGTGTTCGGCATGCACTGCTCGTCGAGCACGCACACCCCCGAGCCGTTGTCGTGATAACCCGGAT
>PHAZ01000214.1 GCA_002841825.1 Deltaproteobacteria bacterium HGW-Deltaproteobacteria-22 | reverse complement strand
GCGTTCGATGATCTTCGCCGACACCCAGCTCTCTGACGCCCAGAAGACGCTTCGCGACCTGGTCTCACGGCTGAACCACGCCCGCAACACCTACGCCGCCCTGCGCACCGGCAAGTACGACGCCTTCCATGGTGAGGCCTCCTGCCTGGCCTACGTCAAGGCCGAGGGCAGCCAGAGCGTGCTGGTGGTGCTCTCCGGCAATGCCGGATGCTCTGCCTCGATCACCGTGAAGCCCGGCTACGGTTTTGACGACGGCACTGTCCTTCGCGACATCCTGTTCGGAGAACACCGGGCCACGGTCACCGGCGGCGCCCTCCAGATGACCCTCACTCCCTACCAGGTCCGTCTCTTCATCGCTGAGAATTGACGGCTGATCCGGTTCATTGAGTTCGTCTGAGAAGCAGGTCAGGGCAAAAACGACACCGGGCCCGGGATGGCCCCCAGGCCGGGGTCGGCGATGCCGACGATGGCGTCGTTGATGCCGCAGGTGAGGTAGTCCATGCGGATCTCGCCGTCGTCGAAGAGCACCAACTGGGCCCAAAGCAGGTTGGCCGGCGCCATGTATTCGCGGCAGGTGAACGTGAAGGCCCAGAAGATGCGCCCGGAGATGGCATCCCAGCCCCAGTCCGCGTTGAACTCGTCGCCGAACTGGATGCGGCTCAGATCATCCCACATCAGCGCAATCGTTGGCATGGCTGCCAGAAGGGCGGGACTCTCATAGGGCTGCGCCCCGCCCGGCTGCGAAAAGGTCAGCCAGCCGTTGGAGGAGACCCAGACGTTTTCGTAGAGCCGCCCGTGAAATGGAAACCGCATCGGCAGCGTCAGGGCATAAAGGCCGTCGTCGACGACGTCCATGCCGAAGCCGGCGGTGCCCGGAGTGATGAAGAACTCCGCGGGCGACTCCAGGAACCAGTCATACTCGCGTGGATCGCCCGGGCGGGGCACGAAGCGCAGGCGCCGCCCCTCGAAGTCCACCGGTGCGCCTGCA
Source organism: Deltaproteobacteria bacterium HGW-Deltaproteobacteria-22 (assembly GCA_002841825.1). Classification (GTDB taxonomy): domain Bacteria; phylum Myxococcota_A; class Polyangia; order HGW-17; family HGW-17; genus HGW-17. The sequence continues at coordinate 6,560 of PHAZ01000214.1, read as the reverse complement.
GACAACTGGGTGTAAAGCGCCCTCATCGTCCAGCAGACCTCCTGCCCTGCACAGTCGGCATCGGCGCAGTCGGTCGCGCCGTCTGCGTCGTCGTCCATGCCGTCGCTGCAGAGCCATTCCACCAGGCAGGCCCCGTCCAGGCCGGCGCAGTCGGCGTCCGCGCAGTCGATCGCGCCGTCCTCGTCGTTGTCCAGACCGTCCGTGCACAGACCGGTCTCCTGCCCGGCCAGCACCGAGATCCGCAACCCGTAGTCGTAGGGGAGCGTCGCTGACGTCATCGGGGAAATCTTCTCCACGACGATCCGGACGGTCTGTCCCACCGCCAGCGGAAGCCGCACCTCTGGATCGCCGACCCCAGAGATCGCGACCAGCGGCGCGTCGGGCACGTCCGGGCAGTCCGCGAACACCAGCAGGTTCGTCGCGAAGGCAGCTGTCACCGAGAAGACGGCCGTCGCGTCCCCGGTGGCAGTAAACATCCACCATTGCTCCACGGACCCGGTGATCCCGGGGAACTCGACCTGGTCGCCCAGCCCCTGAAGCGCTCCGACATGATCCCCCGGTCCGATCTGCAGCGCGTCCCCGCAGAGATCACCGCCAGGCGCGGGCTTGCAGGCATAGCCCGTCGGAGACGCCGGATCCGTTCCGCACCAGGCCGGCGTCGAGCACACCCGGGCAGGATCCGAAGGAAGGCACGGATCGGCGACCCCGAGCAGCACGGCGCTTTCCATACGAATCTCATACGCACCGAAACCACTGCCCCACCCCTCGGCCGAGAACAGGTAGTCCGCGGTGGAGGGGGCCGTGAACAAGAGCCTGTCCCCTGCGGCCAGGCACTCCAGGCTGTCACAGTCCCGGTGCACACGGAAACGCAGGCCGGGGCCCTGTGCGGCCGACACCACCACCGTCTGCCCGGAGGACAACCGTGTCTTCCAGAAGGCCTCCGCGCCCGCTGTCCCCAGCGCGCAGCCGGCTGCATCGTCCAGGGCCGTGGCGTCGTCGGTGAAGTCCGCCGCGAAGTCGGTGCCACTGATCACATAAGGGAGCCCGGGAGCCCAGCGCGCCTCCAGGCAAGTGTCCAGCGTCCCCGCAGGCTCGCAGGACAGCATCCAGGGCAGGCAGACATCGCCACCCGCGCAAAAGACGTCCGGAACCCAGCGCCGGCAATCGTCGGTGATGGAGCGGCACTCCTCCAGGCTGCCGCCGTCCTGACTACAGCGTGCATGCCCCTCCTCCGGCGCAGTGCAGGGGTTGGCGCACTGGTCCTGACACGCCGTCTCGCGGCCGACCACGCAGATCCGTCCCTCACCGCACGCCTGCGGTACCCACTGGTTGCAATCCGACGAGCCGGCTTCCTCGCATACCAGCAGGGTACCGGCATCTTCACTGCACATCTTGTCGCCGACGATGCAGGCGTCCGAGCACAAAGCCTCGCACTGCACAGTACCGAAGGTCAGCGGCACGCAAGACTGTCCCAGGGAGGCGCAGTCCATCTCCGGACTCCATGCGTTGCAGGCGCCGGCCTGGGCGACACACACCTCGATCCAGTCGTTCACGCAGCGGCGTGCATTGAGAATGCATGAACTGGCGCAGGTCCCGGTGCAGCCTGAGGTGTCGAAGGTGCATGCTGCCGTGCAACTCAGGGTGCCGCCGTCGAATCCCCACGACTCGCATTTGACCCCGGAGAGCTCGGTGGTGTCACACTGCTCGAGGTTCTCGACCTGGCCGTTGCCGCAAGTCGGCAGGTAGCCATGGCAGGTGGAGATGTCCACCGTGCAGAACGCGCTGCAACTGAGGAAGCCTCCCTGGAAGCCGTAGCCCTCGCAGGTCTGCCCCCAGAAGCGGTCCTGATCACACTCCTCGGTCAATTCCAGCATGCCGTTGCCGCAGGTGCCGTCGACCTTGCGGTGAGAACTGGAGCAGGCTCCGGCCGTCAGCAGGCAGCTCGTCACCAACAGAATGAAGACGGCAAGATGACGGAACTGGAACGGGAGGTGAAACATGACATAGACAGTGTAGCCGAAACCTCGACTTTTCCAAGGCAATCTCAGTCCATATCACTTTTTTTCCTTTACTTTCCGGACCCATACGGTTTATTCAACTGAGCCTGAGGAGCGGCATGAAAACGGTTCAGCCCACGCAATTTGGAAAATTCCTGCTCCTGGAACCGCTCGGTGCGACCCGCACCGCTGAAATGTTCCGGGCCGTGGATCTTTCCAAGCGTTTCTTCGACGGCTTCGTGCTGCTCAAACGACTGCACCCCGCCCTGGGCAACGACCTGAGATCGACCAAGATCCTGGTATACGAGGCCAAGGTCACCCGCGAGCTCAACCACCCGTCGATCGTCAAAGTGCTCGAGGCCGGCAAGGTCCGGGAAAACCTTTACCTGACCGAGGAACATCCCTGGGGCCGCAGTCTCCTGGCCGTGCTTCGGCAGGTTCGCGAGAGCCGGAAGAAGGTCGATCCCGAGATCGCGACCTATCTCGCGATCCAGGTCTGCCGGGCGCTGGATTACGCGCACACGCGCAAGCTCAGTTTCGGAAACAAGCGCTTCGTCGTCCACCGCAACCTGAGCCTGAAAAACATCTGGATCGCCTTCGATGGCACGGTTCACCTGTACGACTTCGGGACGGAGCCGATCAGCCTCACCGGTCCCGACGCAGCCAACCTGGACTTCCGGTCGATCTGCGCCCTTTCCCCGGAGCAGATCGCCCAGGGTTATTACGATCATCGCACCGACATCTTCTCCCTGGGCACCATCCTGTACGAACTGCTCGCCGGCGTCCACCCGTTCAAGGGCAAGGACCTGGCCTCCGTCCAGAAGAGCATCTCGTCGGCCTCCCCTTCGCCACTCTCGGCCCAGATCCAGTTGCCTCCCGAGCTGGAAAAGATCATCCTGAAGTGCCTGTCCAAAAACATCGAGAACCGCTACCCGCGCGCCTCGACGATGCTGCTCCAGCTCGAGGGCCTGCTGACCTCCATGGATACCGGCATGGACCAGGACGAGATGGGCAACTGGATGAAGAACCTCTTCCAGAAGGAAATCTATCTCGAGATCCGGAGCCTGCACGAGGCGTTCTCCCAATGTCTGGGCAACGGATCGCTCGTGCTGCGCTCGATCCCGGCCTACCTTTTCCAGCGATCCCAGCCGCGTGTGCGCTCGGGCCGGATGGACAAGACTGCGCCGGCTGTCAAGACGCGGGCGATCGCCGAGCTCGAGGAGGAGACCCGTGTCATGCTCGAACAGGACTCCCATGCGTCCGACAGCATGGAGACGATCCTGATCGACGACTCCCCGAACCGGGAGACCGGCGTTCTCTCCGTCGACGAGGAGCAGAGCCTGGTCGACAACTACGAACCCCCGGACGCACACCTCGAGGACGAGACGATCCTGCTCGACGATCTGAACCCGCCCGCGCCAGGCCTGATGCGCCCAGCGCCGCCGCGCCCGGTCCGCAACCCCACCCTGCCGCCGAACACGCGCGCGCCGGTGCTGACGCCTTCGACGGGCTCCCGCCCCGCTGTGCGCCCGTCCACCGACACGCCGTTCCCGCAGGTGGACGGTTCCGGGCCCGGGTCATTCTCCACCGGCCCCCACGCGAAGCTCGCGACCGGACAGATGACCTCTTCATCACCCCGATCCGGCACCGCCCCGCAGCGTCCACCCGCAGGACGTCCGGGCCCCGCAACCGCACCCCGCCGCCGGAAATCCCCGCTGGAGAGGCTCTCGTCGATGAGCCCCGAGGACCTCCGCATGGTCGTGGTCACGCTGATCTTCACCATTGTCCTGCTGTTGATCGTGCTCGTCGTTCTCTCCGGCGGCTGACAGCTTGCTTTTTTTCCTCTTCGTGGTATGCCCGAGTGAACCGGAACCAACCCCCGGTCATCTGGAGGCAACCCCATGAAAACGTTACTGATTTGCATCTTTTCCATGCTGCTCTTCACTGCTGTCGCCTGTGACGACGACAAGTCGTCGAACAACAACACCAACAACAACAACGTCAACAACGTCAACAACACCAACAACGCCACCTGCGGCAACGACACCGTCGAGGGCACCGAGGTCTGTGACGGCGCCGATCTGGCCGGAGAGACCTGCATCACCCGCGGCTTCACCGGCGGCACCCTCGGCTGCGCCGCGACCTGCCTGAGCTTCGTCACTTCGGGCTGCAACAACAACACCAACAACAACACCTGCGGCGACGGTGCCGTCGGCGGCGCCGAGTCCTGCGACGGAAACGACCTGGACGGACAGACCTGCGTCACCCAGGGCTTCGCCAGCGGTCAACTGGCCTGCACGGTCAGTTGCACGTTCAACACCTCCGCCTGCGAAAACGGCGGCGGCGACGGCCTCGTGGGCGATGCCTGCGGCAATGCGGCCGACTGCGGCGGCGTCTCCGGCCCGGGCCTGACCGCCGAGTGCGTGACCGATCCCACCGGCATGGGCCTGTTCACGCTGCCCGGCGGCTATTGCAGTTCCTCCTGCACCGCCCCGACCAACCCCGGCGATCCCGACGCCTGCACCGCCGTCGGCGGCACCTGCATCAACGTGATGGTGGCCTCCTACTGCCTGAAGCCCTGCGCGGACGCCTCGGAGTGTCGCGAGCCCGACTACGGCTGCTCGGCGGTCCCCGGCGGCGTCGAGACCGACCTGTACTGCCTGCCCCCGATGGGCAAGTAGTCGCGTCATCCCTCATCCTCCTACCCCCGGCGAACAACCCATGAAATTCATCTACGTCGTCAAGCGCCGCGATCTGGACGGCCTGATCCCGCAGATCGGGCTCGTCTTCCCTTCCCTGGACACCTGCGCGGACCGCTTCGGCCGCGGCTTCTTCCTCGAGCGGCCCCACGCCGAGCGTGACCCCGAGTTCAAACAGGTCATCCCCTACACTGTGCTGTGGCGCGACGACGAGGTGTTCGTGTTCGAGCGCCTCACCGGCGGCGGAGAGGCCAGGCTGCACAACCTGCTGTCCATCGGCGTGGGCGGGCACATCGAGCCCATGGAGACCAGCGGCGTCGGAGTCGCCGGGCGCTCCTGGGACATGATCCGCGCCGCGGCCCTGCGCGAAATCGAGGAGGAGGTCCACGTAGACTCGCCCGAGTCGCTGGTCCTGGAGTACCGCGGCCTGATCAACGACGAGTCCAACGAGGTCGGCACCGTGCACACCGGCGTGCTCTTCTTTGCGCGGCTCCCGGCCGGCACCACAGTCACCGTACGCGAGACCGAGGTGCTTGCGGGCCACTTCGAGCCGGTGCAGAAACTCATCGCCGAGAATGGCGAAGCGTTCGAGACCTGGAGCCGCCACATCCTCGACGCCCGCACCGAAGCGCGATGAGCCCGGCCTGGCACCACGTCCCCGACCTGTCGGAAAATCCACGAATGCGGACGTTGTCACCGTTTTCCGCATGGAGGTCTTCCTTGCACCAGAAGCGTCTGATTCTCCTCCTGTTCCTGTTCCTGCTCCTGCTCCTGCTGCCGGCTTGTGAAAAGGCAACCTCCGGTGACCCCGCGTCGCCTCCGGCGCCGATGGCGCCCGCGGGCATGGCTGTCATGGCAGGCACCTCCACGCAGCCACCCGCGCCGCCCCCGGTCGAACCCCTTCGCGCCTGGGAGATGCCCGCGCCGCCGGCCTTCACACCGACCGCGCGCATCCTGCTGGTCCACAACACCCACACCGCGTGGAACCAGAACAGTTGTGCCGGCCCCGTGCTCGACGGCCTGCGCGCTTTCTTTGCGGCCGAGCGAAAGCCCGACGACCCCGGAAAACCCCACGCCCCCTTCTGGGTCGGCCCCGACAGCCTCGCCCCGCGCGAGCTGGCCGCGGATCTGCGTGGCGCACCGGTGTCACCGCTGACGTGGGTGCGCTTTTTGCGGGAGCAGGGGGTGCCGTGGATGGTGCTGGGCCGTCTCGACCGGAAGCTGGGCCGCGAGACCATCGAGCAACTGGCCCGGGACACCGGCATGCGCTTCGTCACCGACATCTGGGAGGGCCCGGCCTTCTCTTCCTGCGTGACGGAATCTGTCGCCTCCATGAAGATCGCCGTGTGCGTCCTGTCCTCGGACAGCCTGGACGCGGCCGCCACATGGACGCGTCTGCGCGCGACAGAACCTGTCGCCGACTTCCGGGTGCTGTTCACCTCGGGTGATCCGTCCTGGCAGAAATCCCTGGCCACCCTGCCCGACCCGCCTGACGTGTTCATCGTGGGCGGTATCGTGCACTACCCGCACGGCCGGATGCTGACGCCGGACCGAATCGCCCTGGCCTCCGGCGCCGACCTGCGTTCCATCGGCGAACTGTCGCTCTCCCCCGGCAGGACGCCTGGCGCCCGCCCGTTCCTGGTGTCCGAGCACCTCAACCTCGCAGCCGAGCGTACCCGCCTGCAGGAGAGCTTCGGCAACGTCGCGCGCATCCTTGCAGGCCCGGGACTGGCCGCCCGTCAGCGCGGTGTCTACGAGCGCCGGCTTTCGATGATCCGCGCCGACTGGGTTCGCCTGGCCACCCGCGCCCAATCCTGGAGCGCGCAAGCCACCGCGCCGGTGGGCCCGCTGGTCTCCTTCTCCC
>PHAZ01000213.1 GCA_002841825.1 Deltaproteobacteria bacterium HGW-Deltaproteobacteria-22 | reverse complement strand
ATCGGATGAGGCGCGAAAGAAGAATCTGTGTGATCGGGCTGGGACACTTCGGCGCGGCACTGGCCCGGTCGCTCGCTCGCCATGCCGACGTGCTGGTGCTCGATAGCGAGATCGCGAGGGTCAACGCCATCGTCGACGAGGTCCAGCGCGCCCGATGCCTGGACGCTCGCGACTTCCACGCGTTGGCTTCCGAGGTGTCCTCGGACTTCGACGAGGCCGTGGTGAGCATCGGAGAGAGCCTGGAAGCCAGCATTCTGTGCACGTTGCACCTCAAGCGCATCGGTGTTCCGGTCATCCGCGCCAAGGCCACCAGCGCCGACCATGCCGAGATCCTTCGTTCCGTGGGCGCCGAGCACATCGTTTTCCCCGAGCAGGAGACCGCAGACCGGCTGGCCCTCCAGATGCTGAACCCGAACCTGCTCGACTTCATCCCCCTGGCCAAGGACTACCGCGTGATGGACATCGCCGCGCCGGGGGCCGTCCGGCTGATGTCGGGCGATCAGGCCCGGCTGCCCGCCTCCGCGCCGCTGCTGGACGTGAAGCTCTCGCCGGACGGGAGCCTGATCTCGTTCTCCTGCGCCGGGGATCTCCATGTGCTGCATGTGGCCTCCCGGGCGCTGTCGCGCATCACGCAGGAAGGCTCGGCCACGCGCTTCTTCGGCCTGGCCGAGTTCGTCGCACAGGAGGAGATGGATCGCAATGACGGCGCCTGGTGGTCGCCGGACTCCGCCACGCTGGCCTTTACCGAGGTCGACGAGGGCGGCGTGATGATCCGGGAGCGGCCTGATCTGGGCGAGAAGAGCGCCTCGATCGTGGCGCAGCGGTATCCCTCGGCGGGCACCCCCAACGCCGTCGTGAAACTGCACTATTACCATTCGCCGACCAAGTCCGTGCGCAGCTGGCAGCTGGGCGCCTACGAGTACCTGGCGCGCCTGTACTGGCAGGACGCCAAGCACGCCCTGGTGGCCGTGGAGAACCGCGCGCAGTCACACCTGAGGCTGCTCTTCTGCGAGGTGGGCAGGGACGACTGCGTCCCGGTGCTCGAGGAGGCTGACCAGGCCTGGGTGGAGCTGCACTCCGACCTGCAGTCGCTGCCGCTGCGCAACGCGTTTTTCTGGAGCACTGAGAATCCGCGCTGCTACGATCCGGGGGCCCCGGAGCGCGGACGAAAGACCCTGTTCCTGTTCTCCGGCACCGCCGCGCGGCGCGCCAGTTCCTGCCTGCATCAGGGGAAGCCCATGATGCTGCCGGTCCCCGATGCGCGCCTGGACCTGCCCGAAGGGATGACCCTCGACCAGCTGGTGGCGGTGCATCCGAAGCTCCCCCGCGTGATCCTGACGGTGTTTTCCCACGATGGCAGGCAGCGCCAGTTGGTGGAGTGGGATCTGAACAAGCGCACCGTGAGGCCGATTGCCATCCCCGGGGCGACCTGGGTGTCGGCGAGGTTTTCGCCGGACTTTTCTCACTTCTCGGCCCGGCTTGGCTCCAGGGACGCAGCCGAAGAGACCGCGCTGTTTGCGTACGACGGCCCGCGCGTCCACACGATCGTGCCCGGCGTGACCCTGCCGAAGATGATCCCGCCCGCGGAGGTCGACGTGCCCTCGAAGCCTGGTTCGACCACCCTCAATGGCCAGCTGTGGTCCCCGCCGGATCCCGTCCGGGGCCGCCGCTATCCCGCGATCATTTACGTTTACGGCGGACCCCACGGGCAGATGGTCCAGCGCCGGCTCACACGGAACCATCTGTGGTGCCGGGCCATGGCAGACGCCGGATTCTACGTGCTGATGGTGGACGGCCGCGGTGGGATGTACCGCGATCGGCGGTTCGCCAAGGCGCCCCATGGGGCGTTTGGTGTGTTCGATGTGGAGGACGTGCGCTCGGCCGTCGGGTTTCTCAAGTCCCAGCCCGGCGTGGATCCCGCGCGCATCGGCCTGTGGGGCTGGAGCTACGGCGGCTATCTGGCCGTGGCCGCGCTGTTCCGCGACACGGGGCTGGCCGCGGCTGCTGCCGTGGCGCCGCCGGTGGACTGGAGCCTGTACGACACCCATTACACCGAGCGATATCTTGGGCTGCCGTCGGCGAACCCCGCCGCGTACGGGAAGTCCTCGGTGCTCGGTGACCCCGCTGGCGTGAAGGCTCTTCCCCTGCTCGTCGTCCACGGCATGAGCGATGACAACGTGCTGCTGATCAACTCGCTCCAACTGTTCCAGAAGCTGCAGAACGAGTCCCGCATGTTCGAGATGATGCTCTATCCTGGCCGTGCCCACAGCCTCTGGGGCAACGCGGTGCGCACGCACCTGCTGCTCACGCTCACGCGCTTCTTCCAGCGCAACCTGTAGGGGAGATTTTCCCTGCTCACACCGGTGATGGTCCTCCTACGACGTTCAAAAGAAAGAAATGACCCAAGTCTTAAAAACGCACCCTGCAGGGATTTCCGATGGTATCAGTGGACCTGATCAGTGTTGTGAAATGGGGATCGGGCGAGGGGAGGGGAGGATACTAGATGAGGCCGCGCTTCTTGCGCTTGGCGGCGCCATCGAGGATCGGCATCAGCTTCGCGGCGATCTCGTTGGCGTCCTTGATGTACTTCTGGAGCTTGTAGAAGGAATCCACGGCGTTCTGCCAGCGCGGAACCATCGGATCCACGATCTCGGACTTCACCATGACTTCCATCGAGCGCTGGGCGACCTCACCGAACTTGATGGCGACCTTCATTTCGGCGGCCTTGACGTCCTTGGCCATCTCGAACGGGAATTCCTGGCCCAGATAGGAGACGACCTTCTCGTATTCCTCGCATTTGGCCTTCTTGGCTTCGGGGCAGACCAGCGCATCAATCTGCAGGGGGATGACGATCGTCTTGGTCGTGGCGCCGTCCCACAGCAGCACGAACTTCTGAACGTCCTTGGCGTCCTTCACGGCCGCTTCCGAGCGCCCCTGGACGGTCTTGATCGTGTACTTGCGAAGGATGCTGATGATGTTGAGCAGATACTCGGACTTGCCTTCGGCGACGATCTGCTTCTCTTCCATCTTGTCCATCGCGTTGACGATGTCCTTGAAACTGTCGAGGGCCATGACATGCTCCTGGAACCGGCCATACTCGTCCTTGATCAGGATGATCAGCGAGTAGAAGGTCACCAGGTTGCCCATGAAGTCCTTGCGCTGCTTGGGCGTGGGGATGTAATTCAGTTTGAAACCGGCCAGCTCGCCGAAGTCGGGATCCTTGATCGACAGGTCCTGCGGGAGCGTCAGCCAGCCCGCGACCTTGGTCGGGGGGGCAGCAAACGCGGTCTGGAACTTGCCCAGATCCATGTTGATCAGGTCGAAGGTGGCCTTCAGGCTGGCGGCGTCCTTCGTGGCCTTGTTGACGAGGTTGTTCTGCTCGACGCGCTGTCCGGAGCAGTATCCCAGGCCCAGCGACGGAAGGACGCAGCAGGCCGCGAGGATGATGTACGTCATCTTGGAGGTCTTGCCGATGTTGTAGTCGATCTCGACGGGCGTGGCGGCGGGCATCGGAGCGCCCGGGACCGACGGCATGCCGGGAGCGGGAATCGACGGCATGCCCATGGGGGTCGGGATGCCTTCATCGGAGGCGGCGCGGAACTCGCCGGTGGGAGGACGCTCATAGCCCTGCTCCGCTCCGGGAAGGTTGGATTCAAGGTCCTTCTGGGAAGAGGTGCGCAGACGTTTACGGCCAAGTCGTGCTTTGAGATCAATATTATCGTTGTCAGACACGGTGATCCTCCATTCGAGAAGAAGCGCCGGAGGGACCCCCCCGGCAAGTGTGGGAAATACTATAAACTGAGGCCCGAAATGTCAAGCGCTTTCAGCTTAGATCCCGGCCTGTGTATAGGCGACATAAAGATATATGAACATCATCGGAGCCGCGAAGAGGACCGCATCGATGCGGTCGAGGACGCCGCCGTGGCCCGGGATCAGGTTCCCCGAGTCCTTGACGTTGTAGGTGCGCTTGACCAGGGACTCGGCGAGGTCGCCGAACTGGCCCATGATGCCCACCATCACGCTCAGCGACAGGGCGATCACCCAATTCAGGCCCGGCACGTAGGTCATGGCCAGCGCGCCGGCGCCCATGGACGCCAGCAGACCGCCGATGGAGCCCTCCCAGGTCTTGTTCGGGCTCACCAGGGGGGCCAGCTTGTGGCGGCCGATGGTCTTGCCGGTGAAATAGGCGCCCGTGTCGCCGAACCACACGATCGTCAGCGTGAACAGGATCCATCGGCCCCCGTCGGGGAGCTGCTTGATCAGGCCGGCAAACGACAGCAGGTAGGCGATCAGGAACACGCCCACGAAGTGCTTGCCCAGCCGTGCGCCGGCCGTGGGCGGGTGCGGCGAGAAGATGATCAGCCCCAGGCAGATCACCAGGATGATCCAGATTCCCAGCAGCAGGATGAACTTCGACAGCATGATCATGAACGCGATGAGCAGCGTGCCGGTCATGACCGAGAACATGCGGTCCCAGATTTCGTGGGGCTCGAAGGCCATGACCGCGTACTCCATCATCGCCAGAAACCCGATGGCGATGATCAGCGCCGACCAGGCGAACTGGTTCTCCCACAGGGCGGCGAAGATGACTACGGGGGCCATGACGGCTGCGGCGGCCACACGCTTGAACAGGTTGGAGTTGAACAGACTCATGGTTTTCTCACTTGGAGATCTGGTCCGGGGTCAGACCAAAGCGGCGCTCGCGACCGCAGAAGCGGGCGATGGCGTCGTCGAGGTCGCCTTCGGCGAAGTCGGGCCAGCAGACGGGGGTGAACACCAGCTCGGCGTAGGCGCACTGCCACAACATGAAGTTGGAGATGCGCAGCTCGCCGGACGTGCGGATCAGCAGGTCCAGCGGCGGCAGGTGTGAAGTATACAGATGTTTGTTGACCTCGGCCTCGTCGATGGCGTCGGGCGTCAGGTCGCCCGCGACACAGGCCGCGGCCATGGCCTGCGCGGCCCGCAGGAGCTCCTCGCGGCCGCCATAGGACAGGGCGATGCAGAACTCCATGCCCCGGTTGCCCGCCGACGCCTGCTTCAGTTCGGCGATGGCGTCCTGCAGGTTGCGCGGCAGCTTGGTGAGATCGCCGATGGTAGAGAAGCGGATGTCGTTGTCGAGGATCTCGGCGCGCTCGGCCGTGATGTAGTGCCCCAGCAGCTTCATCAGGCCCTCGACCTCTGGGGCGGGGCGTCCCCAGTTCTGCTGGGAGAACGCGTACAGCGTCAGGGCCTTGAGGCCGATCTTCCTCGCGTGGGTGGTGATCAGCTTGACCGCCCGTGCGCCGGCCTCGTGCCCGGCCAGCCGCGGCAGGCCGCGCCCCTTGGCCCAGCGGCCGTTGCCGTCCATGATGATGGCGACGTGGCGGGGCAGGGAAGGAGGACTCGGCTCGGTCATGGCGCGCAGAATACAGGCACCCCCCGTTTGCGCGCAAGGGTTTTTTACCGGAGGGTTTTCCCCCGGTTCGCCTTCCGTCGCCGGAGCGCCAGAAGCCCAAGCAGCAGGAGCAGCGCCGAGATCCCGGCGTGCGGGCGCACACGCCGTCCGGCCGCGGCGGTGCAGGGGAAGCCGAGGGGGTCGTCCTTGTTCTCCGAGTAGTCGTCGCCGCAATCACAACAATCCTCGTCTTCAACGTCTAAAAAATCCCCGGAGCAGTCGTCGATCCAGTCGCCGTTGGCATCTCCGCAGGCCGAGGGAACGGTCGGTCTGGGATCCACGCAGTCGATGAGCCCGTCGCCGTCGGTGTCCGGGGAGCGGGTGACGTCCAGCGTGATTGTGTCATGGAACTGGAGCGCGAGGCCCGCGTCGCGGTATTGAAGGTCCAGTTCAAGCCGTTCCTGTCCCGGCGCCTGATGCGTGAAGACGCAGGAGAACAGATCCTGCCCGGTCACCGAGGTCGTCCGCCACTTCACCGTCGGGGTGATGGTCTCCGGTACGGGATAGCAGGATTGGACCGCGATTCCTTTCGGGACCCCGACCTCCAGCGTGACCTCCTCGAGCAGGGGGCGGGTGCCGGTTTGAATGGTAAAGTTGATCTGGTAGATGAGGACGTCAGATGGCCCGAAGCAGGTTCTGGAGGGCAGGACCTTCATCGCAACCGGGTCGTAGTCCCTGGCCCACTCCGACGCGAACAGCGCGTTTAGAAACAGCCGGGAGACCTGCGTGTCGGGATTCGACGAGATGGGCACTTCCGCGGCCGGGCGGAAATCGGCCAGCAATTGAAGGCGCTCCGTGGCCAGCACGCCTGGGGTCGAACCGTCGGCGATGGAGTAATCCGGCGTCATGACCACCGGGGTTCCGTCCGGCATCACCGGACTGAACAGCCCCAGCGGGCCGGTTGACGGATGGAAGGTCCCGTCGATCTGGAACGGTGGATAGCTCGCCTCCATGATGCTCAGACTGCGGCCGCTTCGGCCACCGGGCACGATGCCGGCGCCCCGGGCGGGCGCAAACGGGAAGAGGCAGCAGTCGATGGCTTCACCGTACGTGTTGTGGCATCCCTTCGGAAAGCACACGGTGCCTGCGTCTCCACACGGGCAGGGCGTGATCGGTGGCACCCGCGTGACGAAGTGGCCGATGGGATCCAGGTCGAACACGGGCGAACTGGGGTCGGCGACGGCGTTCTCCAGCGCGTAGGCCGCCTCACCCATGAAAAACAACCCTCCCAGGGCGCGGTTGAACGCGGTCAGGTAATTGACGATGCGGTGGCCGTGGACGGCAAGCGGAGGATCGAAACAGACCCACGGAGACGTGGCCTCGCTGCTGTCGGCGTTCCTGCAGATGCCGCCCTCGCACACGATGGTCTCCCGATCCTCCACCGTCCAGCCGGCCGCAGCCACCAGCGCGTACCTCGGCCGCTGCTGTGCGTCAAACAGGGTCGTGCCGGCGTATTGCGGGCCGGGCGAGGTCCCGCGATTGACGAAGCAGGGCGTGTCGTCGCCCATCAGGGCCGTAACCGGAAGAAACTCCGGCCGCGCCGTCCCCGGGCCGCATTCGCCCGGCTGGCAAGGCGCGTCGGAAAACTCCGTGCCGTCGGACTGGAAGATGCCGGCCGCGCGCAGGATGCGGGCGTACTCGGCCTCTCGCGAGTCCGCCAGGATCGCCGGTCTCGGCGCATGGATCAGGGTGCGTGCCACGTGTCCGTCGAAGGGGAGCGTCGCCTCGTGGACCGAGACCACCTGAAACACGGAGCGCGCCGCCCATGGATTGGCGCTCCAGCGCCGGGGCTCGTTCCATGCCTTGATGACCTCCAGCGCCCGCTCTGCGTCGGTCGCGTCGATCACGAAGGGCCCCGAGCGGTAGTGAACCGCGGGGAGCACGTCCCCCGGGACATTCAGCCTGGAGTCGGCGTAGAGCACCCGGGGAATGACGGTGAAGTCGATGCTGGCGGAATAGCGTTTGTTCTCGGCGATGACCCAATACACCGGGATCCCGTGCCGAAGCAGCATCGCGACCAGCCCGTAGGCCTGCAGCATGCCGTGGTCCTGGTACGTCAGGTCCATCGGGATGATCAGGGAGCCCGCCGGGAACGTGTTGCCCCGGGCCGGGGAGGGCACGGCG
>PHAZ01000212.1 GCA_002841825.1 Deltaproteobacteria bacterium HGW-Deltaproteobacteria-22 | reverse complement strand
AAGTCGCCGGCGATGGTGGTGCAGTCGTTGCCGCCCAGGGCCGTGCCGTCACAGGTCTCGCCCGTGTTGATCACGCCGTCACCACAGGTGGCGTTGTTGGTGTTGTTGACGTTGTTGTTGTTCTTGGAGCCGCCGTCGTCGCAGGCGCTCAGGGTGAATACGAGTGAAGCAATCAGCAAAAATAAGTACCGTTTCATTTCAGACCTCCTTGATAGTCTATTCAGGCTCCCGCAGACGGACCGTTGGTTCGCCGGACACGGGGTTGCTGTCAACATAGCACCCATGTTTCAAAAATCAACCAAGAAAAGCCTGCCCGCAGGCAGCCATTGTTTTCAGGCGTCTTCCGTGCTAAGCCGGTGGGCGTGATTTCATGAGCCATACACAACGCTATCCCATCGTTTTCACTCTTGTCACGGTGCTCATTCTGGGCGCCTCCCTCGCGCTGGCCCGCGACCGCTTCACCTGGGTCCTCGAGGTGTTCCCGATCCTGCTGGGCTTCCCGGTGCTGTTCTTCACGTATGCGCGCTTTCCTCTGACCCCCATGCTGTACGCCCTGCTCATCGTGCACTTCTGCATCCTGGCAGTGGGGGGCATCTACACCTACGCCGAGGTGCCGCTGGGCTTCTGGATGCAGGACTGGTTCGGCTTCTCCCGCAACCACTACGACCGCATCGGCCACTTCGCCCAGGGTTTCATTCCTGCGCTGCTGGCCCGCGAGCTGCTGCTGCGCACCTCGCCGCTGCGCCCGGGGAAGTGGCTCAACTTCCTGGTCGTCGCCGTGTGCCTGGCCATCAGCGCGTTCTATGAATTCATCGAGTGGTGGACCGCCGCGAGCCAGGGCGCCTCGGCCGACGCCTTCCTGGGCTCCCAGGGGGATATATGGGACGCCCAGTGGGACATGTTCCTGTGCATGATCGGCGCCATCGTCGCGGTCGCCTTCTTTCGCGGCGTGCACGATCGGGCCCTGGCGCGGCTCTCCCCGCCGCCGGCGGGTTGATTGTCGGCTGCTGTGCCACTTCCTTTCTTCACTTCACTTTTTTCCTTCTCTTCTGCTTCGTGCTCACCGGTCCCGGCTTTGATCGCCATGACCGGTCATCTTTCGGCGGATTTTCTTTTCTTTTTGGTTCTTTGTTATCGCTTGGCAGCGGTTGTAACTAATTGTTTTTATTCACTCATTTCTTTCCGGAGGCGCAGCCTCCGGGCCTCCAGGTCAGGGGGACGCCGGCCCGGCGTGGAGTGGCTAATCATGTTCGCGGTGACCGGTGGGCATGGGCCGGAAATCCCCCCGACACCCCCCTGGTAACAACTGCGGTCAACTCGTTGTGCGTCATTTCCAAGGGGCGTTTCCGGCGGGAGCGCGCCTCTTCTTCATTTTTCCATAGGTAAGACGCAAAAACGCCGGATGCTTGCGTCCAACCCGAAGTGATGATGGGCAAGCTGGTTCGGGTGTAAAGGGGGCTTTCCTCAAGGGAGGAAGGCCGCTCCCCTTCCGTCTTCTCCGCTCCCCTTCCGTCTTCTCCGCTCCCCTTCCGTCTTCTCCGCTCCCCTTCCGTCTTCTCCGCAGTCTCTTCTTCTTCTAAAGGGCCTTGTCCAGGGCGACCTGGAAGGCGCGCTTGGTGACGCCGGCCAGATGGGAGAGGCGACGCGCCACGGCCTCGTTGACGCTCCCGGGCGTCCAGGAGCCGTCCTTGCGCTGCCTGCCGGCGGGCACCCCGGTGAGCACCTCGATGCCCTCGTCCACATGGGAGACCGCGTGGACGTGGAACAGACCCTTTTTCACGGCCTCGATGACCTCGCGGTCGAGCATCAGGTTCTGGACGTTGGCCATGGGGATCATCACCCCCTCCTCGCCGGTCAGGCCCCGTTCCAGGAAGATGCGGAACACGCCCTCGATCTTTTCGTTGACGCCGCCGATGGGCTGGATCTCGCCGAGCTGGTTGACCGAGCCGGTGACCGCGATGGACTGCTTGATGGGCATGCCCGAAAGGCTCGACAGCAGGGCATAGAGCTCGGCGCCTGAGGCCGAGTCGCCGTCGATCTCGTCGTAGGACTGCTCGAAGGTGATCGACGCCGAGAGGCCGAGGACCTGCCGCTCCGCGTGGCAGCCCCCGAGGTAGCCGATCAGGATCAGGGAGCCCTTGTCGTGGATCGAGCCCGAGAGATGCACCTCGCGGTCGATGTTGACCACCCCGCGCCGGCCGGCGTAGGTCCGGGCGGTGATCCGCACCGGCACGCCGAAGGAGGAACCGACGAGGTCGTAGAGGGCGATGCCGTTGATCTGGCCGACGGCCAGGCCGTCGGTGCGGATCATGACCGTGCCCTCGGAGATGTCCCGCGCCAGTGCCGACGGCAGCGAACCGTGGCGCAGGGCGGCCTCCCGGATGGCCAGGTCGATGTCCTGCGCCCGGATCGACTGGGCCTGGGCCCCTCGGGCGTTCACGTCGGCCTCGGCCAGCACGTCGATCAGATCCGCCCGGCGGGTGGTCATCCTCTCCTTGTGCCCGGCCCGACGGCAGGCGTGCTCCACCAGCCGCCGCATGCCGCCGCGGTGGATGGGCAGGTAGCCCTCCTCGCGGCAGACCTGGCCTGCGAAACCGGACAGGGCGAGCACGTTCTCCCGGGAGCGGGGCATCGAGGGCTCGAAGTCGGCGAGGACCTTGAACAACCGTCCGAAGTCCTCGTCCTCGAGCCGCAGCGTGTAATACTGTTCCTGGCTGCCGATCAGGATCACCTTGACGTCGAGGGGCACCGCGCCGGGCTTGAGGGCCCCGGTCCGACGCTGTCGCAGGTCGCCGCCGGGCCCCTCCTGCACGCGCACCTCCTTGTGGCGAAGGGACCGTTTGAGGCTCTCCCAGGCGCCTTCCTGGGCCAGCAGCTCCGAAACCTGGAGCAGCAGGAAGCCGCCGTTGGCCCGATGCAGCGCGCCGGCCCGGATCATGGAGTGATCGGTCACGAGGCCGTCCGGGGTCTCGCGGTATTCCATGTAGCCGCAGAGGTTGGCCGCCGTGGGCAGGCTCTCCACCACCATCGGGGCCCCGTCCTGCCCGCTGCGATCCACCGAAACGTTGACCGAGTAGACCACCCTGGGATCCGGCGCCGCCGACGGGCAGGCGGACTCGCCCTCGTCTCCGGGGGTGTGATCCTCCTGGGTCAGGAATTGGCGGTGGTTCTCCAGCGTGTGTTCGCGGACCTGATCGAGGTAGTCGCCCAGCGCCGGGCTCGTCTCGCAGAAACGTCCGGCCAGCTCGCCGATCAGTTCCTCCACCAGCGGCGTGATCGCCCGGATCTCGGCCTCCAGCAGATTCTGCTCATACTCGCGCTCCAGGAGACGGCGGTTGTAGGACAGGGACTCCGCGTGGGCCTGGAAGGCGAGGATCTTTTTCTCGAGTTGTCGCCGCACGCGTGCCGGCAGCGAAATCATCATCTCCTCGTCGACGGGCTTGCCGTGGTAGAGCGGGATGCCCCGCAGATCGCCCTCGCGCCCATCGAGGTCGAGGCCCAGGCGGCGTGCGTGCTGGTCTGCGCGTCGGGTCAGTTCTTCGGTGCGCCGGCGGGTCTCGGCCTGGATCCCCGCGCGGATATGTCCGAAGGTGCCCCCGGAGAGGAGCCGCGGGATCATCCGCTCCAGCTCGAGCATCACCCGCTCCATCTCGCGGGCCAGCAGACGCCCCCGGCCGGCGGGCAGACGGATCGGCCGCGGGCGGTCCGGGGTGCGGAAGTCGTAGACGTAACAGAGATCGTCCGGGATCGGCAGCGCCGCCGCTCGCTCCTCGAGGAGCCGCACCAGGGTCGAGGTCTTGCCCGATCCGGCCTCGCCCGCAGCGAAGAGGTTGAAGCCCCGGGTGCGGATCGACAACGCGGCGTCCACCGCGCGCATGGCACGGTCCTGGCAGATCACCCCTGCCCGCGGCGGCAGCTTGGCCGTGGTGGAGAAGGGCAGCCATGAATCGGGCAGGGGGCTGGTCATGTCGGTGTGGCTCAATCCGTACTTGTTCTTTCGGGTCATTTTTCACCTTCAGCGTGGCCGACTTCGCGGTTGGTTGAGTCCTCCCGGTGATTCGTCAGTTCATTTCATAGGCGCCGATGGAGTACAGCACCGTGCGGGGAGTGCCCAGGTGGTCCTCGACGACGGAGCCCCAGTCGATGCCCGAGGTGTCGCGTCCGCCCTGGGTCAGCGACAGCGGCGAAGATGCGGTGGGCTGCCAGTCCCGGCCGGTGTAGTAGGCGAAGTAGAGGTCGGCGATGGTGGCGACCTCCTTGTTGAAGCTCGCGACGGTGCCGACGCCGGTCAGATAGGTCTCCATCGAGGACAGCGTGGAGTAGTATGCGCCGGAGTAGAGGTGGTAGCCGATGGCCGTGAACATGTTGTTCTCGACGCGGGCGAAGATGCCGGTCGTGCTGGAGCGGTAGATCGCGTAGGCGTACGAGCCCGGCGCGCTGGTGAAGAGCACGTTGTTGCCGATGCGCACGTCGTGCAGCGCGTTGATCGAGCCGGAGAGGTAGATGCCGTGGCGGTAGTACCCCGTGCCGCCGGAGATGGTGTTGTTGGCGATCACGAGCTTGCGGTAGGCGATGCTGGTGGTGTGGTTGATGCCGTAGGTGTACCGCGAGGTGGGGGTCCCCGTGCCGTTGGCGTCGATGACGTTGTTGACGATCTCGACGGTGTGACCGTTGGCGACCATCCCGTAGAAGGCGTAGGTGTACGAGCTTGAGGACTCCAGGCAGGCGCCGGTGTGGATGGTGTTGCCGTCGAGGCGCAGCTGGCCGTCGGCGCTGGAGAAGTTGATGCCGTACACGTAGCGGGTGCAGTAATAATTGGCGGCCATGCCGCCGGCGTCGACGGTGGAGTTCTCCAGCGTCAACTTGTTGCCGGTGCCGGAGTTGGCCAGGATGACATACTGGTTGTAGCAGCCGGCGTTGCCCAGGTACAGACGCGAGTTGCGCACGGTCAGTCCAGCACCGCCGGAGATGCGCAGCACGGTTCGTTCGTTGCCGAAGTTGTTGGTGAAGGCCATGCCGTCGATCACCGTGCTGCGGGTGATGCCGGTGCCCGTGGCCGTCACGGTCGCGTCGAAGGCGGACTGGGTCAGCAGGCTCTGGTTGTTGACGGTGTCGCGCACGGTGAACGACGGATCGTAGCCGCCGTAGATGTTGACGCCCTCCTTGACCGTGATCGAGTCGGAGTAGGTGCCGCCCTGCACGTAGATGTCGGTGCCCGCGGCCGCGATGGAGAGGGCCTGGGACACCAGCGGAAGCGCGTTGGCGGGGGAGGAGCCGTCCTGCACGCCGGCGCCGCCGGGGCGCACGTACAGCACGTCCGCGGCGACGTAGATCTCGCGGGAGGTCGGCGCCAGGGCGTTGCTGCTGCCGTCGCGGATGCCGGCGCCGAAGGACACCGTGTAGCGGGTGCCGTCGGTCAGGCCCGAGGCGGTGAAGTTCCAGGTGATGCTGTCGGAGGTGGAGAACCCCGAGAGGGTGGCGCCGTGGTCGATGGTGATGTTGGTGGCGTTGATGCCGGAGACGATCTCGGAGAAGGTGACCGAGGCGACGAAGCCGGTGGTGCCCGAGACCAGCGCGCTGCCGGTGGAGAAGTTGTCCGTCGAGATGAACGGCGGTGTCACGTCGGCGACCGGGGTGGTGGCGCTGCGCTCGATGAGGTTCACGTCTCGGTTGCCGGCGCCGTCGCGGGCCCGCACGACGAAGTAGTACGTCGTCGAGGGGGAGAGGCCGGTGACGGTGTATCCGGAGGCGCCCGGAGAGGTGGAGAAGTTGGGCACGGCGAAGTTCTGCGCGCCGGGGTTGGTCGCGTGGTAGATGTCGTACACGATGCTCCCGGCCGGGGTGACGTTGTCGACGGCCGCGTTCCAGGCCAGCAGGATCGTCGAGGAGGACTGGGCGGTGGCCGAGATCACGCCGGTGAAGTTGGGCGCCGTGGTGTCCGGGCCCGACAGGGTTGTGGCGCTGCGCTCGATGGTGTTGGTGTCGATGTTGCCGGCGAGGTCCTTGGCCCGCACGATGAAGTAGTGCGTGGACGATGCCGTCAGGCTGCCGATGGTGACCGAGGTCTGGCCCGGGGAGGTGACCAGCGTGGGGGCGGAGAAGTTGTACGAGCCGGAGACAGTGGAGCGGTAGACGTGGTAGACGATGTCCTCGGAGAGCGTCTCGTTGTCCGTGGCGTCGCTCCATGTCAGCAGGATCTGCGTGTCGGAGGCGGTCGTGGCGGTGGAAAGACCGGAGAAGACCGGCGCGGTGGTGTCGGTGGCGGCCGTGGTGGTGGCGCTGCGCTCCTGGGTGTTGTCGTCGGAATTGCCGGCGGCGTCGCGGGCCCGCACCACAAAGAGGTAGGTCGTCTGCGGCGTCAGGCCGGTGACCTGAAGCGTGGTGGCGCCCGGCGCGGTGGAGTAGGACGGCGCGCCGAAGGTCTGGCCGCCGGATACGGTGCTCTGGAACACGTCGTAGACAATGTCGGCCGCTGCGGTGGTGTCGTCGTTGGCGGCGCCCCAGAACAGGTCGATCTGCGTCGCGCTGACGGCCGAGGCCACGACCAGGCCGGAGAAGACCGGGGGCGTGGTGTCGGCACCCTGCTGGGTCGCGGCCGAGCGCGTCTCGGTGTTGGCGTCCCGGTTGCCGGCGGCGTCGCGGGCCCGCACGGCGAACCAGTAGGTCGTCCCCGGCGTCAGGCCGAACACGGTGAATCCGCTGGCCCCGGCGCTGGAGGTGTACGTCGGGCTGGCGTAGTTGATCTCACCGGCGGCGGCGGCCTGGTAGACGTCGTAGACCAGGTTCTCCGCGGAGGTGACGTCGTCGGAGGCGGCGCCCCAGGACAGTTCGATCTGCGTGTTCGACAGGCCGGTGGCCGAGATGAGCCCTGCGAACACCGGCGGGGTCGTGTCCGCGGCGGAGGTGTCCACGCAGCGGGAGGCCGAGCCGGCGTAGTTGAAGGATCCGTCGAACACGAACACACGGTAGCACCAGGTCCCCGGCGCAGGCGGCGTGTCGATGTAGGAGGCCAGGGTCGAGGCGCCGGAGTGGAGCACGTCGGCCGAGCCGATGACGTCGCCGGCGGCGTAGGCGGTCCCCGTGACGGGCTCGCCCTCGGGACCGAGGTCAGCCTGGCGAAGCACCAGCACGCCCTCGAGATCCGCGTCGCCGGGCATGGTCCAGGTCAGTTCAAGTGAGTCGCCGTTGGGCTCCACCGAGAAACCGGTGGGGAAGCCGGGGGGAATGGTGTCCGGTCCGGTCTTTTTCCCGCCGTCGTCACAGGCGGCAAAAAGGAACATGGTCAGGGCTGAAATGTAAATGAATTTTTTAAGCATGCAAAGGCTCCCGGAAAGGTCTGGTATCAAAGACACAAAAAGTATAGGGGAAAATGGCCATTTGGTCATACTGTTTTTTCAACCCTCCATTTTCAGCGAATTCCGCGTGTTCAGCGGTCCAAATCCAATTCCCCGCTGGCAATTCAGAAAGGATCGCATATTCTAGATGAAGGATGGTCTGGCCCTGTGAAAGTGGACACCTGATTTATGGGGTGTAAAGTCCCCGTAGGAGGGTTTCATGGCCGGGAAAAAA
>PHAZ01000211.1 GCA_002841825.1 Deltaproteobacteria bacterium HGW-Deltaproteobacteria-22 | reverse complement strand
GGCCCACCTCCAGCTGGAGAACAACCTGTTCGCCCTGGGCCGCGGCACCAACCACTCGGTGCTGCTGCGCCTGGCCGAGCTCGACGCCGCCCGCCTCTCCCAGGTCAAAGCCGTCTACGACTACTGGACCGCCTGGGTCCAGATCCAGGCCCTCGCCGGCGACATCCTCAACGAATATCAATTGAAACTGCAGGACTGAGCTGTCTTCACCTGGCAGCCCCGCCTTGAACGCCACGCTGGCCTGTGGACCTGGACGAGCTCCCTCTCCTGGACACCAAGTTCGCAGCCGAAACCTTCGAGCAGCTGGCCCAAATGACGACGGGCCTGGCCACATCCGTGCGCTCCGAAAATGCGTCCACCCATTCAGGTTGTCAGTCACAACAGGCAATTATTGAATACAGCTAGAATCCGCACAGAGACAGGAGAATCCCAACGGACTGAACTCCCTTAACTGACAGGAATATCCGGTCGGACAGGGTGGAACCGGAACAAACGGAGTGAAACCGGGATCCCACAGACTGGGAGTCGTGCACCAGGTGTCCCAGCCACAGGAGGGGCAGATACAACCAGGTCCGGCATGACCGGTAGAATTCAACGGATTGCAGATTGGTTGAGTATCCTCGCAGGGGCTGGGCGCACAGGCCTGCGGTATCCTGCATTCACCCTCCGGCCAGCGGCAGATGGCGTCGGGAGCAGAATCCCCCTGACAGCCGCACAGCGCCGGCATGCAATTGTATACTCCCGGGCTATAGTTCCCGCCCCAATTCTTCCGTTCCACGCACTCCATCCCGACTCCGCAATCCGAATTTTTCGAGCAGGCGTCCGTGCAGAAGCCGATGCATTCCGTGGCCGAGGAACAATCCGACAGCGTCGCGCAACTGTCCGTTTCAAAGCACTGGAAATCGTCGGGAGCATTATACGTGCTCACCACATTGCTACAGGATTGGGTCGGCCCGCAACCGGCGCCGTCGTTGCAGGGTCTGGTGGTTCCAGGTGCAAAAAGTCCCTGTTCGGCCAGGCAGAATCCATGGTAGCAATCCGTCGCCCAGGGACAATCCTGACGGCGCTGGCACGAAAGTGCACAGATATCGCCAACCCAGTAAACCCAATCTTCCGGAACCCCCTGGCTTGGAGTCAGACACAAAATGGGACAATCCTCGGGATTGATCTCGTCGCATTCGTAATACTGCTTCGGAAAATTGACCCCGACGCGGCAAGAGTATGCAGGTCCCGAATCCACACAATGGCAAATACCGCCGGTACAGCGCGTTACGGTCGAACAATCACAGGCCGCCAGGGATTTGGGGATGCAATGAGGCATGATCAACGCCGAATCATTCGGGGCAAAACAAACGCTGTCCGAATCACAGTCGGCGTCCTGCCAGCAGGTCTTTCGACAAACGGAGCGTACGCCCGGCTCCATTCCCAAACTGTCGTCCCATTCTTTATATACTGTAAATTCCGACACACAGGAGCCGTTGGCGCACTCCGATGACGCAAAACAAAGGGATTCATCCGGCAGGGGACCCGGGGTCAGACAGACGCGCCCCAGATACGGGATCATGCCGCAGATCTGATCCATGGCGCAGTCCTCATCAAACACGCACGAAACCGGGTGACACCGCCCCGACAGGCAGGCCAGACCCTCGGGACAATCGGTCGGCGCAGGACAGAGAATTCCCTCGTTCGCGAAGTCGTAACTAGGAGTGCCTTTGCAGGTTCCCAGAGAATTGGGATTCGTGGGATTGCTCAATTCACAGGTGAATCCATCATCGCATGCGGCCTGACCCAGCCCGGCGCAATATTTAATATAAGGCCCGCGCTGATTCTTCATGCAATGTCCGACAATCGCGGTATCCGTATCCTGTTTGCAGATTTCCATGACTTCGCAAGAAGTGGACTGTGTGCAGAATGCGCCCTGATCATAGAATTCGGCTCCAATACTGCTCAAGTCCATCACGGAATCACGCAATGCGGCGGTGGGATCCGCGTAATGCACAATCCCGACATTGAGCCAAGTAAAGAAGAACATGCGACCACGACGCCAGTCGAGAAGTGGCTTGCCACCGCCCACGCGCAATCCCACGGGGATGTTGGCCTGGTCCAGGGAAATGAGCGCGATCGGTCGATTTGAATCCGTACATCCGTACCAGATTTCGTAGAGGTTTACGGGATCCACGGCCCGCAGATTATTGCAACTCACCCGCTCATAAAATGTGGGACCTGGCGGGATTTTCACTTTGACCGCCTCATACACACCTGGCGCCACGATCCGGAACGCGGACGTTCCGATCAGGAAGAATTCTCCGCTTTCATTGAAACTCGGTGCTCCCACCGGCGGATCAAAGGAAATTCCCAAATAGTCCATGGCCCGTTCATCACGCAGGATGCTTCCCGCTTCATTCACTTCCACGATGAAGGGAATCCACACGTCCTGACTGTTCGCCTGGCCGTAAACAATCATGAAATTTGAACTGCCTGGAACGGGCGTTGCCCCCAGCGGGTTCCCGGAGATGCCCGTAACCATGGCCACGTCCACGATGGTCTGGGCATTCACGACCAGCACGCCACCCATAAAGCCGGGACTCCCCATATACAATTGGTCTGAAACAGGATTGTATCCCAGCACCGCGGCCGGGATCATCCGTACGATTTCCAGGGTTTCAGTGTTGATGACGTAGGTATTCCCGCCGATCGGGGCGCTGGGCGTAAATGGATCGGAGGTGTACGAGGAAAGATAGAGCACCGATCCATCTGCGGATAAAAAGGTCGAGATGTTACTCCCATAGGAGTAGTTCGACGGATTGGCTGGATCCTGAGGCTTTCGGTCCAGAGGAATGATTTTGTGTTGAACAAAGTCCGCATTCTGCACCCGGAAATCCAGGTCATCGTAATTATGGACTTCGCTGGATGCGGGATCCGTAAACAGGCTTAAATCCAACTTGAAAATCCGATCCAGCGTCACAATCAACAACTCATTCGTCCGGGACAGGAAAACCGGCACATGTTCGTGGCCGCTAAACAAGATATCGCTGCGCAGCAGATCGGCCGTACCCGTGTCCACGTCCAGCACCGTGACGGATTCAGTGGAGGCCATGAAGATCTTTCCGGATGCCGGATCCAGCGTAAAATTCCCCTGTGAGTGATGCCCCTGCGTTGTGACATTGGTCATGATGGGCAGCACCAGGGATACCGTCTGCCCGTCTCCCAGGGAAAATTCGGTGGTGTCGATGGCGTAGGCACCTCCGAACTCGGGTTGCTCCAGTTCCATGGCGTAGCGCCCCGGATCCACCTCGTCAAAGGAGAACGACCCGTCTGGATTGGCCTGTTTTGTCTGCACCACCGGCCACAGGTCAGCAGGTTGATTCAGATCAACTGCTTTCAACTTGACCGATACCTTGCTCAAATCCATCAAAAATAGGTGTGACCGGCTGGATTTTTGATTGGAGGCATCATCGGGCACCGACGCCAGATACCCTTTGATCTTGCCGCTGCCTCCGTTGCATCCGGATACGACCATCAGGATCAGAATTGCGTAAAGAAAAGAAAAAAATGAACTTGTTTTTTCTTTCAGCTCACTCATAACGGTAACGTCCTTGAAAATTTCAAAACATAAACAATTCTTTTCTTGTTATAGGGGAATTGCTGAAAAGTCAACCCGGGAGAACAAAAATGCCTGATAAGTGAATGGAAATGACACCCCCATCACCTCGTATCTCATGGTGGCGGTGGTCCGGGATCCCGGGTCGGGTCAGTCGGAGGCGCGCCTCTCGAACCTCCCCGAGGAGGATGCGTCTCCCCTGTTCAAGGGGAAGAACGCGAAGGTCGGGTTCATCGAGGGCGCCAAGGACCCTGCTCTGTTCACCGTGTCGTATGAGTATACGAATGCCGACGACGAGTGCGTCGACCGCATGCGCACCGTCAGGGGAGATTACCCGGCCACCTTCACGATTTTCGAGGAGTCCCTCACGCTCCTCACCCTGGTCAAGGAAGTCCCCGACGACACGGACTCCGACACCGTCGAAGCATGCGACAAGCTCGGTCCAAATCTATGACGGTGGTTTCCCGCCGTCGGCGATGGCGTCCTCGACGTGGGGCGGACGGATCAGTTGACGGTGACGCCGATGACGCGCGTGACCGAGGACTTCAGGCCGTCACAGTCGGTGACGGTGAGGGTGATCGGCTGGGGGGTGGAGATGCGGGTGGCGATGCGCAGCTGGGCGCCGTTGGGCGTGGAGGCCACGGTGGAGTAGTCGAAGGGGATGTCCCAGGAGAACGTGATGCCGCCGGGGCAGGCGGAGCCGGGGCCGGGGCCGTCGGGATCGCTGTCGCAGGCTTCGGGGTGGTCGAGCTCGTCGCAGGAGTTGCGCGCGTCGAGCACGATCTCGGCGTTCTCGCCTGCGGGGAGGTACAGCGGATTGAGCGTCAGGCGCGCGATGGGGGCGAAGCCGGACTCGGTGCCCGGATCGCAGGCCAGCGGGAGCAGGATCACGGAAAAAAGCAACAAAAACCGGTTCATGGAGACGGTTCTACCAGATTTCACAGGGGAGACAACGGAAAAAATGGGATCAGGCCAGGGCCTTCTCCAGCATGGAGATCATGGTGCTGACGCCCACCAACTGCACAAAGGAGCCGAAGCGGGGGCCGCGCTCCTGGCCCAGCAGCGCCTGGTAGAAGGCCGTGAAGAACGCCGGCGGCTCGACGCCGTGGGCCTTGGCGATGTCAAAGGGCAGCGCGTGCAGCTGGTCCGTGGGCTGGCCCTCGGCCTTGCGCAGGCCGGCCAGCAGGTCCTCGAACAGGGGACGCCAGGTCGCGTCGGGCTTGACGTACACCTTCGAGGGCAGGATGAAGTCGCGGTAGAACGCCAGGCTCTTGCCGATGAGGTCCTCGACGGTGGCCATGTGGGCGTCGGTCCTGGCGTCGTACTGACGCAGGTACGACAGCAGCAGGTCCCGGTCGTCGGCGCCCAGCGCGGAGACGAGGTTGTTGACCGTCGAGAACGACACCGCGCAGTCGTAGGCGGGCGGCTTCCCGGAGAACAGGTGCCACACGGCCAGATCCGGCCGGGCCTCCGGCGCAGCGTTGGGGAACTTGCGCAGCTCGTCGATGTAGTCGTCGACGACCTTCGGGATCATCCCAAAGAACAGGCGCTTCGCCTTGCGCGGGTTCTGGAAGATGTAGTACAGCAGGCTCTCCACCGGGGCGTACTCCATCCAGGTGTCCACGGTGAGCCCCTTGCCCACGCTCTTGCTGATCTTCTCCCCGTTCTCGTCGAGGAACATCTCATAGAAGAGGCCGGCGGGCGGCTTTTTGCCGAGGAGCGTGCAGATCCGCGCCGACAGCCGGGCCGACTCGATGAGGTCCTTGCCGTACATCTCGTAGTGGATGCCGTAGGAGTACCAGCGCAGCGCCCAGTCGACCTTCCAGCCGACCTTCACGTGGCCGCCGGTGACCGGCATGGTGCCGGTGTGGCCGCAGCCGGTGACCGCACCGAACGTGCCGTCGCAGGCATAGTCCACCGTGGCCGCCTCGCCGTCGCAGCGCACCACGCGGGTGGTGTACACGCGGCCACAGTTGGGACACACGGGCATGAACGGCGACCACGTCTCGCGGTTCTCCTCGCGCAGGGTGGCCGTGATCAGGTCGCGGATCGCGTCGTGCTTGGCGGCGATCTTCCGCAGGCCTTCGTCGAAGTCTCCGCCGCGATAGGCCGCCGTCGAGCTCTGGAACCGGTACGCGAACCCGAAGGCGTCGAGAAACGCGCACAGCTTGTTGTTCATGTGGGCGCTGTAGGATTCGCAGCAGCCGAACGGATCCGGGATCGACGACAGGGGTTTGCCCAGGTGGGGCGCGACGAGCTCGGGATTGGGGATGTTCAGCGGCACCTTGCGAAGGCCGTCCATGTCGTCGGAGAACGCGATCAACTCGGCGTTTCTCCCGGTCTGCGCCTTGAAGGCGTTCATCACCCACGTGGTGCGGGCGACCTCGGAGAACGTGCCGATGTGGGGCAGGCCCGAGGGGCCGAACCCGGTCTCGAAGCGCACCAGGGCGTCCTCGGAAAACGGTCCGTGTTCCTTCTGCAGTGCGGCGGCCTCTGAAAAGGGCCAGCTCTTGGCGTTGTCAAACATGATCGGACTCCTTTGGCAGGCAGCTCCCCGGGCTCCGGGCGGACGCCTGTGAAGCGTTTGTGCAGGAAAACCTCCCGAAAGTCAAAGGGAATCCGGGAAGAAGGTCCTCTGCGTACCGGTGGGACGCCTCTTTGGAACATCTCCACCCGGCCAGGAAAATCTGTCCTTGACGAAGCACCTCCACCCTCTGTATTTTGGCTTCAAGGATCACACTCATGCCCGCCCGTTTTTCCAGCGCAATCCCCTGCCTGCCGATGATGATTTTCCTGTTGTTTTCCTGCCGGGAAGCACCCGACGCCGGGACCGGACGCTTCACCGGGCGCGTCTTTGTGCTTCCGTCTGTCGAGGCACCGGCGCTGACCCGGGCCCTGGCCACGAAGCTGGCCGCCCTGCCGCTGGCCTGCATCGGCAAGCCCTATCCGAACAAGCCAGGCCATGTCCTCGCCTCCGACGCCGAGAACCTCCCCCACGCGCAGAAGACGCCGATCTTCCATGGCTGCTTCGACTGGCACAGTTCGGTGCACATGCACTGGACCCTGGTGCGCCTGGCGCGCCTCTTTCCGGAGCTGCCGGACCGGGAGAGGATCCTGACGCTGCTGGATTCCCAGTTCACTCCCGCGAAGGTGGCCGCCGAGCTGGCGTTCTTCCGCACGCCGCACAACACGACCTTCGAACGCACCTACGGCTGGGCCTGGTTACTGAGGCTGGCCGGCGAAATCGCCCTGTGGAAGGATCCCCGGGCCCGCGCCTGGCAGGCCGCCCTGGCGCCGCTGGTCCGTCACATCCGCGACGCCTCGATGGCCCACCTCGACAAGCTGGCCAGGCCGGTGCGCCACGGCGTGCACGCCAACACGGCGTTCGCCATGGACATGATGCTCAAGTATGCGCAGGCCGTGGGGGATCACGACTTCGAGGCTGCGCTGGCCCGCCGTGCCCGTGACTTCTATCTCGCCGACCGCGACTGCCCGGCGGCCTACGAGCCCAGCGGCGTGGACTTCATCTCGCCCTGCCTGTCCGAAGCCCACCTGCTCTCGCAGATCCTGCCGCCCGCGGAGTTCTCCGCGTGGTTCGACGCCTTCCTGCCCGCCGTGGGCGAGGCCGGCTTCGACAACCTGCGCGCGCCTCCGCAGATCACCGACTACAAGGACTACGTCATCGGGCACCTCGTCGGCCTGAACTTCTCGCGGGCCTGGTCCTACCGCGGACTGGCCGCCGCGTTCCCCGCATCCGACGGGCGCCGCGCCTGGTTCGCAAGCCTGGGCGCGATCCACCTGATCGAGGGGCTGCTGGGCATGGACCGGACCGGCTATGGAGGGGAACACTGGCTGGCGAGCTTCGCCACCTACGCGCTCACCGTTGACAACGGATCTCAGGGCAAGATCATTATGGACATAGGCGAATGATTTTTCGTAATAATGGTTGAGAATCCCCATTGCGGACGAGGGTC
>PHAZ01000210.1 GCA_002841825.1 Deltaproteobacteria bacterium HGW-Deltaproteobacteria-22 | reverse complement strand
GTCGTACGAGCAGAGTCCGCTGTGCAAGAACTGCGGAGCCAACCTCTCCGACATCGACGCGGTGTCGCCGGTCGCCCTCGTCGGAGCCCTCCTCGAGAACCGCTACCAGCTCGTGGAGTATCTCGACGAAGGCGCCATGGCCTACGTCTATCGCGGCGTCCACGTCGATGTGGGGTCGTCGGTCGCGGTCAAGATCCTGAAGTCGAATTTCCAGACCGACGAGCGCTTCGTCGAGCGTTTCCAGTTGGAGGCCCGCGCCGCCGGTGCCCTGAACCATCCGAACATCCTCTCGGTCATCACCGTCGGCAGCAGCCCCAGTGGTCTGACGTATCTGATCTCCGAGTTTGTGCAGGGCATCACGCTCAACAAGTTGATCGGCCGGGAAGGGCGGATCTCGCTCGATCGGACGGTGAACATCGTCAACCAGATCCTGACGGCCCTCGATGAGGCCCACTCGCACGGCATCATCCATCGGGACATCAAGCCCGAGAACATCATGATCACCCAGCTGCGCTCCCGCGAGGAGTTCGTCAAGCTGCTGGACTTCGGCATCGCGCGGCAGATCTACCAGCAGACGCCCCGCCTGACCATGCCCGGCGAGTTGTTCGGCACGCCCGAGTTCATGGCGCCCGAGGTCATCCGCGGACAGGAGGCCACCATCTCGGCCGATCTGTACGCCGTGGGCGTGGTCCTCTATGAGATGCTGACCGGACACACGCCCTTCGCGGGCGAGGGGCTCTTCAACATCCTCAAGAGCCACCTCGAGACCTCTCCGGAGCCCATGTCGAAGTATAATCCGGAGATCCCTTCCGGCATGGAGAAGTTGATCCTCTCGGCGCTCAACAAGGACCCCGAACAGCGCCCGCCGTCGGCCATGGACTTCAAGTTCATGCTCGAGAACGTGCTCAACCTGACGCCGGTGCCGACCTTGCCGTGTCCCAAGTGCCGCGCCAGCGTGACCGCGGACCAGCGCTTCTGCCCGAACTGCGGCCTCTCCATGCAGAAGATCGTCGAGGAGACCCCCGCCCCGGCCGGCGACGTCGGCTTGAAGTTGAGCACGGTCGACAGCATCCTGTACGACGAGGGCGACGTGGAGATGCCCTTCTCCGGACGCGAGAGTGAGCTCGATTCGGTCTCGGCCTTCCTCTTCCAGGACCTCCCCATTCTCGAGGTCAACGGGCCGCTGGGCATCGGAAAGACCACGTTCCTGCGGCAGATCGCCGCCTTGCAGCGCGCCGAGAACATCGCGTGCCACATCGTGAGCCCTGATCCGACCATGGCCTGCCGGCCGTGGCATCCGGTGCGCGACCTGTTCTGGCGCATGCTCAAGCTTCCGCCGATGCCGACCGAGCGCCAGGTGCTCGAGATCGTCGGCACCTACTCCATCGAGACCGACGATGAGGCGCACGTGGTGCAGTTCCTCACCGCGATGCCCGCCAAAAACGAGATCGAGCGCGCGGTGCGCCTGCGCGAGCGGGTCACGTCGATCCTGCGCCTGCTGCTGGCCGCCATCGGCAAGACGCCCCACCTTTTGTTGTTCGACGACGTCCACGAGTTCGACTACATGTCCCGCATGTTCGTCGATCGTCTGGTGTCGGTGGCCCGCGGCTTCCCGCTGAAGATCATCGTCACCTCCGAGACGCCGCATATCCAGCCCGGCGAGCTGGGCCAGTCCATGATCCTGACGCGGCTCGACGACGATCTCATCGCTCCGCTGGTGTTGCGCAACCTCAAGGTCGCCAACGAGGAGAGCTACCACAACCACGCGTTCACGCTGTGCCAGTCCGCCATGGGCCTGCCGCTGCACGTCAGCGAGGGCATCCACCTGCTGCTCGAGGGCGGCGTCGAGTTGTCCTCGAACCTGTCCGACATCATCCAGACCCGGCTGCGCCGGCTGCCGCCCAAGGCCATGCGTCTGCTGCAGTTGTCGACCTGCTACGGCGACGAGATTCCGCTCTCCCTGCTGCACGCGGCCGAGGGGCTCAACGACGCCTTCCAGGAGGCCCTGCGTGTGCTGATCAAGCGCGGGTTCCTCCAGCAGGCCGACGCCGAGCACGTGCGGTTGCGGCATCCGGTCTACGCGCGCATGATCCCGGCCCAGATCACGGCCTCGGTGCGCCTGGACTTCCACGCGATCATCCTCGACTACCTCGAGGGCGAGAACGGTCCGTGCCACCTGATGGCGCGGCACGCGCTGGCCGCGGGCATGCTCGAACAGGCCGTTCCCCATCTCGAGTGCTCGGGAAACGTCTGCGAGGAGGATCTCGACGACTACAGCGCCGTCGAGAACTACAAGCAGGCGTACGACATCATCAAGATCGCCACCCTGCATGGCCAGGAGCTCGCCCACTTCGCCCAGTTGAGCGCCCGGCTCGGGGACCTGTATCGCTTCACCGGCCAGATCGCCTCCGCCGAGGAGGTGCTCAAGGAAGGCCTGCTCGTCTGCGAGGACAGCCCGTCCGAGGAGGCGGTGATCCTCAGTTCCCTGGCGCGCCTGACCATGAACAGCCTCAAGGACGAGGAGCGGGCCGGCACCCTGATCAACCGCGCCACGCGCAAGGCCCGCGAGAGCTCCGATCCTGCGCTGCTGTACCGCGTCTACTTTGACCTGAGCACCATCGAACTGGCCCGCAAGCGCTTCTCGCAGGGGGCGCTGATGCTGCGCGAGGGCCTGAAGGTGGTCAGTTCGCTGTCCAATTCGCCGATGTCCTTCTGGCGGCTGTTCCTGCGCCTGGCCGAATTCGAATTCCAGGCCGGACAGCAGGAGGAGGCCGTGCGCATCCTCATGAATGCCCTGTCGGTGGGAGAGACCACCCTCGCGGAGCTGCCCAAGGGCCGCATCCATTACATGCTGGGGCAGTTCTTCCTGCGCATGGGGCGTCCCCATGACGCCGAGCCCCACATGCAGAAGGCCGTCGAGTACCTGCAGAACATCGGCGACCGGCAGGGCGCGGCCGAGGCGTCCCTGACCATCGCGGAGTCCCCCACGCAGGATCGCGAGCGGTACCTGGATCGGGCGATGTATCTCTCCATGCAGATTGGCTGGAAGCAGGGCCTCGAGAAGGTCGAGAGCCTGCGCCATCCCACCGGCAAAAAGCCCAACTGAAACGTCGCCACAGCAGACGATGAAAAAGAAAGAAAATATTTAACCGCGGAACACGCGGAGCACGCAGAAATTGGAAAAGAAGATACTTAACCGCGGTAGATGCTCTTCCTTTCTTTTTTTTTTCGCGATCGGGGGCTTGCAAACGCAGAGGATCGGCAGTAGGTTGTTAGCCGGGTCTTACAGTCATGTCTGATCATTTTGTTTTTCACATTCTTCAAGCCACCTGGAACCTCGGCGCCGAGATGGCGCCGTATCTGTGGCTTGGTTTTGCCGTGGCCGGCTTCCTGCACGTGTTCTGGCCCATGGAGATGATCACCCGGCATTTGGGCGGCAACTCCAGGCTGGCCGTGTTCAAGGCCTCGATCATCGGCATCCCGCTGCCGCTGTGCTCGTGCGGCGTGCTGCCTGTGGCCACCCAGCTGCGCAAGGCCGGGGCCGGCGCCGCACCCACGCTGTCCTTCCTGATCACGACCCCGGTGACCGGCGTGGACTCCCTGATGGCCACCTGGGCCTTCCTGGGCTGGTTCTTCACCCTGATCCGGCTGGCTGTTTCCCTCGTGCTGGGGCTGGTCGTGGGCCTGCTGGCCGCGATTTTCCTTCCGGAACCGGCGCCTTCGAAGACGGCCCCCGCGATGAGCACGACGACGGCGCCGGCCAAGGCCGCCGACGCCTGCACCGACGGCGACGACTGCGCTGCGTGCGTGGCGCCTGCGCCGCCCCATGAGAGCTTCTTCTCCCGCGTCCTGCGCATGCTGCAATACGGGTTCTGGGAGCTGCCCGGCTCCATCGCCGGCTCGGTGGCCACCGGCCTGCTCATCGGCGGCGTGATCACCGCGCTGCTGCCGGCCCACGTCGTGGCCGAGTGGGTCGGTTCGGGCTTCTTGGGCGTGGTCGTCTCGGTGGCCGTGGCCATCCCGCTCTACGTCTGCGCCACGGGCTCGATCCCCATCGCCGCGGCCATGATGCTCAAGGGCTTCTCGCCGGGCGCGGCTCTGGCGTTTTTGATCGCGGGACCGGCCACCAACGCCGTGGGTATCACCACCATCCACAAGCTGCTGGGCCTGCGGCACCTGCTGCTCTACCTGGCGGTGATCTTCTTCGGCTCCCTGGGCTTCGGCTGGTTCTTTGACCGGTTGCTGGCGCTGTCGGGCATCTCCGTGACCGGCTTCGCCACCGCAGCCCACGGCGATCATGGCCCGGGACTGATCCAGACGCTCTCGGGTGTGGTGCTGTTCTCGGTAGTCGCTGGCCAGCTGGCCTGGCCACGCCTGCAGCGCATTTACAAATGGATTCACAAAACGGAGGAAAAGACCATGAAAGGCAACACCACCTGTCTGTCCGTTCCTGACATGACCTGCAACCACTGCAAGAGCACCGTGTCCAAGTTGATCGGCGCCGAGGCCGGCGTGACGGAGGTGAGCGTGGATCTCACCCACCGTACCGTCGAGATCGTCCACGATGGCGCGCTGGCCGGACCCGAACTGCTGGCCAGGCTCGAGGCGGCGGGCTACCCTTCCACGGTCCTGGAGAAATGATCCTTTCGGATCGCCGCGGTTCTGTTTTCGTTTCCAAAAGCCCCGAAATCCTGTAGAGGTAGGGTACTTTTCCGCGCCGGTCCCCATCGACGCCGAAAGAGCAAAGGTGATACATGCCGAGAGTTCATCTGGTGAAATCGTTTTCGTTCGACGCGGCCCACAGCCTGCCGCTGGCCCCCGACGGACACAAGTGCCGC
This sequence comes from Deltaproteobacteria bacterium HGW-Deltaproteobacteria-22, assembly GCA_002841825.1. Lineage (GTDB taxonomy): Bacteria > Myxococcota_A > Polyangia > HGW-17 > HGW-17 > HGW-17. Next base: position 2,746 of record PHAZ01000210.1, on the reverse strand, counting down.
TGCATGCACGGGCACGGCTTCCGCTTCGAGATGGAGTTCGCCGGTCCCGTGGATCCGGAGCGCGGCTGGTTCCTGGACTATCATGAGATCAGCGCGCTGGGGAAGGAACTGACCGGGCGCCTGGATCACAAGATGCTCAACGAGATTCCCGGGCTGGAGGCTGGCACCTCGGAGGTGCTGGCGGTCTGGATCTGGAAGGAGGCCCAGCCCCGGCTGCCCGGGCTGACCCGCGTGAGCGTGTTCGAGACGGCCTCGTCGGCCTGCCACTATTTCGGGGAAGAGTGAGTTTTCGCCATGACCATTGAAGACGTTCAAAAACACCAGGACCACCGTGAGATTCCCATCGACCACGTCGGCATCACCGACATCCGCTGGCCCATCGTCGTGCTGGATCGGGATCGCGGCGAGCAGCGGACCGTGGCCACCTTCCAGATGTCCGTGGACCTGCCCAAGGAATTCAAGGGCACCCACATGAGCCGCTTCGTGACGATCCTGTCGGACTACTCCCACGAGATCACCGCAGAGCGCATGCCCGCGATCATCCGTGAGATCCAGCAGCGCCTGGAGGCCGAGAAGGCCCACATGGAGGTGCGGTTCCCCTACTTCATGGAGAAACATGCCCCCAGCACCGGGGCCGTTTCCCTGATGGACTACGACTGCGCCTTCCTGATCGCCGCCGACGGCGACGAGATCGACTTCGTGCTGGAGGTGACCGTCCCCGTCACGAGCCTGTGTCCGTGCTCGAAGGCCGTCAGCGACTACGGCGCCCACAACCAGCGCGGCTACATCACCCTCAAGGTGCGCCCGCGCAAGCTCGACGACATGTCCTTCACCCACGTCTGGCTCGAAGAGCTCGTCGAGCTCGCCGAGAGCGCGGGTTCGGCGCCGATCTATCCGCTGCTGAAGCGCCAGGACGAGCGGTTCGTGACCATGCAGGCCTACGACAACCCCGTGTTCGTCGAGGACATGGTCCGCAACGCCGCGGTCGCCCTGCGCGCCGACGAGCGTCTGGTCTGGTACGAGGTCGCCGCGGTCAACGACGAGAGCATCCACAACCACAAGGCGTTCGCGGTCACCACATGGGATCGCCCCTGAACCTCTCCATCATCGCTCCCTGCACCGGCCGCAAGGCCTGGTCCGGTCCATCCTTGGACCGTGCCCAACTGGAGCGGTTCCACGCGGGCCGGGGCAGCAGCTCCGGAGGCTCCGGAGGCTCCGGAGGCTCCGGAGTTACCGGAGAACTGCCGCGCTTCCCGGCGACCGAACTGTACACCGGCCTGGGGCACGTCCTGTTGCGGCGCGGCATCGACGCGTTCCGCGAGGGGGTAGGGGCCGGTTCCGAGGAGGCGGGGAGACTGACTCTGCACATCGTGTCCGCCGGCATGGGCGTCGTGGCCGAGCGGGAGATGATCCCGCCCTATGAGGCCACGTTCACCACCCTGCAGGGGCGCGCGCGCCTGGCGTGGGCGCAGACCCTCGACATCCCGCGGAAGATCGCCGCCGTGGTCGCCCGGCCCGCCGACCTGCGCCTGGTGCTGCTGGGGCGGGAGTACCTCGAGGTCGCCGCGCTGCCGCCGATCACCGACGGCACCCCCACGATCGTCCTCGCGGCGCCGTCGGCGGCCGACCTGGTGCCGGCCGGCGCGCTCCACGTGCCCCTGTCCCAGGCCCACGCCCGGCGCTTCCACGCCACGCTCATCGCGCTCAAGGGAGAGTTGGTGCGCCGGCTGCTCTCCGAAGCCGCCCTCTGGAGCCGCGCCGACCTGGGGCAGCTGGCCGCCTGGCGCGACGCCGACGCGTTTCTGGAACTGTGCGAGGCCTGCGGCACGGGCGTGGCGTCCGGAGCCCGCAGATGAAGGTCGCCGACTTTCTCAAGTTCAAGGGCACGCGGTACTTCATCCCCGACTGGGACGACCGCGTGGACGCCGGCTTCGACTTCGTCACCGAGGTCTCGCCGAACAAGGGCTGGGAGGCCGAGAGCTACGCCCACGAACTGTTCCCGACGCCGCCCTACAGCGTCGGCGAGATCCTCGACTACTACACCGCCTGCGGCTTCGATCTGGGCGTCTCCGTGGATCACCTGATTCCCACCGCCGATCACCCCGATCGCGACCTGCGTTACCGTATCACCCTGGAGAACGCCGCCGAGTTCCTCAAGGAGCACAAGCGCCGCGGGCTCGACTGGATTCCGGTGGGCGCCGTGCAGGGCTGGGACCCGGAGAGCTACGCACAGGCGGCGAACAAGACCGCCAGGATGGGCTACCGGCTGCTGGCCCTGGGCGGCCTGGTGCGCGCCTCCACGACCGAGATCCTGGCCATCCTCGACGCCGTGTCGGCCGTGCTGCCCCGCGGCACGCACCTGCACCTGTTCGGCCTCTCCCGCGAGGCCCTGCTGCCGCACCTGGGGGCCCACCACGTGGCCTCGGTGGACAGCGCGTCGTCCCTTCGCCAGGCGTGGCTCTCGCCGGACCAGAACTACCACACCGCCGACTTCAACTTCTGCGCCGTGCGCGTGCCCCAGTCCGAGGGACGTGGCCGCAGGAAGGCCGGCGCGGTGGGGCAAATCGCGCCCGAGCGGGAGCTCCTCGCGGCCCTCCACGCCCATGACGCCGCCGCCGCTCCGACGCCCGCCGACCTCGACGATCTGATGCGCCTCCTCACCGCCTACACCCTGCACTGCACGCCCGATTTTCCGCCCAAACGCCTCGAAAAGATGCGCCACACCCTGGCCCAGCGCCCATGGAAG
>PHAZ01000209.1 GCA_002841825.1 Deltaproteobacteria bacterium HGW-Deltaproteobacteria-22 | reverse complement strand
GGCGCCCTGGAGTGGCTGCCGGTCGCCGTACTCTTCGCGCAAAGCCATCAGGCCGGGCATCTCGCTCTCGGCAATGGCGATCTCCTTGCGACCAAACCCGGCCAGGGCGAGATCCGCCACGTAGTAATCGCTCTTCTTCAACTGTTCAATAACCGCATTCACTGCTTTTCTCCTGTTGTGCCAGATCGAGCGCAGTTCGATAGTCCGCCACTTCAGGGTCGAGCCTGGCTCCGTACTGGATGCGCAAATGCGCATCACTCCGAAATCGCAACGCTCCTCGACGCCGGGCGTCTGGGGAAACTCCGGTCAAGGAAGCTCTGAAGCAAAACAGAAATGACGCTTTTTGTTTTGCGTGCTCTGATAATTCAAGGATGAATTAATCAGAGCTTCCTTAATTCAGAGCTTCCTCAATCCACAGATTCCGTAAAATCATTCAGGCCTCTGCCTGTGGTCGGCTTTTACAGGCCGGCCGCATCACGCAGATCTTCGACCATCGGTGTCGCTTCCCAACTGACATTCAAGTCTTCACGGCCCATGTGGCCGTAGGCCGCCAGCGGCTGATAAATCGGCTGGATCAGGTTCAGCATCTGGATGATGCTGTAGGGCCGCAGATCAAATTTTTGCCGAACCAGTTGCTCGATTTTCGACACCGGGATTTTTTCGGTACCAAATGTGTCCACGCTCACGGAGGTGGGTTCCGCCACGCCTATGGCATAGGAAATCTGGATCTCCAGCCGATCGGCCAGACCGGCGGCAACCAGATTTTTGGCGACGAAGCGGCCTGCATAGGCGGCCGAGCGATCCACCTTGGACGGGTCCTTGCCGGAAAAGGCACCACCGCCGTGCCGGGCCATGCCACCATAGGTGTCGACGATGATCTTCCGGCCGGTCAGACCCGCATCACCCACCGGTCCGCCGATCTCAAACCGGCCGGTCGGATTGATGTGGTACTTGGTGTTGCCATCCAGCCAGGCCTCCGGCAGCACCGGCTTGATAATTTCCTCCATGACCAGTTCACGCAATGCGACCTGCGAAGTGTCCGCGCTGTGCTGGGTGGAAAGCACGACCGCATCGATGCCGACAGGCTGTCCGTTCTCGTACCGGAACGTCACCTGGCTCTTGGCGTCGGGCCGGAGATGCTGACGTCCATCCGGGGTCTGACGGCGAACATGAGCCTGGCGTTTGACCAGTTCGTGCGCGTAATAAATGGGTGCGGGCATCAGCACGCCGGTTTCGTTGGTCGCATACCCGAACATCAGGCCCTGGTCGCCAGCACCCTGGTCCTCGGGCCGTTCACGATCGACACCCTGTCTGATGTTGGAGGATTGCTTGCCAATGATGTTGATCACCCCGCAGGTATTGCCGTCATACCCTACTTCAGACGAGTCGTAACCGACATCAACAATCACCCGGCGAATCAGTTCCTCGAGATCGACCCACGCAGTGGTGCTGATCTCCCCGCCAACAATGGCGACGCCAGTTTTCACAAACGTCTCGCACGCGACCCGGGCACCAGGATCCTGCCGGTGGCGTCCAGCACGCCGAAGCGATTCTCCGTGCACACGATGCCGGAGGTGTAGCGGCCCTCCCAGACGACGTCCTTGCCCGCGATCCTGAGGACCGCGTCGGACTTGACCTGGCCCAGGGGGACTGAGCATCGCTGGCTCGTCGAGAACAGGCGGTAGTGCCTCTCGACGGGATGTCCCAGTGCCGTGTGGACTGGCTTCCCGACGCGGATCCCGCCCGGCGTGATCAGGCCCCATTTCCCGTTTTCCCGATAGCGGGCGAGCCCGTTCTCGAACCGCAGGAACGCCTCGGCGAAGGGCGCCACGAGAACGATGCCCGACGAGGTCATCAGACCCCAGCGGCCGTTCTCCTTGAACCTGACTGCCTCCGCATCGACCTGCACGGACTCGAAGCGCGGCCCCGACAACTCGGTGTAGTCCGCCTGCAGCAAGCCCCATCGCCCCCCGGAAAAAAAGGCCAGCGGAAACCGGTCGGATTCCTCGATCCAGTCGTAGCGAAAGCCGGTCAACTCCCTGCCCGTCCGGTCCACGAGGCCCCATTTTCCTTTCGTGCAGGTGCCGGTGTTGTCACAGGAGCCCTGCTTCACGGCGCGCGTCCAGGTGCTGCCGCCGAAGGGCTCCACAAAACCCATCGGTTTGGGCAGCAGAGGCTTGCCCATGCCGTCGAACAACTGCCAGGGTCCGGCGGCACACTTCTTTTCGACACCGGAACGGCCGCCAGGCGGAGTGACTCCGGCACGGATCTCCACGCGCCCCTGCGCCTCGGTGAACTGGATGCATCCGTAGCGGGCCGGCAGCACGATCCGCCCCTCCGTGGAGATTACGCCTTCCCGTCCGCCGGCACAGTCATCAACGCTGTCCCCGCAGGCGCCGCCTTCGTTGAACTCGATCAGACCCCTGGCCGATGCACCGAACGCCGCTGTCCGGAACGGAGCGATCTGCCTGCCGTCGCGGGAGAAGAGGCCCCACGATTTTCCGGACTTCAGGGCCACCACACCGGGCGCGACCCAGCGCACGCCGTCATATCGCGGGACGAACACGTTCTTGTGATCCAGTCCGAACGCGCCGATCTTCCCGTTGCGACGCACCCAGATCAGATCCTCGTGCACACGGAGGACCTGGTCAACCTCACCGAAGAGCGACCGGCCCGTCCGTTCGTGCACCGAGGTGCGTCGGTTCGCGCGGTTTCGCAACATCAGGTATTTCCCATTGCGGGAGAAGATGTGGCTGCCTGCGGCGATGAGGTTCTTCCCTTCCCAGTCGACCAGACCCTGGAGTCCCTTCTCCTCGAAGACGAACCCTTCCTTCATCAGGAACAGGATCTTCTCGAACCGCGGCGAGACGAGCATCTTTCCGGTGTTGGACAGGACGCCGGCCCGGACGCCGGTGCATTTTTCCCCGCTCTCGCACCGCCCCCCGACGACCACGATCGCGCGATCGGGAGACATCTCTCCGAGCCAGGCAAACCGGCCCCGGTGGAGGGGAGTGACCTTCCAGGGGGCTCGCACCTGGGCATGGACGTCGGCACCCATTCCGGACAGCAGCAGGAAACAGGACAATGAAAACAGCGAATTCTTCATCACGACATATCCTCCCGGGCCGCGAGAATCATTTTACGACCGGCGACAGTTTCATCAGCCCCCACTTCGTGCCTGAAGAGCACTGTATCGCGTACCAGGAGCCATCACAGGTGCCGCCCTCGGCCACGCGCACCAGGAAGTCCCTCTCCGTGCTCACGAACGCGAACTTCACCGGTATCAGAGGATGCCCACGCAGATCCGAAAGCCCCCATTTTCCACCCGTGCAGCTGCGGCCGTCGCAGACACCACCCTGGTTGATACGCACCCAGACCTGGCCCGGAGGCATCGGCACGGGATTGGCGACCGTGGAGGCCTTCGCGACGGCATCGGACACGCCCAGCGCGGAATCCACCTGGATCAGGGAATGCTTCGGCGCAAAGAGCTCGCGGCCGGTGAGGTCCATCAGGCCGTAGAGGGCGTCCTTGCAGACGCAGTCATCATCGATGCGCTCCTCGCGCTGGATCGGGGCGCCGCCCGAGGGCGAAATCCTTTGCCAGGCAACGTTCTTCGCCGGCACCGTGCATCCGGGCGAACGCGAAAAGACGTACGTGTCATTTCTCTGCGTGCAGAGCGCCGATAACGAAGCAGCCACGAGAACCCGTCCGTCGATCGCGAGCAGGCCCCACCTTCCCTTGTCCGAAAAGCGCGCGACCTTCTCCCGATACGGCTGGATCCGCTCGTGCCTGGCCGGCACGATCACGCGCCCCGACGGATCCATCACGCCCCACTTTCCGGCCTCGCGGAACCGCACGGCGCCCTCGTCCACGTTCACCAACTCGTATTTCGCGCCTGCGGCCTCCCGCAGGCGGGCGTCGAGGAAGCCCCACTTCCGGCCCATCACGAACGCTGTGCCGTTGCGTTCGTCAGGAACATCCAGCCAGTCATACCGGAATGGGACCACGACCTTGCCCGCACGATCCACGATCCCCCACTTGCCGGTCGTGCAGACGCCCTTTTCGGAGCAATGGCCGTCCTTCACAGCACGGGCGAGCCGGGACTCGCGGAAAAATTCGATGTACGAATAGGCCTCGGGAAAAAGTGGGCGACCCTGCCCGTCAAAGCTGGTCCACAGACCGCCGGTGCACCGTTGATCCACGGGTCGGGGGCGGACGGGGGCCACCATCGCCGCGATGGCCTCCATCGCCGCGATGGCCTCCATCGCCCGGATCTCGGAGGTCCCGTCCTCGCGGTCTGCCGTCTCGACGCAGGCGTAACGCGCGGGCAGGACGAGCTTTCCGGTCAGGTTCAGCACGCCGACCCGGCCCCCGGTGCACTGCATCATGCCCGCGTCGCAGGTGCCCCCAACGTTGACGGTCAGAAGACGCCCGATCAGGAAACTGATCCCTGCGTAGGCATAGGGCGCCACCTGCTTTCCGCGGCCGTCGATCAGGCCCCAGGTCTTCCCGACACGAACCGGATAGACCGGCCCGGCGGAGGGGCTGAACTCGTCATAGCGCAAGGGGGTCACCTGTTTGCCGACGCGGTCGTACAGGGCATACCGTCTGCCCCGCTTGACCCAGACACGATCGGTCCCCGCCCCGGCGCTGAGCTCGACGCCCTTCAGGATCCTCTTTCCGTCCGGATTGAAGACATCACCCTTCCCGTCGGCGGTCGTGGCCAGGGCGAAGCCGTTGTCGTCCAGTTCGACGTTCTGGTAGCTCACCGGTATCCACGGCTGCCCGGTGGCGTTGAGCAGCCCTTTTCTGGGGCCGGAATCGACCTCGAATCCGATGGGGTCCCAGATCATCCGGATCCGGTCCCAGACGGGCTGCACGATCCACTTTCCGTCGGCGCCGACGGCCCCCCACCTGGCGCCGGTGCACCTCCGGATGTTCTGGCAGGCACCTCCGGAGCCCACCAGCGCCCGGCCCGAGAAGAACGGCTCCATCCAGGACCACGCGGGCTTGGACACCCAGTCCGCCGCCCACCTGGCGACCTCCATGGTCTGGTAGTCATCGGAGATGGCTTCCATCGGATACAGCGGAGGTGAATCGTAGGTGTTGCCGGCGCTCAACAGGGCCGCCACGATGAGCATCGCGGTGAAACCCGGGCACCTCCTGGAAGGGCGGGCCGACCCGCCGCAGGGCTTCATTTCGCCACCACAGGTTCGAGCCGCATCAGCCCCCACTTCGTCTCCGGCGTGCAGCTTTCCACCCGGGTGTCGTGGATCTCGCAGGTGCCGCCCGAGGCGATCCGCAGCCAGCGGTCGGCCTCCGCATCCACGAACGCGTGCACCGGCGGCAGCAGGATTCGGCCGGTCAGGTCGGCCAGACCCCACTTGCCACCCTTGCAGATGAAGGCCCGGTTACAGGCGCCACCCTTGTTGACGCGCACCCAGGCCTGCCCCGGAGGAACATCAATCGTCGGTGCGGACGGGGAGCTCCAGTCCGGGGTCTCCGACAGCAGCAGCGCGGAACCGACGCGGATCATGGCGTAGCGGGCGGGAAGCACCTCACGCCCCTTCGCGTCGAGCAGTCCGAAGGTCGCGCCCTCGCAGGAGCAGTCGGGGTTGATCGTCCCCTCCATTTTCACCGGGCCGCCAGGCAGCTCGATCACCTTCTCCAGCAGGTCCTTGCCCTGCTTGAGACCGCAACCGGCGGTCCGGGAGAACATCGTGGCACCATATCTGGGCAAACAGAGGGCTCCGTAGGTCGACCTGGTCAGGACATTCCCCTGCGTGTCGATCAGGCCCCACTTTCCTTTCTCGCGGAACCGGGCCCGACCGTCAACGAACGGCAGGATCATCTCGTAGCGGGCCGGAACGAGGATCTTTCCGGTGACGTCCATCACACCCCACTTCCCGCTCTCGCGGAACCGGACGATGCTGTCGTCGACGTGCACCATTTCATAGGTCGCCGGCACAACCTCGGAGTAGTCTTTTCCGAGAAAGCCCCACTTTCCGTCGCGCACGAAGGCCATGGGGAGTTCGTCCAAATCGTTGAGCCAGTCGTAGACGTGGGGCGTCAGGGCCTTTCCGTCCCGGCCCATCAGTCCCCATTTGGATCCCTTGCAGGTGCCGTCGCTGTCGCAGGTTCCACCTTTGGCGGTGCGCGCATACGGCAATCCGAAGAAAGACTCCACGAAGGCGAAGTCTCCCTTGAAGTACGGCGTCCCGTCGGACTTCAGGAGCTGCCAGTGGCCGCCGGAGCAGCGCTCCTCGGGATCCTCGGAAACGACGGGGACGTCATGCATCACGACGACGATGTCCGCACCATCCTCATCCATGTCGGTGACGTTCACGCAGTCGTATCGGGGCGGCACGACGACCTTTCCGGCGAGGTTCAGCACGCCGAAGCGGCCGCCGGAGCAGGAATACAGGCCATACTCGCAGGTTCCTCCCCGATTGAAGGGAAAGAGCGTGTCGAGGGCATATTCAAAATGATTGTTGGTCAGCGGCGTGAGCTGCTTTCCTGCCTCGTCGAACAGGGCCCAGTTGTTCCCGGCGCGGACTGCGACCAGGCCGTTGCCGATGTCCTGCACCTCCGCGAAGCGGTGTGGCACGACGAGCTTGCCACGCAGATCATAGGCCCCCCAGCGTTCACCGCGCGAGACCCAGACCAGCTTCTCCTGGTAGACCTCGATTTCGCCGAGCCCCTTCAGGACGGTGACGCCATTGGAGTCGAGCAGCTCCGGGTCCCCCGATTTGGCCACGAGGGCCGTGAAGAAACCGTTGTCCAGGCGCTCGAGGGTGGCGTAGCGGGGCGGCACCAGGGCCTTCCCTGCCCAGGTGAAGAAGCCGAACTGGCCGGCCAGCCTGGCGACGACGCCTTCCTTGCCGGCTTCCCCGGGCCCGTCAAACCGAGGCTCCAGGGACCACCGGCCCTGGCTCGAGTAATAGCCCCACTTCCCGCCCTCGCACTTAGCCGCGACGGTGCACTTCCCGTCCCGGTTCACCGCGGCGTGTCCGTTCCGGAAGGAGGATATCCAGCCGTACACGGCCTTCTCCACGATTTTGGCGCGCCACGCAGCCACCTCACGCACCCTTGGCTTGGCCTCCTCCGCGTCGGCGGCCGCCGCCGGACTCCCTGCTGCCATAACAAGCCAGATCAAAGCAACCACGGAAACACGTCTCATCGGCTTCTCCTATTTCACGGGTTCCAGTTTCATCAGGCCCCACTTCGTGTCGGCCGAGCACTTGTTGGCCCGCCAGTAACTGGAATCACAGGAGGTGCCCCTGGCCACGCGGACCAGGTAATCGATCTGCGGCTCGATGAAGGCGTAGATCATCGGGATGACGACGCGGCCGGTCAGATCGGCCAGGCCCCACTTCCCGCCGCTGCACTGGTTGAGGGTGGAGCACTTGGCTCCCTGGTTCAGGCGCAGCCACACCTGGCCCTTCGGCATGGCCACTGCGGTCGCGGACAAGCCCCCTCCGGGGGTCGTCTTCTCTGAGATCAGCATCGAGGACTGGACATGGATCGCCTGGTATCTAGCCGGCAGCAGCGTTTTCCCTTCCGCGTTCATCAGGCCGAAGGTGCCGCTCTCGCACTCGCACTCGCTGCCCCGGGTGCCGATCAGGCGCGTGG
>PHAZ01000208.1 GCA_002841825.1 Deltaproteobacteria bacterium HGW-Deltaproteobacteria-22 | reverse complement strand
GAACTTCAACCTGGCGCAGTGCCACCGCCAGCTCAGGCAATGGGAGAAGGCCCCCTTCTTCTTCCGACGGTTTCTCTCATCCACCGAGGACGAGAATCTGATCCGCCTGGCGAGGATGCACCTCGAGACCGTCGAACGGGAGCTGGAACGGGAGCGCAAAGCCAGGGAACATCGCCGGTTGGTAGCCACCAGCCGTCTCACCGTGTTGAGCAATCCACCGGGGGCGAAGGTGTGGGCCGAGGGGCGCTTGCAAGGCGTCACCCCCTGCACCCTGCCGCTGGTGCCGGGGAAGCAGACCGTGGTGGCGCGACTGCCCGGTCACGGTGAAGCTCGACGAACCTTCGTGATGCCGCCGGACACGGCCATGCTCTGGGAGCCAGAATTGATCCCCGAATTACCCTTGGCCCAACGCGCGCCTGCCTGGGTGTTCGAGCAGCCCCTGCAATGGATGCTGTGCCAGGGCGCCGGTTGTCCGCAGATCAGTGGAGGTCCCGTCTCCGGTTTCTCCGGCGGCTTCACCGCGCTGCGTTTCCCCAGAGCCATCTCCCACGGACACCTGCACCCGACGATCGGCTGGGGGCCCACTTTCCTGATCGACGCTGTCAGCACTGGGGATGCCGGAGGGCCCGACTTCGCGTCCTTCAAGACGGTGATCGGAGGTCTGCAGATCCGAGCCTCGGCGCCGCTCGGGGAGCCGGTTCGCACCCTGCTTTCGGTATTCGCCGAGACCGGCTTTGCGGCCACCTGGTACGAACGGCGGCGGAACTGGGTCTACGACGACGATGAAGAGGATTGGGGCGCTTTTACCGCTTTCGGTTTCGTGATCGAGTTTCCGGTCGCGCTGTACCTGAGACTGGGGCTGACCGGGCGGATGGTCAAGTTCGCATTCTCACGCAACGCCCGGGAATACCGGGGCGCCAGCCTGGGGATCACTTGGTCCTTCGCGTTGCCGTGGAATCCGTGACATTCTCGAAGAGTACGTCATGGCAGGCGCCCATGCCTGACAAAGGCGAACCAATTGATGGATTATGAAAAAAGGAGTACGCTCGGCCTATGGAAGAAAGGGACCCACTGATCGGACAAACCCTGGGAAATTATTACGTGGAGCGTCTCCTTGGCGCCGGGGCCATGGGGCAGGTCTTCCTGGGGGTCCATCCGAAGATCGATCGCAAGGTCGCCATCAAGGTCCTCAACGCGAACCTGAGCGCCCGGCCGGACATGTCGGAGCGGTTCCTGGCCGAGGCGCGCGCGGTCAACCACATCAACCATCCGAACATCGTGCAGGTCTTCGACTTCGGCACACTGCCCGATGGGCGGCTATATCTCATCATGGAGTTCCTGACCGGGGAGGATGTCGGGCATTATCTCGAGAGACGGGGAACCCTGTCCATCGAGGAGACGGTGTCCCTGGTCCGCCAGATCGCCTCCGGTCTGGATGCCGCCCACGAAGCGGGCATCGTGCATCGGGACCTGAAGCCGGACAACGTCTACATCATTCATTCCAAGTTCGGGAGCACGATCAAGTTACTGGACTTCGGGATCGCAAAACTGTTGGAGCCAGAGCTCCGTGGTGGCGGGCGGACGGCCACCGGTCTCATCATGGGCACGCCGGCCTACATGAGCCCCGAGCAGGCCATGGGGCGGACGGCCGAGATCGGGCCGGCCTCTGACATCTACAGTTTGGGCGTCATGGTATACCAGATGGTCTCGGGCAGGCTGCCTTTCGAGGCGGACTTCGTCCCGCAGATCTTGGTGAAGCACGTGACCGAGCCGCCCACACCCATCACGCGGTACGCCCCCACCTTTCCGGAGCCTGTGTGGCACGTGCTGCAGACCGCGCTCGCGAAAGATGCCTCGTCAAGGCATCCCACGGCGGGCGACTTCTTCCAGTCGTTCTCCGAGGCCGCAGCGTCCGTGGACCATACAATCTCGAAAAAGCCCTTCGAGGTCTCCCTGATTCCGGCGCCCGCGTCCGGCGTGGCCACCACCGGCACTTCTGGGCAGCAGGTCCAGGCCCTCGCCATCCCATCCCGTCGGCGGTGGTATGTCATCGCCTCGGTAGTCGTCGTGCTGTTGGTCGCCGGCCTCTTTGTACCCAAAAATTCATGTACTTTCAGGGCGGGGCGGGCTCCGGATATGCAGACGATCGGTGCGCAGAATCTGCCACCGGCGGCGCCAACCGGAAACAACGAAGTTGAGAAGCCTGCCGAGCCGGGTCGTTCACTTCCCATGCCAGAGACGCACGAGGCGTTGACCATGGAAGCCCAAACCTCGGTCGTGCTGCACCGGGTGGTCATCGAAGCCCCGGCCGAGAACATCCCCGTCCAACTCCAGGTCGGGGTCGAGAAGCCCTTCACGGTGAACACACCGTTCACCTACCACGTGCCCCACGGCGCCACGCTCGTCATCACCTCCCCCCATCCGTCCTATCGGGGTGTCACCCGGACCCTGACGGCACAATCCGATCTCACCGTGAGAATCGAACCGGCCAATTTGCAGCCCGCTCCTCCGATGAAAAAGGGGACCCCGGTGACTGCCGGGGGGACCCCGGTGACTGCCGGTACGTCCGTTCATGACCCCTCCATCCCCCCACCCATGATAGACCCGCCGACGATTCCCGACCCGGTCATCCCTGAGCCCGTGGTCAGACCCATGGTGCCGCTCCCCATGACGGGGGAGGAGGACACCATCAAGGTGATGTTCTGACAGCAGTGGCAAAGTCCACTGAACCTTGTCCAAGATCTTTCACCGATAAACCCAGGCGACGGGTCACGTCCCCTGCCCGTTTCTTGCGCCTGCTCCCTTCACCGGCGCAGGCGGAACATCGCATTGGGGTAGGGCGAAAAGCCCAGGCGCCGGTACAGGGCGCGGGCGCGGGTGTTTTTCGGGGTCACCTCGAGCTCGAGGGCGACGGCGTCGGCAAACCATGGCAGCTCACCGCAAGCAAGGGCTTGCAGTAACCAGGTGGCGAGGCCGCGGCCGCGCGCTTCGGCGACGAAGTACAGTTCGTCGATGACGCAGACCTCGCCTCCCTGCTCGTTGCTCCAGAACGAGGCCAGCAGGGCGTAACCCTCAAGACCACGGCCCTCGTCATACACGAGAACGACCCCGCGCACGGGCTCCTGGGCGAAGCGTCGCAACGTCGCCAAAGCCATCTCGCACGTCATCTGGGTGGACGCCGGATCCTCCTCGTACAGGCGCAGCATCAGTTGGGCGACGGCCTCGTGTTCGTCGGGACGACAGGCGCGGAAGTTCATGGCAGGCCCCTGTACAGTAGTTGGGGAAGGTTCATCGGGGGATGGAATCACGGTTTGGGGGTGGCCTTGGGGGCCTCGAACTTGAACTTCAACTCGGCGCCGTGGCGGCCCGCACGGGAGCATTTGCGCCAGCTCTTGATCTCGGCGTTCTTGCCGGTGATCTTCAGGGTGATCACGGACTCGAACTTGCCCTTGCCGACTTTTTTCCATTTGGTCTGCGAGACCTTGACCACGCCCTTGTACTCGTAGTTGATGTCGTCAACGTCGAGCAGGCACTTGTCGTGGATCCACTTGATCGACGAGGTCACCTTGACCTGATCGCCGATCTTGACGGTCTCCTTGTCGGGCACCAGCTTCTGGATGCACGCCTGGGACACCGACGGCGCGAACAGCAAAAGACCAAGAATGGACAACCCGAGGATGGACTGTTTCATGATGACACGCTCCTGATCCGGATCGAAGCCGGGTCTAACAGGGAACATACGTTGTCGGTAGGAAATATTCAAGCAAGCAGAATAAGAATTGGAGAGAGTGGCCCAACATGGATCGTTCGGACGAGTCGGACCGTTCGGAGCATCACTTATCGATGGTGTTGATCTGGTACAGGTCCAGGCCGCCAGGGTACAGATAGCTGGTGTAGTTGGCGAAGCCGTAGACCTCGATTCCGAAGCGCAGGCTCTCGCGGGAGGCCACCAGGTGGTGGGAGCCCGCCGGGATGCCCGCGGTCAGCGGGAGCTGGGCCAGCGCGAAGCCGGTGTCGCCGATGACAGTGAAGTCGGCCAGGGTCAGGACCGTGGTCTGGTCGAGGGTGAGGGTGTCCCCCGAGAGCATGTCCGCGGGCACGATGATGTTGACCCAGGAGGCCGGGAAGGACGGCGGCGTGGTGAAGCGGTACTCGTCGCGGAACTGCTCGACGGGCACCACCAGACCCATGGAGGGATCCCCCGAGGCGTCCTGGGCGGTGGTCCAGTAGTTCTGGCCTACCATGAAGCGCGCCACGAGCACGGGCTTGTCGGCCGTCATCCCGAAGTGCTGCTGGGGAGGGGGGATGACCTCGACCCACTCGCCGGCGGCCAGGGTGCGCGGCGCGGCGATGGTGTCCGGCGAGAAGGTGACGACCGTGTCATCCTCGGCGGCGACCACGCGCACGGCATTGGTCTCGCCGGTGGCGGTCTCGACGGGCGCGGTGAAGCCGATGACGAACCGCTGGCCCCAGGTCTCGTGCGGGAACAGCATCTCCTCGAGGTGATCACAGGCCCAGGTCTGGTACGGCACAAACGAGCAGTTGTGCCCGGACCACACCGCCACGGGCTTGTCCGAGGTGACGCGGGTGCCGGTGAGATCGTAGTCCGCGCCCGGGTTGCAGTACAGAAACCGCTGGTCGGACTCGGTCGCCGAGCCCGGGGTCTCCGGGCACTGGCCCGCGGTGATGTCCTGGGCCGTCACGAGCTGGAGCACGTCGTTCTTCTGGAGCACGAAGGTGCGCTCGTCCCCGGGCGCCATCGTCTCGAGCCCGTCGCCGGCGGCCGTGTGGGCGGTCGAACGCACGGTCACGGCGGTGTTGTTCTCCACGGCCACCACGGTGACGAAGCCCGGGCTGTGCTTCTGCGACAGCGGCGGCAGCACCGTGTCATAGGCATTGGTGGGGCGGCTCATGGCGGTGTATCCCTGTCCCAGGGACGACACCGGCAGCAGCAGGCTCGCGTCGTTGGTGTAGGAGTAGTAGTCGATGCCCGTGACGTCGAGCACGAAGTCGTACGGGTTGAACTGGTACGCGGTGACCGGTTGGGTCGTGGTGAGGCGGTACGCCGCGGCCGTGTACTGTCCCGACCGCAGGGTGAGCCCGGAGTCGAGGGAGGAGCCGCTGCGCAGGGGCTCGTGGAAGGGCAGCAGGATCACCCGCAGCGTGTGGGCGGGCAGGTCCTCGGTGCGGGTGCCGTCGGGGCCCTCGATGTACACCGTGGCGTCGCGGTCGCCGGCGTTGTCCAGGGCCACGCCGAAGTTGTCCGCGAACGGCGGGCGCAGGGACGCGTTGGCCGTCACGGTGGCGACCAGGTCGCAGCCGAGGTAGCTGCGCGACAGGCGCGCGATGTTGCAGTCGGTGCCGCAGACGGCCTCGCCGGGGGACCACTCGATGCAGTCCTCCTCGTATTCGAGGTCGCAGTCCTCCTTCTTCTCCCCGATGTGGCCGTCGGGCAGGCAGTAGTAGACGTGGCCGTCGGGCTGGCAGGCGGTGCCGCCGGAATAGCAGTACACGCACTCGAGCAGGACGGGATCGCACAGCGGCCCCGTGAGTTCGCCCTGGCCGCACTCCTTGAAGATGCGCCACTGCCCGTTCTCGCACAGTTGCACCATGTTGAGCTCGCACTTCTTGTCGCCCTCGGTGCAAACCGGGTTGTTGAGGTTCTGGCTGTTCTGGGCGTTGGTGTTGTTGGTCTTGTCATCGCGGGAGCACTCGCACCCGGCGGCAAACAGGACAACGAACAGCAGCATGAATGTGATGCGCATGGCGATCTCCTTTTCTCAAGGCGGCCCACCGGCGACCTGCGGTCAACTCGATGAACGCCGAAAACCCCGGCTCACCGGCCCGACGAGGGCGGCTCCACCGAGATCTCGACAAAGGTGGCGGCGGGGACCTGGATGGGCATGTCCCATTTCTTCTTCTTCCAGCGGGCCTCCAGAAGCAGGGTCAGGCCCGGCTCCAGGCCCTCCATGATCAGCGGCAGCGGGATCCACTCGTCGGTGGCCGCGGCCTTCTTCCCCTGCCGGTTCACGCGGATCTCCACGCCGGTCTTGGAGGACACCAGCTTGAGCTCGGCCATCAACGGCTCCATCTTGACCACGATGGTCTCGGCCTTGACCGTGGAAGGCTGCAGCGTGCGCTTCCAGGGGAGCTTGCGCGGCGCCTCGACCCGGATCTCGTGGGAGTCGCCGTCGGCCGGGAACCGGAACGTCACCGGCAGGGAGCCCAGCGGGTCGTTGTCGAGGAAGACCCTGGACTCGGGCACGTCCCCCTGGAGCGTGATCAGGATCGGGCCGGTCTTCGAGGACGAGGGCCAGAACAGGAACCAGGCGGCCACGAGCAGCAGCAGCAGCCCCCCGACGGGCACGCCGACGCGTATGACCGGATGGGCGAACCAGGTGCCGCCCAGATCCACCCCACGGGGGGCCTCGGGCTTGTCCGGCGGCAGATAGTGGGTCTCGTCGTCGAAGCCGTCGAACTCCAGCGGCGGCACAGGCGCGGTGACGTCCATGAGGCCGGGGTTGGCCGCCGGCGGCACGGCATAACGCGACGGGCCGGCCGCAGGATGGGCGCCCGTGGGACGACGGGGACCCGGAGGAGGGCCTGGAGGGCCTGGCGGCGGACCTGGCGGCGGACCTGGCGGCGGACCTGGCGGCGGACCTGGCGGCGGACCTGGCGGCGGACCCGGGGGCGTCAGCGTCGCACGAAAGCTCGGCGGCGGGCCTGGCGGCGGACCTGGCACGGCTCCTCCGACGGAGGGATGGGCACCCGTGGGACGACGGGGACCGGGTGGAGAACCCGGTGGACCCGAAGGAGGGCCTGGAGGCGTCAGCGTCGCACGGAAGCTCGGCGGTGGGCCCGGCGGCGGACCCGGCGCGGCTCCTCCGACGGAGGGATGGGCACCCGTGGGACGACGGGGACCGGGTGGAGGGCCCGGTGGTGGAGCGATCGGTGGTGGCGCCGGCTCCGGGTCGGCCAGCTTCCAGCCCTGCCTCGTCTCATCTTCACCTGGTTCGTCGGGGACAAGCCCGGCGGGGACGTGCTTGTAACCCGCCACGGTCTCGGGCAGCGCCGGTGATCCGGCGACCGACGGCGGCGAGGACAGGGACTCGAACCAGTCCGAATCCGGTGCAGGAGCGGCCTGCGCAACGGGCGCCGCGGGCACCACAGGCACTGACACCGGTTGAACCGCCTGCGCAGGACGCAAGGGAGGATCCGCTGGACGCAGGGGCGGCTGCGCGGGCACCGGAGGCAGGGACTCAAACCAGTCCGTGGGCGGTGGAGCAGGAGCGGCAGGAGCGGGAACGCCGCGGGCCGCAGGAGCGGCCGGGGCCACGGCTGACGGCTTTGCGACCGGGAGACCGGCTCCCGACCGCGCTGCGACCGCCCGGGCGACGTCGGCCGCCGAGACGCCGGCCATCGCGGGGAGGGTGGGCGCCAGGGGAGCGACCGGTCCCGCATGAACCACGGCTGCGGCGGGCTTCTGCTGAAGCGGGGCATCAGCCGGGGGCGCTTCGCCCAGCCCCATGTCCTCGACCGAGGGCATCTCCAGCGATCCGAGATTGAACGACCGGACCGCCACGGGCTTCTCGTTGCTGCTGACCACCGGCAGCGTCGAGTCGATGCGGGTGGCGCCGAAGTGGAACTCCATGAAGTCGATCCGAGCGACCGCCGTGCAGGCCCGGAACCACCGCCGGCAGCGACGACAACTCGTTGAGCAGCTCGCGGGCGCCGGGTGGGCGACGGTGCGGCTCGTATTCGCAGGCCTTCTGGATCACGGCGATCAACTCGGGCGGGAATGAATGGGCGACCTGGGCCAGCGGCACGTCGGCGCGATCCCGGATCTTCTGCAGGATCTCCACCTCGTGGTTACCCTCGTACCGGTGACGACCGGAACATAGTTCATAAAATACTGTACCCAACGCAAACAGGTCGCTGCGCGCGTCCACGCGGCCGCCGACGATCTGCTCCGGGGACAGGTAGGGGACCTTGCCCGTCAGGTTGCCCGAGCCGGTGACGTCCAGGGCCCGCTTGGCCAGGCCGAAATCGAGGATCTTCACGTCCCCGCTCATCGAACACATGATGTTCGTCGGTGAGAGATCACGGTGGATCAGGTGATAGGGCCGGCCCTTGGGGTCCTTGAGTTCGTGCATGTGGACCAGCGCCCGCAGGGCCTGCTCGAGGATGAAGTACACCATCGAGGGCGCCAGCGGCGTGCGTCCCTCGTGGGCCACGTTGTACACGGCCTTGAGATCCTGCCCCTGGATGTACTCCAGGACCAGGTAGGGCTCGCGCTCCTCGGTGATGCCGGCGTCGACGACCTGCACGATGTTGGCGTGATACAGCGCGGCGAGCAGACGGGCCTCCCGCTGGATGATCGACGCCAGCTTCTCGTTGCTGGCGAACTGCGGCAGCAGCTTCTTGATCACCACGTGCCGGTCGAGCAACCCCTTGCCCTGATCCTCGCGGGCCAGGAAGATCTCGGAGATGCCTCCGATGGCGATGCGCTTGACGATGCCGTATTTGTCGAACTTGCGATACGTCATGACTCTCCGGTCTGGACCGAAGGGTGATACTACGCCTTTCGTCCGGTCCGAATCAACCCATAAATATGGTTCCTGCGCAGGTTGATGCGGCAAAGTGGCCAGAAATCCACCCCGCTGAGCGGGGGCCGCCGCCGCCGGTTCTCGCGGGACGTGGCCGGTTGTGCTACAACCGGGGGCATGTGGCGCCCCGGACTTCCCCCGAACCTGCAGACGGTGTTCGACCGCCACGCGGATCTTTTTCCCGCGTGCGCCGCGTGTGTCTTCACACCGGAGACGGTGCGCTTTGCGACCGCGGGCACCGCCGTCATGGTGTCCGCGACCTCACGCGAGGGTGCGGCCGTCCCGGTGGATGAACACACCTGCTTCGATCTGGCCTCGCTGACCAAGGCGCTGGCGACGGCCCCGGCGGTGTTCGCCCTGGCTGCCGAGGGTCGCCTGGACCTGGACGACCCGCCGCACCACATCCTGCCCCTGACCAGGGAGCCGCTGCGTTCGCACCTGGCCGCCGTGCGCCTGGTCCAGCTGCTCAATCACAGCGCGGGCCTGCCCGCCTACGCGCCCTTCTTCGAGACCTGCACGTCCCCGGACCAGCTGCTGGCAGCCCTGGGCACCCTGGTGCCGGCCGGTCCCGCCGGAGAAAATTCTTTATACAGTGATATTGGTTTCATCATTCTTGGACATCACCTCAGCTCCATCCTCGGCGAACCCTGGACCGACTGGGCGCAGGGCACGCTCTACGAGCCCCGGGGGCTCCGCTTCTCCTTCTGGGGGGTTCCTCCCGGCGCGGCGCTCGCGTGCAACCAGGAGCCCGGTGGCGCCTTCGGCGGGCAGGTGCACGACGAGAATGCCCGGATCCTGGGCCCGGCCTGCGGTCAGGCCGGCCTGTTCGGCAGCCTCGCCCAGGTGACCGCCTGGCTGCAGATCCTCCGGGAGATCGGGAGCGGGCGGTCAAGCGGGCCGCTGCAGCCGGAATCCGTGCGGCGGATGTGGACGCCCCTTCGCCCCGACGACGCGTTCACGCCCGGCTTCGACCGACCCTCGCGTGCGGGCTTCACCACCGCAGGCGACACCGTCGAGCGCGACACGACGGTCGGTCATCTGGGCTTCTCGGGCACCGCCTTCTGGCTGCATCCGCCCACCGGCCGTGGTGGCGTGCTCCTGACCAACCGCGTGGCCCTGGGCCGCCACACCTTCATGCAGGAGCTGCGGACCTTCCGATCCGAGTTCTTCACCGAGGTGTGGCGTAGCATTTTTTACGGTTGATATACTCCCGAACCCGTTTCATGACCCGGCCTGGCCCGCCAACAAATCGCTTCGCCCGACTTTCCCGCCGTTTTTGCGTTTTTCCCTTTCAGCGCGGGGGAAGCTTGCGCACCCACGGATCCTTGCCGCCCAGGTTGGTGACGTAGGCGTCCGGAGTGGTCGGAGCGTAGTAGAAGGCGGCCAGCACCACCGGCTCGGCGTCTCCCTTGAACGGCCGGCCGACGGTGAGGGTCATCCCCTTGCCGGCGTAGAC
>PHAZ01000207.1:1612-9293 GCA_002841825.1 Deltaproteobacteria bacterium HGW-Deltaproteobacteria-22 | reverse complement strand
CTGTCCAGTTTTTCGGAACCACCTCTAGGTGATCAACTGGCGAGGCGTAGGACTTGCGCCAGTGGGCAAGGTGTAGTACATGGATCGGCCTATAAACTCTCTGATTGGGGGTTTACGGAGTATCGGTAGTGTCAACCTCGCATTTCTATCAAAGGCCCGTGGAAATTAGCGAAAAGTTAGCGAAAACTAGGGCCAGTTTGTGGTGTTGGAAACAAAAAGAAACCAAATGGATTAAAATCACGATGCAGAGAAAACCATTGATGTATAAAGGAAATGCGCTAAAAGTCCTGTCATGTCTGGGTGTTTCCTGCATAGTGCAAAGTCCATATGTTTAATTCTGGTAGTTTCCACGCCTGAATAGTGATCGGCGACGGCGGAACCGTCGCTGGGGCGACGTCTGAATCGTCGCCAATCCTTCGCTTGCCCCACGGTTTTCAAGGAAGAACGGCCTATGCAAAAGACTTACAGCCCCCTGGAATTTGAACAACAGATCTACACCTGGTGGGAGAGCGCCGGCTTCTTCCGCGCCCAGGATTCTTCGGACAAGCCGCCCTACTGCATCGTCATCCCGCCGCCGAACGTGACCGGGGCACTGCACATGGGGCACGCGCTGACGAACACGATCCAGGACATCCTCATCCGCTGGCGCCGCATGCAGGGCCACAACACCCTGTGGCTGCCCGGCACGGATCACGCGGGCATCGCCACGCAGGCCGTCGTGGAGCGCGAGCTGCGCCGCGAGGGCACCACGCGCCACGAGCTGGGACGCGAGAAGTTCCTCGAGCGCGTCTGGGTATGGAAAGAGAAGTACGGCAGCCGCATCACCACCCAGCTGCGGCGCCTGGGCAGCTCCCTGGACTGGGAGCGCGAACGCTTCACGATGGACGAGGGTCTTACCCGCGCCGTCCTCGAGACGTTTGTCCGCCTGCACGAGGAGAAGTTGATCTACCGCGATCGTCGCCTGATCAACTGGTGCACGTCGTGCCGCACGGCGCTGTCCAACCTCGAGGTGGAGCACGAGAGCCACGAGGGAAAGTTCTGGCACCTGCGCTACCCCCTCGTCGACGCCGCGGGCACCCCCGGCGAGGAATCCATCGAGGTCGCGACCACGCGCCCCGAGACCATGCTCGGCGATACGGCCGTGGCGGTTCATCCGGATCCCGAGGGCGAGCTCCGTTCACGGCTCCACAAACTCGAGGCCGAACATTGCAGGAACCCTCAGGAGCTTCAGGAACGCGACGAGGCCGTGGCCGCCCTGCACGGGATCCTCGAGGGACCCCGCCTGGCCGAGCTCAAGCGGCTGGCCGGCCTGATCGGACGCCGTGTGCTGCTTCCGCTGACGGGGCGCACCATCCCTGTGGTCGGCGACGTCCACGCGGATCCGGCTTTCGGAACCGGCGCAGTGAAGATCACTCCGGGACACGACTTCAACGACTTCGAGGTCGGCCGCCGGCATGGCCTGGAGATCATCAACATCCTCAACCCCGACGGCACGCTCAACGAGAACGCCGGGAAGTTCGCCGGCATGACCGTGCCCGCGTCTCGCACCGCGGTGGAACGGGAGCTTGACGAGGGTGGCTATCTGGTGAAGGTCGTCGAGCACTCCCTGGACGTGGGGCACTGCTCGCGTTGCGACACGGTCGTGGAGCCGTTCCTGTCGCTGCAGTGGTTCGTCAAGGTGGCGCCGCTGGCCGCCAGCGCCATGGAGGCAGTGCGCTCCGGGAAGACCCAGATCATCCCGCCGATGTGGGAGAAGGTCTACTTCCACTGGATGGAGAACCTCGAGGACTGGTGCATCTCCCGCCAGCTGTGGTGGGGTCACCAGATACCGGCCTGGTTCTGCGAGCACGGCCATGTGACCGTCGCGCGGTCCACGCCGGACGTGTGTTGCGAGTGCGGCAGCCGCGATCTGACGAGGGATCCCGACGTGCTCGACACCTGGTTCTCCTCGGCGCTGTGGCCTTTCTCCACGCTGGGCTGGCCGGACAAGACGCCGCAGCTGGCGACGTTCTACCCCAACGCGGTGATGGAGACGGGCTTCGACATCCTGTTCTTCTGGGTGGCCCGCATGCTCATGATGGGCACCCACCTGCTGGGCGAGACGCCCTTCGAGAAGGTCTTCCTTCACGCCCTGGTGCGTGACGCCGACGGGCGCAAGATGAGCAAGTCGCTGGGCAACACCATCGATCCCCTCGACGTCATCGAGGGCATCAGCCTCGAGGACCTGATCAAGAAGGTCGAGGCGGGGCTTCCCCCCGAGGCCGAGCGGGAGGATCGCCGCCGCCGCATCCTCGACGGCGTGGCCAAGAAATATCCCGAGGGCATCGAGGTGCACGGCACCGACGCGCTGCGCTTCACGCTGGCTGTGCTGGCCGCTCAGGGCCGCGACATCAAGCTCGACATCTCCCGCATCTCCGGCTTCCGCGCCTTCTGCAACAAGATCTGGCAGGCCATCGGAGGCGTCGTGCTGCCGCACCTGCCGCAGGATCCGACTCCCGTGACCGACCCCGCCGGGCTCTCCCTGCCGGACCGCTGGATCCTGTCACGCCTGGCCCAGACCGTGGCCGCTGTCAATCCCGCCCTCGAGGAGTTCCGCCTCAACGACGCGGCCATGGCGATCTACCAGTTCGTCTGGCACGAGGTGTGTGACTGGTACCTCGAGATGTCCAAGGGCGCGCTGTACGGCCGGGCCGGCGAGGAGCGCCAGGAGGGCGCCTCGCGCGTGCTGCTCACCGTCATCGAGACCTCCCTGAGGCTGCTGCACCCGTTCATGCCGTTCCTCACCGAGAAACTGTGGCAGGAGCTTCCCCGGCGCGCCGGGGATCCGGAATCGATCATGGTCGCCCCGTATCCGAAGGCCGGTGATTTCACCGTCGACGAGGTCGCCGAACACGACATGATCCAGTTGCAGGAGATCATCTCCACCGTGCGCACCATCCGCGGGGAGAACAACCTGCCGCCGTCGGCGGAACTGAGCCTGAAGCTGCACATGACCGATCCGGTCGCTGCCGCGCGGATCGCCGGCCTGAAGGACTACGTGTGCAGCAACCTGACCCGCATCAAGGACCTGGAGTTCGTCGAGGCCCGCCCGCCGGTCTGTGCGTCGTGCCCGGTCGCCGGCGGAGAGGCCTTCGTGCCGCTGACGGGGCTGGTCAACTTCGAGGAGGAGATCGCGCGCCAGAAGAAGGCGCTGGCGGTCGCCCAGAAGGATCTGTCCGCGGTGCAGGCCAAGATGTCCAACCCCAGGTTCACCGCCAACGCCCCGGCCGAGGTGGTCGAGGAGAATCGACGCCGCCTCGAGGACAACGCCGCGCGCGTGGACAAGATCACGCTCAGCCTCGCCCACTTCGAGGAGCTGGCGAAGGGGCAGGGGTAGCCCCGCATGGGACCTGTCGCCGCCGCCGAGCGCGCCGCACGCTACCGCAGCGTGATCCGCCTGCCGCGCGAGCTGGAGGACTGGGAGTTCACCTCGGTGCTGATCTCGCGTCCGGTGGGCTTCCTGCTGCTGCATGCCCTCGAGCGGTTCTCCTTCATCACGCCCAACCGGGTGACGGTGGCCGGCTTTTTGTCATTCCTCGGGGCCATGGCGCTGCTGCACTTCGCTCCGCAGGCCGTCTGGGGCATCGCGGCCCTGCTGTTCTGCCGCCTGATCTGCGACGACTTCGACGGCATGCTCGCGCGGGTGCGCGGGGCCTCCTCGCACTTCGGCAGCTATCTCGACAAGATCACCGACGTGATCGGTTTCTTCGCGTTCTTCACCGTGCTGGGGCTTCATGCGGCCGACGATGCCGGCGCCGTCTGGCCGCTGGTGCTGGCCTCGGCGGGCGTGACCGCCCTGGTGACCACGGGCTACGTCAAGTGGGTCGTGCGCGGCATGGAGCCTCCCGTCACACCGGCGGCACCTGCGGAGCAGGTCACCTCTGCGACAGCGGGCACCCCGGCGCCGCCGACTTCGTCTTCGACGCACCATCCGCTCAAGGTCTTCCTCATCCTGCTGGTGCGCCTGTTCGGTGTCAACGAGTGCGACATCTTCCTGTTCTCGATCGTCATGATCCTGCTGGGCTTCACCACGCCGCTGCTTTGGGTGCTGGCCGTGTCGCAGGTCGGCCTGTGCCTGGCGATGATCGGCAAACGGGGCTGGCGGGCCTTCCAGCTCGACCGGGCTCGGCGGAGTTGAGTCATGTGGGAATACCTCAGGCGACATGAAGCATGGGTCCGGAAGTGCATCTCCGAGGAGAACACCCCGGAGCGCACCGCCGAGATCCTGGCCACCCACGACGAGATGATCTCCCGGATGCAGCATGAGCGCCTGATTCACCTCATCGTCACGATGTTCATCGCCCTGTTCGCGCTGCTGTCGGTGGGCTTCGCCGTGATCTCCCATGAGCTTTTCGCCTTCGCGCTCTGCCTGCTCCTGCTCGGGTTGGTGTCAGCCTATCTGGTGCACTATTTCCGCCTCGAGAACGGCGTCCAGCGCTGGTACCACCTCGCCGACGAGCTTCGCCGAAGGCGCCGGTAGACGCTGCCGTTTTTGTATCGTGAAAATTCTGTGCGCGGGGTTGAATTTATACGTTGACTAAAGAAGCGGGGCAGGTATTCTGATGGCCGCAATCACGCAGCGGTGCATCTGATGAGTTTTATACAGCCCTTTACCATCGGCGAATATCTCTTTGTGGAAGTTCTCAGCACGACGCCACCCTATATCGTCCACCGGACAGTTCACCTGGCAGGGCAGAAATTCAACTTCTTCAAGACCTTCAAGAACGTCAATCCCGACAGCAGGAATTCGCTCAGCCACTCCGGCGACCTTCGGCACGAAGCGGACGTCCTGCGCTTGCTGGAGCTGCCCTCGGTGCCGAAGTTCTGCGACTTTGGTGAGGTGAAGGGGCATTCGTATCTGGTCATGGAATATATATGGGGAAAGAGCCTGCTGCACATCCTGCGCGAGCTCAAGGCGCACCGCAAGATGCTGTCGCCGGACTTCGCCAGCCATATCGCCGGAGAGGTGTGCAGGTGCATTGGCCAGGCCCACGCCCTTCGCAGCGCGACAGTCCCCGAGGGCATCGCCCACTACAACCTCAGTCCGCGCAACATCATCATCTCCTATTCCGGGGAGGTGCATCTGGTGGACTTCGGACACCGGTCGCCGCGCCTGTCGAGGGACACCTGGGATCAGTTCGAGTTCCGGAATCTCTCCTATCTCTCGCCCGAGCAGGTGACCGGCAGCGCGGTGTCTCCGCGGGCGGATCTTTTCACCATGGGCAGCATCCTGTACGAGATGATCACCGGCATGCCGCCGTTTCTGGAGAAGACCCCCGAGAAGGTGATCAACCGCATCGCCCGTTGTTCCTTCCAGGAGCCCTGCGCCGTCCACCCCGGGGTGCCGCACGAGCTGGGCCGGCTTGTGCTGCAGGCCATGTCCGCCTATCCGGACGATCGCTTCGCCACGGCCACCGAGATGGGGCATGCGCTTGATCATTACATGAAACGGAGCCACTCGACCTTCACCACGACGAAGGTGCGGAAGTTGATGCGCACCCTGTTCGAAAAGGACATCGTCGGTGACATCAAGTTCTTCGGGAAGCTGGCCGATGTCGTGGCGCCGGAGGCCAGGCTGCTCGTGCGCAGCATTCCGCGGATTCTCTTCGACGAGGTTCATGCCGAAGGGAGCGCCTCGAACTTCGAGGGGCTGGAGCTGGGCAGCTCCCTCTCCGGTTCGGGTTCGGGATCCAGGTCCCGGAGCCGGACCCCTTCCTCCCGCCCCGGTTCTTCCGTGCCGGCATCAGCGTCCTCGGATTCACCTTCGTTGATGCCACCGGCCGACGGAGGCATCCGCTCCACGATGAACTACACGCTCGAGGAGCTGCAGACCCACCACAAAAACGCCCGACGCGGCATCGAATCGTTCTTTGAGGACGAGGACAGCATCCTGGTGGGCGAGCCCGGGGCGGTGCGGATCATTCCCGTCCATGCCGGAGGGCCGGCGCCACAGCCTCAGGCTGCGCCCGTCGCCGCCGCTCCCGCCGCGACCGGAGGTTCCAAGGGCCTTCGCCGGCTGCGCACGTCCATCCTCCCGTTCGGAGAGCCCGGCGCTTCGGGGGCGCCGGTCCAGCCGCCGACGCCGATGGCGTGGGAGCGGGAGTCCGGTTTGGAGATCCCTGCCGTTTCGGAGGCTGCCACCCGGCCGGCACCCGTATTGGGCACCCGTGGCAGTCCGGCCACCGCCCCCGGCAAGAGAGCCTTGTCCGGCGGTCTCCTCCCTGCCGAAGACGAGCGGTCGCACCTGATTGGGAAGCAACTGGGCGAGTACACAATCACCGGCGTGCTGGGATGGGGCGGCATGGGCACGGTCTACGACGGCATCCAGCCCACCATCGGCAAGGAAGTGGCCATCAAGGTGCTCAATCCGACGTTGTGCGCCAATCCGCAGATCGCCCAGCGTTTCCTGGCCGAGGCCAAGGCCGTCAACTCCATCCGGAATCCCAACATCATCGACATCTTCTCCTTCGGCATCTTCGAGGAGCACTACCACTACTTCGTGATGGAGAAGCTCAACGGCATCACGCTCGGCAGCTTCCTGCTGCAGCATCGGATCATGCCCATGGACGTGGCCTTCGAGATCCTGGCGCAGGTGTTCTCCGCCGTCTCCGCGGCCCACGAGAAGGGCATCATCCACCGCGACCTGAAGCCGGACAACATCTACCTGGAGAAGCGCCCGCTGTACGACCACTACGTGAAGATCCTCGACTTCGGCATCGCCAAGTTCACCGTCAGCGGCTTCAAGTCCGCGATCACCAAGGCCGGGACACCCATCGGCACCCCCAAGTACATGAGTCCGGAGCAGTGCAGGGGCGTGGAGGTCACGGCCTCCAGTGACATCTACACCCTGGGCGTCATCCTGTACGAGATGTTCACCGGCACGCTTCCCTTCCGCAAGAACTCCTACATGGAAATGCTGCTGGCCCACCTCAACGAGACGCCGACGCGGCCTTCCATGCTCGTCAAGATGGATCCCGCGCTGGAGAACATGATTCTGTGGACGCTGCACAAGGATCCGAAGGATCGCCCGTCGTCGGTCCGCGAACTCTCCGACAATCTGCTTGCCTACCTGAAGACGAAAAAATGAGGTTTTGAAAAATGCAGCATTCCCGGCTCCTGGCAATGACATTCCTGCTGGTTCTGGGCGTGTGCGGTCCGGCTGCCGCCCAGTACCAGATTGAGTTGACCTTCGACGACGGAGACGACTTCAGTTCCGATCCCGAGTTGAACAACATGGAGACGGGCACGGGCGTGACCGCTCGGCTCGAGGGTACGGCCCGAAGAAGCGGACTTCAAGAAGGGCGGCATGGCCGGGCGGTGGACTTTCCGGCCGGCGGAGGCTTCGTCTCGATCGCCGGTTGGACGCCGCAGCCGGACTTCATCGCGCTGCTGTGGCTGGCCGCACGCAGCGCGGCTGCCGGTGACGTGCTGCACCAGGGCGGGCGCTGGCGTCTGAAGTTGATCGAGGGTGAGCTGGGTGTGGAGTTTTTTCGTTCCGACGGCAGCCTCGAGATCTCTGCGGAGCGGCTCCCATGGCCCGACGACGGCGGATTTCACCATCTGACGGTGGTGGCCTCGGGCATGACCTCGCTTCCGTCGGTCACGGTGACGCTGGACTTCACGGACACGCTGGTCGCCACGG
>PHAZ01000207.1:0-1573 GCA_002841825.1 Deltaproteobacteria bacterium HGW-Deltaproteobacteria-22 | reverse complement strand
GTCTCGGCGCGGAGGACGGCACGCTGCACCTGGGAGAGGGTCTCGACGGGATGCTCGACGAGCTGGTCATCGCCAACCGCCCGACGGCCACGCTCTCCGCGGAGCAGGACCGGTTCAACCGGGATCCGGACTACTGCCCCGAGGGCACTGTGTGCATCGAGGAGAGCTTCACGCTGGTGCCGCGCACATTCGTGCGGGAGGTGCCGGTGCGCTTCAAGTCGGTGTACGATCCGCTGCTGTGCACCGATGCGACGCCATGTCCGCTGCTGTTCGCGATTCAGGGAGGAAGCGCCTGCGCCAACGATTATGCGATGCCCGATGACGTGGTTCCCATGGTGCGTGCCGGATTCGTCGTCGTGACCATCGATCCCTACTGTGAGGGCAACGGCCAGACGTACGTGCCCGAGACCGAGGTGTCCCAGTTCGTCGCGGTCAAGGAACACGTCTTCGCCGCAGGGGCCGTCGCCTCGCGGATCACGGGGCCGGCCTACCACGCCACCGGGTGCAGCCATGGCGCCGAGGCCGTGCTGGTGTGGGCCATGCGGGAACCCGACCATCCCCTGCGTACGTTCGCCCGCAGCGGCGGAGTGTCGGGGCTGTGCGCGCGGGTGGCCGGCGAACTGTGCGCCTATCTGGGCGGCACGAACAACCTGGGAGTCGACGTGGAGTCCGGGGAGGTTCGCACCTATCACGAGGATACCGACATGGTGGGCCTAATCACGCCCCAGACGGTCGCCAGCCGGGAGATCGCCCGCTCCTGGGGTGTGAACCTCGAGGGCCCACGCTGTCCGACCGGCGGCATCCCCGGTTGTCAGGAGGAGGGGCTGTGGGGTATGACCTACGGCAGCCGTCGGTTCGCCACCGTCTGGCAGGCTGTGGAGGACCCGATAAACCCGACGGGCTATTTCGTGGAGGACATCGGCGCGGACTGCCGCCACTGCGCCCCGCCCGACAGCGTGGCGTTCTCTTGCGGCATGTGCCTGCTGCGGTACGGACGTTCTGGTATGTCTGTGCAATGTCCGGTCTGTATTAACTACGATGAGCCCACGATCCGTTACGGCGAGCTCGGCGCGACCTGTCCGCTGGAGGCCTCCTGGTATGAAGATCCGCTGACCGACGGCGGGATCGTGGACGCAGACGCCGATGGAGACGCCGACCCGATTTACGGTGACATCCCGCCAGACGACGACGATCCTCCACCAGCGAAGTCCGGAGGCTGTTCCTGTCGCACCGGGCTGACCGGCGATCCGGGAGGGGCGGGCTATTTTGGATTGTTCATCACCGCTTTCCTGGTTACAACACGCCGCAGGCGGGCCGGGCGCAGGCCGGCCTGATCCTGCGAAGTCCTGGAATTGTCCACAAAGATCCTGATGCAAACTCGCAGAACCGTTCTATAGTCTTCCGGGGGTCCCCTGCCGACTGTCCTGAGCTGCCGAAAACTCATCACGTTCCTTGCCGTCTCCGCTGTGGCGCTGTCCTTCACCTTCTCCTGCGAGCTGGCCGGCAGGTGCGGCGACGGCCTCGTACAGACCGGCCAGGGCGAAGTCTGCGATCCGGCTGCCGCCCTCGAAAT
>PHAZ01000206.1 GCA_002841825.1 Deltaproteobacteria bacterium HGW-Deltaproteobacteria-22 | reverse complement strand
TCTTTTTCGGCCGGGATTTCCTTGTTGACCTCACGCGGCTTCGGGATGTCGACGTTGCGGACCTTTTCGAGGACCGTCAAATCGCTCTCGCCGGTGAACAGCGGACGCGAGGTCAGCATTTCGAAGAGCAGCGTTCCAATTGCAAATATGTCCGAGCGGTGGTCGATGGGCAGCCCGCGGATCTGCTCGGGGGACATGTAACCGAACTTGCCCTTGAGCACGCCGGCAGCCGTATGGGAGGAGCGGTCGCGCGCCTTGGCGATGCCGAAATCGATGATCTTGATGTCGCCCTCATAGGAAATGAGGATGTTCTGTGGACTGACATCACGGTGGATGATGCCGATGGACTGTCCCTGGGCGTCCTTTTTCTTGTGAGCGTAATCCAGGCCCTCGCAGATCTTGGAGATGATAAAGGCTGCCTGGAAGGGGTTCATGTAGGCGCGCTGCTTCTTGAACTTGCTCAGGATCTGGAGCAGATCCTTTCCCCAGATGAATTCCATGGCGATGAAGTGATGGCCTTCGATGCGCCCAAGTTCGTAAATCTGAGCAATGCTTGGATGGTTCAGTTGCCCGGAAATCTTGGCTTCATCAATGAACATCTTGATGAAGTCCTTGTCGTCGCTCATGTTCGGATGAATCCGCTTGATGGCGATGATTTTCTCAAACCGCGCGGCGCCGGAGGTCTTGGCGCGGAAGATCTCGGCCATGCCACCGATGGCGATGCGATCAAGCAGCAGATACTTTCCGAACTGAATGGGACGACGTGTCGTCATTGGGTACAACCTCTATCCATGAGTGAAGACGGGCGGACGCATGCCGCGCGCGGTGGCACTCTATCACATATGGGGCAGGTTTTACAACAGCCCCAACTCGGTAAGTTGCGCTCGGGAGACAGGGGTGGGGGCGGTGGTCATGCGATCGACCCCGGTGACGGTCTTCGGGAAGGCGATGACGTCGCGGATGGAGTCCTGGCCGCACAGCAGGGAGATGATGCGATCGAGCCCTGCTGCGAAGCCGGCATGCGGGGGTACACCGTAGCGGAAGGCCTCGAGCAGGAAGCCGAACTTGTCCTTGCAATCCTCACGCGAGATGCCCAGTGCGTCGAACACCTTCTGCTGGATCTCCGGATTGAAGATACGCACGCTGCCGCCGCCGACCTCGTTGCCGTTGACGACCAGATCATAGGCAAGCGCCTTGACCTCGCCCTGACGCTCCGTGCCGAGCAGGTCCAGATCCTCGGGGCGGGGATGCGTGAACGGATGGTGCGACGAGACCCATTGGCCCTGATCGTTCTTTTCGAACATCGGGAAGTGGATCACCCACTCGGCCGCGAACTGTTCGGGGGTCGTGAGCTTCATCTGCGAGGCGATCTCGCGGCGCAGGTTATCCATGACCTTGTGGGTCAGTTTCGGCTCGTCGGCCACGATGAACAGCGTGTCGTTGACCTCGGCGCCGAGCCGGACGATCAGACCAGCCGTCTCCTCGGGCGTAAAAGCCTTGGCTGCCGAGCCCGTGAGCTCGGTGGGGGACTTGACCTTGAGCCACACAAGGCCCTTGGCCGGGCCGATCTCCTGGCGCTTGACCCACTCGGTCAGTTCGTCGAGCTTCTTGCGGGAGAAAAACTCGGCGGACTGCGGCACGCGCATGCCCTTGACGAGATCCCCCCGGGTCGCCGCGTCGCGAAGGACCGTGAAGCCGCAGGCAGCGGCGAAGTCGTTGAGCACGACATGCTCTAGCCCGAAGCGCAGATCCGGCTTGTCGGTGCCGTATTTCTCCATGGCTTCGGACCACTCGAGGCGAGGCAGCGGCGAACTCTGGAAGTACTTGTCCTGCTGTTCCCAGATGGCCACTACCATTCCCTCGACCAGACGAAGCACCGTCTCCATGTCGGCGAACGAGATTTCGAGGTCGATCTGGGTGAACTCCGGTTGACGGTCGCCGCGTGGATCCTCGTCGCGGAAACAGCGGGCAATCTGGAAATAGCGATCCGCACCGGCGACCATCAGCAACTGCTTGTAGATCTGCGGGCTCTCGGCCAAAGCGTAGAACTGGCCCTTGTTGATGCGCGAAGGCACCAGGAAGTTGCGGGCGCCGCCGGGCGTGTACTTGACCATGTATGGGGTCTCGACCTCCATGAAACCGTTGGCGTCGAGGTAGTCGCGCACTGCGCGGGCCGTCCTGGCACGAACAGTGAGGTTGCGCAGCATCTCGGGGCGGCGCAGATCGAGATAGCGGTACTGCAGGCGTGTGTCCACATTGGCGGAGGTGCCGTCGGCGATGGGGAAGGGCACCGGCTCGGACCGGCTGATCACATGCAGCTCCGAGGCGATGACCTCGATCGCGCCCGTGGACATGCGCTCCGATGCGTTGTCGCCGCGGGAGACGACCTGCCCGCGGATGCAGATCACGTCCTCGGCGCGCAGGGTCTCGGCCTGGGCGTGCAGTTCGGGCAGTTGATCCTGCATGAACGTGATCTGGGTGACGCCGCCGCGATCGCGCAGATCGACGAAGATGGCGCCACCGAGGTTGCGCCGGCGGCCGACCCAGCCCATCAGGGTGACGTTTTTGCCGGCGTCGCCGGTACGCAACGTGCCGCAGTCACAGGTTCTCTCACGTACGGAAGGAAAGTTCATGGTTCGACCTCGTCCGCGGAACTGAAGGCCGGCTGTCGGTCCCTGTCCGCGGGTGGCCGATTTATATTCCGGTGCGCGCCCGGGTTCAATCCAATTATGATGAGGAATTATTTGGAGGGGGTGTCGTGGCGCTGATGGGTGCCCTTGCCGGCGCGGCAGGCCAGTGGGCCATCACCGTTGCGGCGGGCCGAGCAGGTGCTCTGCACGGTGTCGCCCTCGATGACAAAGGAGCAGGTGTCACCGGCGTTCTTGCCTTCGCATGCAGTCAGGGCTTCGGCCGGCGGACCCATGTGACGGTGGCCGTCGTTGCCCATGCCACGGCCTTCGCCGCGACCCATGCCACGGCCTTCGCCGCGACCCATGCCACGGCCTTCGCCGCGACCCATGCCACGGCCGTAGCCGTCCTGCCGGTGCATGCCCATGTCGGGTCCCATGCCCTGCTGGCGGAAGCGTCGTCCCTCGCCGTTGCCGCGACGATCCATGCCACCGCGGCGTTCCCCGTCGCCACGCAGATGCCGGCCGCGTCCCCGCCCGTCCACGAGGAAGTCGTTGTCGCCACGGCCCTGTCCATCGCCGCGAAAGTGACGGCCGTGCTGACCATAGTCGCCGGAGCCGTGCGTCATGAAACCCCAGAGCCTGGATCCGGAGGATTCTTCGGGCATGCTCTCACAGGCGGACAATGCAAAGAACAAAGATACAGTGAGGAGAAGAGAAGCGTTTTTCATGATGAGCCAAACCTTTCACCTTCGCGAACGAAGGATTTGCAGGACACGGTGCCCCGGCCCGGTGAACCGTTAGGGCCAGGCGGCATTTTTCCTGGCAACGGGCAGGATGGACTGCTTTCTATTGTTTTTCGCGTAAAAGGGCTTAACACTTTGGTTCCGGGCGGCATCCTGTCCGGCACGAAGGGGTTTTCGAACCGTGCTGAGTGCTTCCGAGGTAGAAAATCTGGTCATCCGGGCCCGCAACGGCGAGAACGAGTGTTTTTCCACGCTCGTGCGCGCCCACTACCGTGTGGCCTACTGTTCGGCGCTCGCGATCGTGCGGGCGGCGCCCGAGGCCGAGGATGTGGTACAGGACGCCCTCGTGTCGGCCTTCACCGATCTGGAGTCATGCAGGGAGCCTTCGCGGTTCTCGGGCTGGCTGCTGACGATCGTGCGCCACCGCGCGCTGATGTCGCTGCGCCGGCGGGGCCGGGTGCGTCGGATGCAGGAAGCGGCGGCCGCCGAAGACCCGCCCGAGCCGGCGGCACAGTCTGACGTCCTGCTCCGTGAGCGGCTGCTGGCTGCAGCCGAGGTCCTGACGGATCGGCAGGCCGAGGTGCTCTTCCTGCATGATCTGGAAGGCTGGACCCATCCCGAGATCGCAGCCGTGCTGGAGATCTCCGAGGTGTTGTCCCGTCAGGTGCTGTTCGAGGCCCGGAAGAAGATGCGTGGCAGGCTGTCAGAGCCGGTCCAGGAGGTATCCCATGATTGACCCGAATGAAAAACTGGACCTTTCCTCACTGGATCCCGTGCCCGGCGATCGGTCGCTGGACGCGGTGACTGCGCTGCTGGCCGGGCGTATCATCTCGGCCAGGGCCAGGAAAATGTCACTCTGGAGCACGCTCACCGCCTATTCGAAATGGGCCGCGGCGCTGACCACGGCCACGGCGGCGGCCGTCCTGTTCCT
Source organism: Deltaproteobacteria bacterium HGW-Deltaproteobacteria-22 (assembly GCA_002841825.1). Lineage (GTDB taxonomy): Bacteria > Myxococcota_A > Polyangia > HGW-17 > HGW-17 > HGW-17. Next base: position 3,435 of record PHAZ01000206.1, on the reverse strand, counting down.
CGCGTTGTCCACCCCGTCGGCGCCTGCGGTGCAGCCGGAGCCGGATCCCGACGTCCAGCTCCTGTCCTGGGCCGACACCGACGCCGAGCCCACGGTGTCCGAAATCCTGATGGTATTAGGAGATGCGCCATGACTACTCCCACTGTTTCCCGATGGATGAACCGTGGCCTCGCTGCCGCCATCCTGCTGCTCCTGTTCGCCACGGGGGTCGCCACCGGCTTCGGGTTCGCCCGGTGGTCAGCCGCACCGTCAGTCCACGCACCAGGCACGGAGTCCTTCCGCGGTCCCCACTACTACTCGGGACTGGGGCTCGATCCCGGTCAGGAGCAGGCGGTTCAAGCCATCTATGAAAAGTACCGTCCCCAACTCGACGCCATCCTCGAGGAGACCACGCCCAGGGTTCGGGCCATCCATGAGCAAATCGACCAGGAAATCCGGCCTTTGCTGACCCCGGGCCAACTGGAGCGTCTGGAAATCATGAAGTCCCGGCGAGGGCAGGGCCGCCATGGACGGGGCCCCGGCTCCGGCATGGGCTCGGGCATGCGCTCCGGCATGGGCTCCGGTATGCGCTCCGGATTGGGACCGATGGATGGCTACGGCCCAGAGGACGTTGACCCCGCGAATCCACAGTGAAGCGGGTCGCATTCATGAGCAAGAAAGATCGCGATTCGCAACAAGGCGGATCAGGGGCAAGGTTGCTCCGGTACAAAGGCTATGGTGCCTGGTTACGAGGGTGGCCTTTTTACAATCCCCATGTTATAGAACGTGCTGCTGCTGTGGTACGATCTTTGTTTGGAGGCATATGGCAATGACAGGGTATAAAATATTTCCGATACTTGGCTTTCTTCTCGTCCTTTTCCTGACCGGTTGCGATGACAAGGCGAAAATCATCAGTTCCTGCGGGGACAATTTCCTCGATCCCGGTGAGGCGTGTGATGGCACCGCGCTGCCCGTCACCGAGTGCACAGAACTGGGGTTTTACGTGCAGAACGGCACGATTTCCTGCCGCTCCGACTGCACCATCGACACCTCGGTCTGTTCCCTGTTTTGCGGTGATGACGTGATTCAGGGCGGCGAGGGTGAACAATGCGAGGGGACCAATCTCAACGGCAACGACTGCACGACCCAGGGGTATTCCAGCGGCAGCCTCTCCTGCGATACCGCCACGTGCCGGTTCGACACCACAGGGTGCGTCTCCCAGTGCGGCAACGGCATCCTGGAGACGGACGAGGGCTGCGATGACGGGCAACTCTCGCCCGGAGACGGCTGCAGCGCCCTGTGCCAGGTGGAGCCCGGCTGGGCGTGCGAAGGTTCACCGAGCATCTGCGACCCGACCTGCGGCGATGACCTGCTCGTGGAGGGCGAGGTCTGTGATGGCTCCGAACTCGACGGACGCACCTGTGAATCAGAGGGTTTTTACGCGGGCGATCTGGTCTGCTCGGCAGGTTGCACCCTGGATCTTTCAGGATGTGAGGCGGGTGGATTCTGCGGGGATACGGTCATTCAGGACACGTTTGGTGAGCAGTGCGAAGGCGCCGATCTGAACGAGTCTTCCTGCCAGGATCTTGACTTCTGGACCGGAGAGCTCTCCTGCGGCGATGATTGCCAATATGTGACGACCGGCTGCCTGGACATCGTTTCGGTGGTGGCAGGTGGACGCTTCACGTGCGTGATCCTCTCGGACCGGACCGTCCGCTGCTGGGGACGCAACCAGCGGGGACAACTGGGGGACGGCACCACCGTCGACAGCCTGTCGGCGGTGACCGTGGGCGGCCTCTCCAACGTGGCCTCCCTGGGGCTGGGCGGCTCCCACGCCTGCGCGGTGCTCACCGATGGGACCCTGAAATGCTGGGGATACAATGCCTATGGCCAGCTCGGCCTGGGCAACATCGTGGATCAGTCGACGCCTGTGACCGTGCCAGGTCTTTCGGATGTCCAGCAGGTCGTCGGGGGGGAGCGCCACACGTGTGCGGTGCTGACCACCGGGGCCATGAAGTGCTGGGGATACAACGGCAGCGGGCGGCTCGGCGATGGTACGACGGTCGACAGACTGACGCCGGTCAACGTATCGAATCTGACGCAGATCCGAAGCGGCGCTGCCGGCGCCAACCATACCTGCGCGCAGAACAATCAGGGATGGGTCTATTGCTGGGGCCTCAATACATTTGGACAACTGGGCAACAACACGATCACCGACTCTGCGGTCCCGGTGCGCGCGGGCTCCTTCACCACCGCGGATGCGGTCTCTGCGGGATACAGTCACACCTGTGCCCATATCTACAGCAACCAGAACACCGATGGGGGCACCGCCTTTTGCTGGGGACTGAACAACTATGGCCAGCTCGGGGACGGCGTGACCAACCACGGTACGACCTGCGGGGGTTCGGATTGCAGCCGGACTCCGGTCTCCATCCCGAACTTCACCAACACCATCGCACAGTTGTCGCTTTCACCCTATTCCACTTGCCTGCGCACCGATCTCGGGGAGTTGTGGTGTTGGGGCCGAAACGACCTCGGACAGGTCGGGGACGGATCCCTCCTCCCCCGCCTCAACCCGGTCCTGGTGTCCACGCTCTCCAATGTCTCCAACGTGTGGCCCACCGCCGGATCCCATGTCTGTGCGTCCCGCGCCGATTCCACCGAGCTCTTCTGTTGGGGCTGGAACGACGCAGGGCAGGTGGGGGACCAAACATTGGTCAACCGTTCCACGCCGGTGGCGGTCGTGCGTCCGTAGGAACCCCGCCAGGGCCTCCTGTTCTTCAGCACCGACTTGACAAGCACAGCGTGCCTGTGACACCTGTCCTGCCAGGTTGGCCAAGGCCTCGAACAAGAAGTCCGCCCAGGAGCGCCTCGACTTCTATGCCCGCGCGAGGTTCGGCTGCGAGCCCTGCCGCGGACCCGTCTGCAAGCCCCTGGGCACCTCGGTGGTCTGCAAGGATGGCCAGTGCACGGTCCTTGAATAGCTCGTCAATTATTCTGTGTACTAATCCGCGAGTGGGCTCAACGTCCTGGATGTGACGGGTGGGGATCGTGGCCGTGGGATTCCCCGCGGGCCATCATGACTCCGTGGCGCAGCAGGGGGACGAGCAGGCGGGCGCAGAAGCGGGCGCCCTTACAGCTGCCGGGCAGGTTGACGACGTACTGGGTGCCGCGGAGTCCCGCCTCGGCGCGGGAGAACACCGCGAACGGCGTCTCCTCGAGGGAGCGCTGCCGCAGGTACTCGGCCAGGCCCGGCACCGTCCGGTCCACGTAGGCCCGGGTGGCCTCGGGGGTGCGGTCCCTCAGCGAGGTCCCCGAGCCGCCCGTGGTGAGAATCCAGTCCGAATCCGGGTGGCGCTCCAGCGCAGCCAGCACGGAGTCCTCCCCGTCGGGCACGATCTCGGTCTCGATCACGGCGTCGGCGAAGGCCTGCCTGATCTCCTCGACGACGGCGGG
>PHAZ01000205.1 GCA_002841825.1 Deltaproteobacteria bacterium HGW-Deltaproteobacteria-22 | reverse complement strand
CGTTTCACTGCGCTTCGCGGATTCGGTTCGTTCATTGGCCCGAAGGGCCACCTCGTTTCGGCCAAGGCCGAAACCACCGTCACCGTCACCGTCACCGTCACCGTGGACCCCTGGCGGATTAGTCTCCGAAATTAGAACTCGACTGCCCTGGCCCGCTCAGGGCAAGCGCGTTATGGGCAAGGAGCGATGATTGAGCGCCGGTGCCGTGGCGAACGGAGACGTTCGCTTAGCGGAATCGTCCCCGATTCCGCCGGTGCCGTGGCGAACGAAGACGTTCGCTTAGCGGAATCACCCCCGATTCCGCCGGTGAGGGGGCGCGGCTCAATTTCTTGCTCGCATCGCCGGGCTTTTGGGGGAATCGCGAAAGGTCGTTCCTGACGCCACCGGGATTTGGGTGGAGCTGCGAAGGGACTTGCCCGGGGCCGCCGGGCTTTTCGAGGAGCTGGGAAGGGACGTGTCTGGCGCCACCGGGATTTGGGTGGAGCCGCGAAGGGCCTTGCCTGAGGCCGCCGGGCGCCGGGGAAGCCGGGAAGGGACTTGCCTGAGGCTGCCGGGCTTTGGATGGAGCCGGGAAGGGCCTTGCCTGACACCGCCGGCTTCCGGGGAAGCCGGGAGAGGACTTGCCGCACCTGCCCGGGCTTTTGGTGGATTCGCGAAGGGACCTGCCGGACGTCGGCGGGGGTTTGGTGGAGCTGCGAAGGTACCTGCCTGGGGCCGCCGGGAGCCGGGGGAGCCGGGAAGTTTCTGGTCTGGGGCCGCCGGGAGCCGGGGGAGCCGGGAAGTTTCTGGTCTGGGGCCGCCGGGGGTTTTGTGGAGCCGGAAAGGGACCGGTAAGTGTCGGAACTAGACCTGCGGCGCCGGCGCAGGAACGGCCGGGGAACCACCGGACGGGCGTTGCAGCCGGAAGAAGGGCTCGAGCACAAAAGCGCGCGCGGTGTCATCGGGGCGCTGCTCTATGAGCATCAGCGTGGCACGCAGGGTCCGCTCGAACTCCGGCGCGACCTTGGCCAGGACCTCGGGCTTCCCGGCCACGAGGCTGCCGCGCTCGGCGACTTTCGAGACGAAAGTCGCTTGGGCCGAGCTCATCTGGTCCACGAACACGCGGGCCTGGCATTTCTCGATCTGGGGCCCCATCTCGGAGAAGCGCGCCAGGATCTCGTGGGTCCGCAGGGTCTGGGCGGCGTGGGAGAAGTGGATCCAGTTCAGACCGTCAGGGGCCAGCACTTCCTGCAGTTGGGCGGCGGCGTCCCAGGCGTCGCTGTGGGCGCTCGAGAGGCCCAGCGCCCGGAGGTAATAATAGAGGGCCTGGTCGGCGCTGTCGCGGCCCTGCTCGGCGAGCACGACGGCCTCGGTGGCCGAGCGCGTGTCGACACCGCCGAAGCCTTCGGCCATGCGCAGGACCACGGGCTCCAGCATCGTCACCAGGTGCATCATGACGGGATCGTCGGCCCATTTCTCCTTCATGCGACGGAGCATCTCCTGGGCGGCCACCACCTTGTCTCTGCGGGAATAAATCGAGGTACGGATCTTGGACATGCGGAACAACTCTCTTTCTTCGGCGTTCCCACGCCATGCTTGTCGGCGCACGTGCGCCGCGTTCTTCGGCGTCCTTTCGCCGAAGTGTTGGGGGCTGTGTCTTCCGTCCTGGTTTTCCCGTCACCCGGTGATTGTCATCACTTGGACTACGGGGCCGACTACCGTGTCGTTGAAATTTCCTTTAAAAAAATTCACATCGACTGTCAAGCCGAAAAACTCGATAAATCAGAAAAACCTGCTCCGCATCCTGTGCACGACCCAATTCGCAAACATGGCGGAATATTTTTCCATTCGATCCCGCTTACGAGGTGGGCCCCGTGCGTCTCCAGCGTTGGCCAACGCAGTCAGCCGTGAAATGCGGGAAGGTGTTGACGGGCAGCTCGCCGGCTGCGCGGGATTTGGCTTCCAGAATCAGATCACGGACGAGTTCCGGGTCGTCGCTCCAGTCGCCCAGCACCGCATAGCCGGCGACGACGTTTTCGTACAGGCGTGGCGGGATCCGCGAAAAATCGTAGCTGGGCTTGCCGAAATCCGGATGTGTGGGCAGCAGCAGCCCCAGCAGGCCCTTGTGGGGCTCGTTGGGAATGACTCTCAGAGCGGCTGAAATCTCCCAGTCCACGGCCCTCATTCGCCAGGTCTCCTCGCCGATCAACACCACAACTACAATGCAATCAGCCTGGTATTCCAGGCGGAGCCGTCCCCGGAACTCAGCAGGTGAGTTGGTCTCGTCCATGTCGGCCCAGGCTTTCTCCCCGACGGTTCTCAATTGGAAATGACCCGCCAGAAGTGGCCCCAGCCGATCCCGGTAGGGCGCATCGGAACCCGCTTGACTGGCGAGAAAGACGAAAGGCGATAAAGAAGTGAGAATCTTTGGTTCCATCGGTGCGCCTTCTTGTCCGGCGTGGAGAGACCACGCGATAGTAGTGCTTCGAGAATAAATAACAGCAGTTGAAATGCAACCTAGGCTATTCAACGCGGAAAGTCAACCCTGCGGCAGCTCTTTCAGGCCAGAATTCCTGCTGGAACTTGATGGCGAAGCATTGACATTTGGCTCAACTGCAAGGATAATGCAACATTGGAAAAGAAAAGAAACGAGTGTTCGAATGAAACTTTCCGATGTCATCGAGCTCAACGAACTTCAGCAGCTTTGCGGGAGCTTCACCGCCATGACGGGCGCAGCGACTTCCTTCATCGACCTGGACGGAAAGGATCTCGTCGCCTCCGGAAACCAGAACATGTGCACCCTTTTCCACCGGGAGAATCCTCGATGCGCCTTGTATTGCGCCACGGCCAGGGCGGATCTGGCAGATCGGCTCCGGCAGGGCGAGCGATATGTCGTGAATCAGTGCCCAAACCGCTTGTTCGAGCTGGCCATCGCCCTCGTCGTCGGGGACCAGCCCGTGGCCAGCATCCTGGTTGGCCCGTTTCTTCAGGGACCGCCCGATGTGGCGAGCTTTGACCGCCAGGCCGAAGAATTCGGGTTTGATCGGTCCGCCTATCTCGCTTCCGCCAAGGCCCTGCCGGTTTTCTCCGAAGAAAAGACTGAGACGATAGCTGACTTCCTGATCCAGGGGGCGAAAATCATCGGGGAGCTGGGAACCACCGGAATGCTCCTGGAAGAACGCAAGGCGCATGTCCGGTTCCTGGAAAATCTGGAGTTGATCGACTGGACCATCAAGCAGGAGACCGACATAGAAAAGATGCTGTGGCACATCGTGAAGACGGTGTTTTCGATTTTCGGCTGCGATCGGGCATGGCTGTTCTATCCGTGCGATCCCATGGCTCCGACCTTCCGGGTCCCCGTCGAGATCACCCGGCCGGAATACCCTGGTGCCTGTGAACTGAACGTCGATGTGCCGATGCCTCCGGACATGGCCGAGAATCTGCGGGAGGCACTGGCTTCGGAGGGCCCGGTGGTCTACGTCGCGGGAACGTCCGACCCCATCAACAAAGTGACGGCCGAACAATTCGGCGTGCAGTCGCAGATGTTCATGGCCATTTATCCAAAAGTGGGAAAACCCTGGGTTTTCGGCATGCACCAGTGTTCCAACCCGCGGGTCTGGACCCGGGAGGAGTGCCGATTGTTCCAGGAGATCGGCGGGAGACTGGCCGACGGCCTGAGCACGCAACTGATGTTTCACGACCTGCAGCAGATGAATCGCGAACTGCAAGCCATCAGCACCTGCAACCAGATTCTGGTGCGAGCCGTGGATGAGCAGACCCTGCTCGACGACATCTGCCGCATTGTACACGAGGAAGCCGGATATCATCTGGTTTGGGTGGGATACGTCGAGCATGACGACGCAAAAACCCTGCGCCCGGTGGCATGGGCCGGACACGGTAGCGATTACATCGCCAATGCCAAAATCTCCTGGTCAGCCGACACTGAGCGGGGACAAGGTCCCGCCGGAAGAGCCATCCGCAACGGGGAGATCATCTGCGTTCAGGATTTCGCGACCGACCCGCAGATGAAGCCCTGGCGGGAAGCGGCGGCCCGGCAGGGTTATCGCTCCGGCATCGCCATGCCTCTCAAGGACGGAAGCGATCAGCCCTTCGGCGTTCTTCTGATCTATTCCTCCACTCCCAACGCCATCACGCCAGGTGAACTCCGGTTGATGGAGGAGCTGGCGGGTGATCTGGCGTTCGGCGTCACGGCCCTGCGCTCCCGCGTCGAACGCAGTCGTGCAGAACAAGCATTGTCCGAGAGCGAGGCCAAGATGCGCAGCATCCTGGACAACGTCGGAATCGGCGTGACCCTCATCAGTCCCCGCATGGAGATTCTGGAAATGAACCGTCAAATGCGCGAGTGGTTCCCGGCGATCGATCCGACGGAGCATCCCGTCTGTTATCACGTGTTCAACGACCCCCCGCGCGAGGACAAGTGCGGCTATTGCCCGACGTTCAAGACCCTGCGGGACGGTCTGGTCCACGAAGCCACAACGGAGACACCGCAGGCCGGCGGCATACGCAATTACCGCATCATTTCTTCCCCGGTATTCGACGCGAACGGAAACGTCGCCGGGGCGATCGAGATGGTCGAAGACATCACCTCGCGACTTTCCCTGGAGTCGCAGTTCCAACAGGCTCAGAAAATGGAAGCGGTGGGTCGGTTGGCCGGTGGGGTGGCCCACGATTTCAACAACATGCTGGGTGTAATCCTTGGCCACGTGGAACTGGCCATGGAAGAGGTGACTCCATCTACCCAGATTTTTGCCGCCCTGCTTGAAATCCAGAAAGCCGCCACCCACTCCAGCAGTCTGACGAGGCAACTGCTGGCCTTTGCCCGCAAGCAGACCATCGCCCCTCAGGTGCTGGAATTGAACGACACTGTGGCCGGCATGCTCTCGATGCTTCGAAGGCTCATCGGAGAAAACATCCAATTGGAATGGAACCCGGATGGGAAACCCTGTCTTGTCCTCATGGATCCGAGCCAGATCGACCAGATTTTAGCCAACCTGTGTGTCAACGCCCGAGATGCCATCGCCGGAATCGGCCAGATCACCGTTGAGACGACGTCTGTTTTCCTCGATGAAACTTGCTGCGCCGACCACCCGGGGGCGATCCCCGGATGGTACGTCCGGCTCACCGTGAGCGACAATGGCTGTGGCATGGAACAGGAAATCCTCCAAAACATTTTCGAACCCTTCTTCACAACCAAGGGCATGGGACAAGGCACAGGGCTGGGATTATCCATGGTGTACGGTGTCGTCAAGCAGAACCAGGGGTTTATTAGCGTGGAAAGTGCACCGGGAAAAGGGACAACCTTCCAAATATTCCTCCTGCGCTACGCAGGTGAAAGTTCGAGGGTTTTGATGGAAGCGCCGGCCAGGTTGGTCACCGGCGAGCAGGAGACCATTCTGCTCGTGGAGGATGAACCGGCGTTATTGAGACTGGGCCGTACCATGTTGCAGAGACTGGGATACCGGGTGCTGGCCGCGGGGTCGCCGGGGGAGGCCCTCCGGTTGGCACAGATTCATACAGGCGAGGTCGATCTCCTGGTGACCGATGTCGTGATGCCAGAAATGACGGGGTGGGACCTCAGTCTCCAGTTGTCGTCATTGTATCCTTCCCTCAAGACGCTTTTCATGTCCGGCTACGCTGCCAATGTGATCACCGAGCACGGAATCCTGGATGAGGGCGTTTGTTTCGTTCAAAAACCATTCTCGAAAGGTGAGCTGGCGTGCAAGGTTCGTGAGGCACTCGGGAAGCCTGAATAGGCAGCAACACGCGCCATCCAAGCTCTCCGACGGCTCTTCCTCCAGGCACCCAGAACCATCCGTCGAATCCGTAGAAGCGCTCGCCTGGTGCTACACCTGGAAGTACCAGTAATTCGCGGCCCTACCCGCCCTGCCCGCTGCCGGCGGCGTTCTCCAGGGCGCGGCAGCGCAGGGCGATGGCCGCCGTGTGGCGGAAGGCCTGCAGCACCTCGAGGGGGGGATCTGGCTCCCCGGGCAGCAGCGCGATGAGCGAGGTGCCGTAGAGCCGGCCACCGTAGACGAAGGAGAGGGCGATGAGCCGGTCGATGCCCAGCAACTGCTGGATCGCGGCGGCCACCGGACGCGGTATCGATCCGAACGCCGCGTCATAGAGGCTCTCGAGGCGAATCCAGCCGCTGGCCATGACCTCGGCGACCATCTCGTCGGTGACCGGGGTGAAGAGGTCCTCCACGCGGGACCCGAGCAGCGTGATGACCTTCCCCAGCACCCCCGCGTCGACCTCGTAGTGCCGGTGCCGCAAGGCCGAGACGGCCGGATCATACTCGGACATGGTGACGAAGCGGGCCCCGGTGAACTCCATCAGGCCGCGGGCGATGAAGGCGTGGATGTTGGCGTCGGGCGGCAGGGAGGCCATGTCGACGGTGAACAGGTACAGCAGCGCCAGCCCCCGGTCCCGGTAGTTCCGGTAGTCCTGCAGGCGCCGCTGCTCCTCGTCGGCGGCGGTCACGTCGTGCACCATGCCCGTCAGGCCACCGTCGGTCAGCCGGACGCGGATCCGTCCCACGAAGGGACGCCCCCCGGGCCCCAGCATGCGCAGATCCATCTGCAGGGGCCCCGTCCGGGTCCCGACGGCCTGGGTCAGGGCATGACCGGCCAGCTCACGGTCCGACGGGTGCAGGAGGGCGCCGAAGTGCCGACCCACCAGTTCGCGGGCCGGTTGTCCGAACAGGGCGCCGGCCTTCTCGGAGACGTAGGTGATGTGGCCGTCGCGATCGGCCAGGAAGACCCCGTCGAGCAGCAGGGAGCTGAGCGACAGGAAATGTGGGTTCTGGGTTGGCTCGGACATTGCCACTCCTTGGCATCGGCGATCCATCGATATATCCGAAATGCGAATCAGAAAAACCTTGAAATCGTTTGTATTATACTTTACGGAAATTTCCAAGGATTCTTTCGGCAAATGATGCCCGAAGGCCTCCCGGCGGGCTACAGGGGAATGAACTTCAGGAAGATGTCGAAGAGGCCGTTGTTCGGGCGGCCGTCGAGGGCGCCTTCGGTGGTGCCGACGATGAACAGCCAACCGGTCGGATCCACCACGATCCCGTTGCCCTGCTCCGCCGTGGAGGTGCCCCACATCATGGTGCGGCTCTTCGATCCGTTGAGGTTGAAGCTGGAGAGGAAAATGTCGGTCATCCCCAGGAACGGCCTCGCGTCGATCACCTCCGAGGCCAAGCCTGTGACATGCACGAGGTTGTTGTTGAAGACGACACCTAGGCCGATGTCGTTCTGGGAGGACCCCCACTGGCTGGTCCAGTTGAACACGCCGTCTACTGTGTGGCTGGTGAGGAAGGCGTCCTGCTCGCCGAAATGGGTCTGGGTGGGCATCGTGCCGATGGTGAAACCGGTGACATACACGTTCCCCGTAATGTCAAGGGCGATCCCGCGTCCCTCCTCCTCGTCGGGGGTCCCCCACATCCGCGTCCACTGGCGGCTGCCGCTGGCGTCGAATTTCACCAGGAAGGCATCGATCATGCCCATGGGCACAAAGCCGTCGACCGCGCCGTTGGTGCTCCCGGTGATGAAGGAATTGCCGGAAGCATCCACGGTCATGGCGAAGACCAGCTCCGAGGCCGTGGAGCCCCACAGCACGGTCCACAACTTGTTGCCGGTGCCATCGTATTTGGTCAGGAAGAGGTCATCGACGCCATGATTCGTGTATCCGTCGAGATCGTCGTCGGTGTAACCGGTGACGTAGATGTCGCCGGCGCCGTCCAGGAAAAAATTGGTGGACCCGGTGACATAGAGGTTTCCGGCGGCGTCGGTCGT
>PHAZ01000204.1 GCA_002841825.1 Deltaproteobacteria bacterium HGW-Deltaproteobacteria-22 | reverse complement strand
TTGCGTAGCAAACGACGGGGGTGTCCAGCCGACCGTCGGACCGGTCGGACGACAGGACCCTCGTCCGCAATGGGGACTCACAACAATAATTACGAAAAATCATTCGCCTATGTCCATAATGATCTTGCCCTGGGGCTCGAGACAATTCGGCGCCGCCGAGGTCTGTATCGAAGGCAAATTGTTTTCGAACAGCAGATTCCAAATCCAGGCATATTTTTTCGAAGGCGGGTGCAGAGGCGGTTGACTCCCCCCGAAAATGGGGTACAAGAATTCTTGAGAGTTGGTCTTTATCGAGGGATTATGCAAAATATCCTCTTTTTTACTTTCATTATTTTTGGAATGTTTGTTCCGCTGTCCTCCTGTCAGAACGATCTGGAGTCCTCCCTCTGTGGAAACGGCGTCGTGGAGCCGGGTGAGGACTGCGACGGCTGGAGGGAGGCCGACCTGTATCGCTGGCGCACCTCGTGCGTGGACTGGGGCTGGCACGACGGTTACGTCGGGTGCACCCCCGGCTGCCGGCTGGACTTTGCGGCGTGCGAGCACAGCGGACGCTGCGGTGACGGAGTGATCGCGCGGAGGTTCGAGGACTGCGACGGAGCGAACCTGGGGAACGAGACGTGCGCGACCCTGGGCACCCATGGCGGGACCCTCGCCTGCACGCCGGACTGCCGCTTCGATCTCGCCGGATGCGCCGCCTGCGGGGACGGAGTGTTGCAGCCGGAGTACGGTGAGCAGGTGGAGTTCGACCTCGATCGCTGCGCCGGCGCCGGGACCTTCGGGGGGGCGGGCGTGACCTACGACTGCCAGGTCGCGTCCACCCGCTACTGCGGAGACTACCGGCTGATCACCGGCCCCGGGAGCGTGAAAGACCCGGTTCCCGTCCTTGACGCCTCAGGGGAGTTGTGGCTGGCCGGGATCGTGCAGGGGGCCTTCGACGGTTTCGGGAACCCCGGGTGCCCGCACCTGGAGCCCCTGACCTGGGAGGTGGTGTATTCCCCGGAAGATGTGTATGCCTACGAGGACGGTTACTACTATCCGGACTGCGACGATCACTTCTTCGGACCCGCCGGCGCCACGGCCAACCCCGCGGTGACGCTGCAGGAGGACGACGATGCGCCTCCGTTGCAGGCGCTCGAGCTGGGCGTCCACGGCTTCGCGGTGCTGCGGCACCGGGAGGCGCAGGGGGAGCAGCGCTTCGTGATCGACTGGATCGCCCCCGACGGGACCCTGCGTCACACCGAGGAGGTGAATGACGACGCGGGGCCCGACCCGCCGCGGCTAGTGTCTGCCGGTTCCGACGAGTTCGCGCTGTTCACGTTCACCCGGGGAGGGGACGTGCTGCGGGTCTCCCGCCTGTCTGTGGCGACGCCGGGGCTCATCGGCACGTTCGCGCTGCCGCGGATCGACTTCGAAGGGGCCGACTATGCTTCCCCTGTTCATTTCCATTATTTTCTGGCATGGGGTGAGGCAGCCGGCAGGTATCGTGTCCTGCAGACCCTTCAGACTGGAGAAAACCATCATGAACTCTTCCTGTACACCCTCGATGTCTCGGGGGTGCAGGCGCAAGCAGGAGAGCTCGTCCGGGTGGACGGGCTCACCTTCACGCCGGGCGGCGTCGCACGACCGGAGCCGGACGGGTCCGTCCTGCTGGCCGGCGTCGCGGACGGAATTTACCCGAAGGTGCTGGTCCTGACGGGACGGCTGACCCCGGACGGCCAGGTCACCGTGCTCTCCGAATTCGAGCTCTCCGAAGGGATCATTGTGCCATCGTTTTTTCCGATGCCCGACGGCGGCTGGCTGGTGGGAGGGATGGTGCATGCACATTTCGGGATGCTGACCCCGCCTGTCACGTCCTGCTGGCAGGCCTCGGAAGAGACCCTGTGGCCACACGTCGCGGCCCTCCGGCTCGACGGGGCCGGGGCGCTCGTCGGCAGCGCCTACTTCTACGCGCCCGGACTCATCCCGACCTACTTCGGCGGCGAATCGGCCCAGGGGGTCGCCTGCGGCACCCACCGGATCCGGTACCTGGCCGACGGGGAGTCCCTGGTCGCGGCCGGCGCGTGGGATCGATCCTCCTTCTTCTGCTCGCAACTGGAGCCGACCATGCTGTACCAGCTGGAGCCGGTGCACGCCTGCGGCATCTACCTCGTGCGCCTGACGCCCGAGCCCTGAACCCGGAGCCGGAATCATGTTTCTCTCCCTGTTTCGCCGACTCACACCCCTGGCCGTGGTCGCGTGTGCCCTGGGGCTCGCGACCGCCACGTGCGACGACCCCGACCCCAAAACGCCCTGTGACGGCGTCACCTGCCATGGGCCGGGGACCTGCTCCTGGACCGCCGATGGCAGCGTCTACTGCGCCTGCGCCCCCAACTCCCACAGTTTTCCCGACGATCCGCTGACCTGCGTGATCGACGACGTCAACGACGTCAACCACGAGGAGACGGCCGGTCCCGCTCGTTGACCACGCTCGGCGGGCGGTCTTGACGCACGTCAGGTTTCGCACTATCAAGGAAATACCCGAAGGGGGTGCCCCATGACGAGATTCTTGCTGATCATCAACCTGGCGACGGTCCTGTTCCTGGCTGCGTGCGACGACGGCGCGAAGTCGAACAACCAGACCAACAACCTCAACAACGTCAACAATGTCAATAATCTTAACAACCTAAACAATCTCAATAACGTCAACAATTTGAACAACGGCGCCTGCGGCGACGGCCAGCTCGCGGCCCCCGAGTCCTGTGACGACGGCAACACGGCGCCCGCTGACGGGTGCGCGGCCGACTGCACGGTGGAGGACCGCTGGACGTGCGACACCGCCAGCCCGAGCGTCTGCGTCCCCTGGGACGCCGAGCGCTGGGCCCGGGCCCTCATCGCGGGCGAGGTCACCACGGACGCTGCGTTTGCGGCCATCGACGGACTGACGGGGTTCCCTGTGACGACCGCCTCGGGCACGTTCATCTTCCTGCACTGGTACGAAGGCGGGGAGTGGACCATCGCCGGTGATTTCAATGACTGGTTCGAGGTGGGGATGTCCCGCCAGGGTGACTTCGTGTGGACCGAGGTGGAGATCCCCGACGGGCGCGGCCTGAAGTACAAGTTCGTCAGCGCGGGGGTGTACCAGTCCGATCCCTGGTCCCGCAGTTACACGTACGACGAGTTCGGCGAGATCAGCTACGTCCTGCCCCCGACCGACCTCTGGCACCTCGAGCGCTGGCATGGCCTGGCCGCCGAAGGTCTGGCCGAGCGCCTGCTGCGGGTCTATGTCCCCGCCGGCGCCGGTCCCTGGCCTGTGATGTACATGCACGACGGGCAGAACCTGTTCGACCCCGCCGCGATGTGGGGCGGCTGGAAGCTCCAGGACGTGGTCGCGACCAACGGCTACGAGCTGCTGATCGTGGGCATCGACAACTCCGTCGATCGCATGACCGAATACACCCACACCGACGACGAGATCGACGGCCAGACCTTCGTGGCGCAGGGGGACGCCTATGCCCGGCTCGTCGAGCTCACCGTGCGCCCGTTGGTCGAGGCGCGCTATCCCACCAACGGCCTGCGGGGCGTGATGGGCTCATCCCTGGGCGGGCTGATCAGCCTCTACATCGCGCACCTGTACCCCGAGGTCTACCACTTCGCCGGATCCCTGTCCGGCACGCTGGGGTGGGGAAAGTTCGGCCTCGACAACCCCCTGGTGCGCGAGCTCTACGAGACCGCGGGCCTGCGCGACTTTGCGATCTATGTGGACTCCGGCGGCGCGGCCCCGATCGATGGCTGCACCGACGCCGGCGGGTTCGTCATCGCCGAGGGCTCGGACAATTACTGCCAGACGCTGGCCTTCTACGACGCCCTGCTGACGCTGGGCTACACCGCCGACGTGGACGCACACTACCTTTGGGACGAGAACGCCGAGCACAACGAGGCGGCCTGGGCCTCCCGGGTGGACATCCCGCTGGGGATCTTCCTCGATCTGTCGGTTCCGTAGAGAGCCGACCCCTTGATCCTTTTTGCCTTGAAGCTCTCCATGTCCACGTCCATGTCCTTGTCGCAATCGCAATCGCAATCGCAATCGCAATCGCAATCGCAATCGAATTCGAACTCGAACTCGATATCAGCTGGCACCCGCTATCGGTGTTTTCGGTTTCGGTTGCGGTTGCGGATGATGCGGCGATTGGCGCGGTATCTCTCTTTGAGGATGCTGTTCACCCGGCCATTGCTGGGAAACCCCCCGGTGGGCAATTGTTTTACCCAATTTCTTCCGAAATGGACGGGTTCAATCAGGGTGGTGCGATTTTTTCTGACCCGGTTTTCGCCATCCTTGTAAATGGACAAATGAAAATGATCCCGGTGATCCCGGTCGGAATCCGGGGTGAGGATGGCCTTGAAATACTTTGTCTTATCCAGATCGCAGGCCAGTTGCCGCAATACTCGCCCACCCCGTCGACGGGCGTTGCCTTCACAGGTAGGGCCCCGGCCCAGGCTCCGTTCATAGTCGGTGTTCACCATGTAGGTTTGACCTTTGTCCGTGATGACGCCGTACAAATCCATGGCCAATCCGTAGGCATGCCTGGACAGATGGCTGGAATTCTTGACCATTCTGTATGAATAAAATTTGCCCACAATCAAGCTTCGGATGCCTCCATTGGCGCTGAACACGCGTTGGGTTTTCAAAAGAATGAAGGCCATGCGGCAATCCATGAGCGGCTTGGCCCGTTTGTGGCCGTTTTGAAGGATGAGTTTCCCGATCCGGCCGTCGGTCAGGATCACGGGCGTTCGGATCCTTTTACTGGCAGGGCCGCGTTTGTAAGCCACCCCTTCGCGAGCCAGGGCCCGAAGGCACCACCTTTCCGGTTTGGCGACACGGGGGGTTCCCCAGGTGGTTCCGGGCGCCGACAGGACGGCCATGGAAACTGACAAAGTCAGAAAAAAAGACCACAAAAGCTTCAAAGAATGACTGGCGTACATTTCCAAATCCCCTGATACCCACGAAAACAAACTCAGGATGACGTGTGTTGGCCCAACCAGGCTATGGCGGCGCCAGCCGGGGTGGCCAGAGGGACAAGAGGGGGAGGGGTGCTTGAGGCCGGGGGAAACCCTGGCTGCCATGAACGAAAAGCATGAGGTGGATGATAGCTGTTTCTCCGACAAAATCAACCCGGGGAACCTTTTGGAAGGGGATAGGAAGTTTCATCCACGTTAATGAAGGCGTGCGCGACACCCTGGTGCACGAGCTCTTCCACATGAACGACTCCGGCCATCACCGGTGGTCCGCACCCGCCCTTCAGGCCATCAACGACGGCATCCTCGCCCGCTGCCCCATTCCCAGGGGCGGCAAATGGCCCACGCGGATCAGGTAATTATCCAGTCAAGGGTTGGGAATTGACTCGGCGCGGAAAACCCGCAAATATACCCTGCACGCATGATAAGGAGATCGATCATGAAAAAACAACTCAACGCAACCGTTTCCTGGGTCGGCAAGGTCGACTGGGCGCTGGAGAAGTTCCACGGCGACGAGTACTCGACGCACAAGGGTTCGACCTACAACAGTTACGTCATCGAGGAAGGAAAGACGGTGCTCATTGACACGGTTTGGAAGCCGTACGCCAAGGAGTTCGTCGACAACCTCGAGGCCGAGGGCCTGCTCGCCAGGCTCGACGCCGTCATCGCCCAGCACGCCGAGATCGACCATTCCGGTGCCCTGCCCGAGTTGCTGCGACGCCGCCCGGATTTGCCCGTGTACTGCACCGCCAACGGCATCAAGTCCCTGACGGGCCACTATCACCAGAAGTGGGACTTCCACCCGGTCAAGACCGGCGACGAGTACGACCTGGGCAACGGCAAGAAGCTGGTGTTCGTCGAAGCGCCGATGCTGCACTGGCCCGACAGCATGTTCTCGTACATGACCGGGGACGCGATCCTGTTCTCCAACGACGCCTTCGGCCAGCACCTCGCGACCGAGCGCCTGTACAACGATCTGGTCGATCAGACCGAACTGAAGAACGAGTGCCTCAAGTACTATGCGAACATCCTGACGCCATTTTCGGCGCTGGTGAAGGCCAAAATCGAGCAGGTGCTGTCCCTGAAGCTGCCGGTGAACCTCATCGCGACCAGCCACGGCGTGATCTGGCGCGACGACCCGACCCAGATCGTGCTCAAGTACATGGAGTGGTGCCAGAACTATCAGGAAGACCGCGTGACGATCCTCTACGACACCATGTGGGAGGGCACACGGACGCTGGCCGACACGCTGGCCCGCGCCATCTCCGAAGCCTCGCCGTCCACCACGGTGGTGGCCCACTGCCTCTCGAAGTTCGACAAGAACGACGCGCTCACCGACGTGTTCCGCTCCAAGGCCGTGCTCATCGGCTCCCCGTGCATCAACAAGGGCATCCTGACGGCGGTCGCCGCGATCCTCGAAGAGATCAAGGGCCTGAAGTTCAAGGGCAAGAAGGCCGCCGCCTTCGGCTGCTACGGCTGGTCCGGTGAGATGACAAAAATTGTCACCGAACAGTTGAAGGCCGCCGGCTTCGAGGTCGCCGACGAGGGCTTCCGGGCCCTCTGGAACCCCGACGCCGAAGCGCTGGCAGCCGCCGCCGAATACGGCCGCGCGTTCGCCGCGAAGCTTTAAGGAACAAGACTGATTTTTTGAATCAACTGCGGTTTTTCGTTCGCTGAGGAAGCGGTCGGCAGGCGGTCAGTGGTTCTTGCTGTGCTCCACTTCCATGGCGTTGAGGGCCTTGCAATAGGGTCGGGCCCCAGGCACTGGGTATTCGCCCTCCGCGCGCCTTGCCCGCCGAAGGTTGTATTTTTCGGACTTCGGGGTTTGTTGGCACGCGACGGGAGTTTGACAAACCTCTCGGGGGCGGGATTGTCGGACTTGGCGCGATGGTAGGCGGGGGGCCACCGGGATCGAGGCAGAGAGCAGGCCGCCCTTGTTCTGGAGCAGGGTCTTGAGCTGGTGTACGGCCTCGGCGTCGGTGCGGGAGCGGTGGGCTCTCTGAGGAATCATTGTTGGCTCGAATCCATGGTCACCCTGCATGGTCGCCCGAAACGCATTGACAAAAACCCCGAATGAAATATGCCTTCTGGATCAAGTGGTGTTGGTTGACCGACTATCCAGGAGAACAAAGATGATCAAGTCCCTGCTGCCCCTGCTGCTCATGCTCACCCTCGCGTGCAACTCGAAGGCCCCCGGGAGTTGTCCCGCGCAGCCCGGTCCGGCGCCCGTGGCCGCCACGACCGCCAAGGCGCCCGACGGCGCGCCCCCGGTGCCCGGCCCCGTCCTGGCGCCGACGACGAAGCTGGCCTCCGACGAGGGCATGTGGACCTACGACAACTTTCCGTCCGAGAGATTGAAGGAGCGCCACGGCTTCGGGCCGTCGCAGGAGTGGCTGGACAAGGCGCGCCTGTCCTCGGTGCGGCTGGCCCAGGGCTGCTCGGGCAGCCTCGTGTCTCCCTCGGGCCTGGTGATGACCAACCACCACTGCGCCCACCGGTGCATCCAGGAGTTGTCGACGCCGCAGCGCGATTACATCGCCGACGGCTTCCTCGCGAAGGAGCTCAAGGACGAAGCCCGTTGCCAGGGCATGGAGATCAACCGGCTCGTCTCCATCACCGACGTCACGGATCAGATGACGAAGGCCACCGCCGGGCTCGACGATCAGAAGGCCAACGAGGCCCGGAAGGCCGAGCAGTCGCGCATCGAGAAGGCCTGCGCGGTGAGCGAGGACGTGCGTTGTGACGTGGTCAGCCTGTATCAGGGCGGCCAATTCCACCTGTACAGGTACGAGCGCCACAAGGACGTGCGGCTGGTGTTCGCGCCGGAGCTGGCCATCGCGTTCTTCGGCGGGGATCCGGACAACTTCATG
>PHAZ01000203.1 GCA_002841825.1 Deltaproteobacteria bacterium HGW-Deltaproteobacteria-22 | reverse complement strand
AAAGAGGCGCCTACGGGTACCTTACCAAGCCTTTCGATTCCGAGGTCCTCCTGCTGGAGAACACACAGTTCACCGACTCGGGCGTTCAGCCCCTGGCCGAATTGTCTCGATTGCGGCACCTGCGCCTGGGACAGACAGCCGCCGGCCTGCTGGTCACGGTGGCGTCCCTGTCGCGACTGGAGCGCCTCGGGCTCGAATTCGAAGAGGAGTTTCCCAAGGACTTCGATCTGTCCGTGTTATCGAAGGTCAAGCAGCTGCGCAACCTTCGCCTCTCTGCGGTGGAGATCTCCGAGAGCCAGCTGGCGCCGGTGTTCGGCCTGACCGAGTTGACCGACCTCTCCATGGATTTTTCAGTTTGGCCCGACACCTTCGATCCGTTGAAACTGGCCGCGCTGAGTCATCTCCAGAACCTGAAACTGGGGCGGATCGAGCTGGATCTGCCCGCGGTCCTCGGCGCGCTGAAGCATCTGAAATCCATCCATTTTGAGATGTTGCCCGAGCTCTGTCAGGGATACCAGAAGGCAAAGCAGGCCCACCCCAGGGTCCAGTTCCGGTTCGAGGGGCCGGATCAGTGCGAATAATGGATCCACTCCGATCTTGATCCCAAGGGCAAACGCCCGAAAATCCCGTAGTAAACCGAACTACACTCCGGTATAATGTGAAACAAGGAGGTTGCCATGCATAAAAACAACCTGTTTCTCAGCATTTTCATGGTTTTTTCGATGTTCCTGATGGTGGCGTGCGATGAAGATCCGAAGCAGAAAGACCCCGTTTGCGGCAACCAGGTGATCGAAAACGGAGAAACCTGTGACGGAGATCAATTTGGACAGGCCTCCTGCATCTCCGAAGGATTTGCCGCCGGCGTGCTGGCCTGCTCGGCGACCTGCCAGATCGACACCGCCGGCTGCATCCCGGCCGGCTGCGGCGACGGAGAGGCCCTCGACGGCGAGCACTGCGACGGGGCCGACCTGCGCGGCAAGACCTGCGAGGATCGCGGCTTCCTCGGAGGCGGCACCCTGGCCTGCAACGCCGACTGCACGTACAACATCGAAGGCTGTGCGCTGGGGGCGTCGGACCAGTACACACATCCGGTGACCCTGGGACGCTTTGGGTGTGAAGCCGGCCGTCCCTGCTACCCGATGGACACACCTCTCGGACCGTTCGCCCCCCGGATCTGCACCGAGGAGTTCGACGACCTGCTGGGCACCACCGGAACACTTTGCCGCTGGTCCTGCGAGCGGACGGAGGATTGTCCGCTGGAGGAGTTCTGTGAGCCAGACGCCGCCGGCCGCCTCGTGTGCAGGGCGCAACTCTGTGAAACGCCCTATGAGGCCTGCACCCTGGGCAACGGACTGCCTGGAATCTGCACGCCTGAGGGGGAAGCGATGTTTGATCGCAAAGTCTGCCGCATCTCGGGCGCGCGTCTGCAGGGCGAGTCGTGCGTCTTCACGCGGGAGAACTACCGGGGCAATCCTGTGTTCGCGTTCCAGTTCCTGCCCGAAGAGTTTTGCATCTCCGGTCGCTGCCAGAGCGCAACGGACACGGCGGAGACAGGGCTGGGGGTCTGCAGCCGGACCCTCTGCGACATCCGAGCCGTGCTGGCCGGGACTCTGGAGGATCCCTGTCCGACCGGTACCAACTGCTTCAACCTGTCCGAGCTTGAAGGCATCATAGACAG
This sequence comes from Deltaproteobacteria bacterium HGW-Deltaproteobacteria-22, assembly GCA_002841825.1. Classification (GTDB taxonomy): domain Bacteria; phylum Myxococcota_A; class Polyangia; order HGW-17; family HGW-17; genus HGW-17. Next base: position 6,231 of record PHAZ01000203.1, on the reverse strand, counting down.
CCCTGGCCAGGGCACCTTTCTGAGGTCCGTCGACCTCGGGGCGTGCGTGGCGGAGGAAGGTTGCACGGATTCGTGGCCATGCGGAATGATGTGCAACGTCCTGACCCAGCGCACGACCCGCGGGGACGGGCCCTGTCCGGATGGTGGGCCGTGCCGGTCATGGATGATCCCGGCCCCCGGGGCGTGGAATTTCATCCCGGGCTCCATTCTCGGACATTGTGGTGGTGCACCGGAGTCGCCCCTGCCGCCGGGCGCGGATTGCAGCTCCGATGGTTTTGGTTGCGAGGCGGGCTCCGACTGCGTCATGGCGGATCCCTTCACCGTGACGGACAACACCGACTACCCGATGGCCTGCCGCCGGATCTGCGACGCGACCGTGTACGCGGACAATCCGGCCTGCGCCGGCCTGCCCGAGGGGACGACCTGGGTGTGCCTGACCGTGAGCCGCTTCTTCACGGGCGGTCATGAGCTGCCCCGTTTCCGTTACGAGGACATCATCGACGTCGTCGAGACCAGCCCGGCCCAGTTGGGCTTCTGTGTGCCTGACCGAATCTGATTATTTATCTATTTGCCCATGCAGAGGGGGTCGAGGCCGATGGTGTAGAACTGCTCGTGGGTGAAGATGGGGACCGCGCCGATGACGGCGACGCCGCAGAACTGCGGCAAGGGCTGCATGTAGCCGCGGTTCATGCCGAAGTTGGGGATGGCCGGGTCGCCCACGAAGGACTGGTCGCCGTACTCGTCGGGGGCTTCGAGGGTGCCCGGGACGGTGCCGGCCAAGACGGGCGTCCATGTATCGGTGGCAGCATAATAGTGCCACAGGTCATTGTAATACACATTTAATGCTTCATTGTAATAGTCGTTTACAACGGCGCCCCCGTGAACGAAGAACCCTTCGATGATGCCGCCCCAGCTGCAGGACATGGCCTGACGGGCCCCGATGGCCTCGGGCATGGTGCCCGAGATGACGTCGCCATTGACTGGGTCGATAACATGATAGGCCGCCGTCGGCATGGAGGTCTCTCCGCCGTCTTCGGTGGTCTCGCCGCCGAACGAAACCAACAACCCGGTGTCCGGATCGAGCGCCAGGCAGTTGTCGTAGACCTGGGGCACCGTCAAGGCCGTGGAGGTCCACACGCCGGTGTCCAGATCCAGCGCGAACAGCGTGCTCGAGAAGCCCGCCGGGCCGAGGTGGCCGAAGATGTAGAGCTTTCGGGCCGCGAAGTCGAAGACGTGGGTGTAACTGATCCAGGAGTCGTTGGGGCGCGTGCCCGACGTGGTCAGCAGCGTGGTCTGGTAGGTCGTCGGGTCGATCTGCATGACGCTGGCCGCCCGGGGTCCGGTGATCAGGATCTTCTGGTTCTCGGGGTCGTATCCGATGAACTGGCACCAGTCCTCGCCGCCGCAGAAGTTCTCGGCGGCCGGGGGCAGGTCACCGGAGAGGACCTTCTTGGTGTGCTCCCAGGTCTCGAGGTCCAGGTGCCACACGTAGGCGATGTTCGCGTCGTTGATGTCGCGGCCGTAGGACGTGATCAGACCGTGGGTCGACGAGACGAACGCCCAGGAGATCCCATCGATGGGCATGTTCAGGGAGGTCCCGTTGACGATGGGATCCACGATGGTGATGGGGCGGTGGACCCAGCCCAGCCATTGGGCCTGGACGCAGGTCGCGGTGCCTTCGACGTCGGCACAATCCTCGTAGAACCCGCATTCCGGCGTGCACGTCAGGACGCACTGATGTTCGGCCGTGCAGGTGTAGGCGTCCGAGGGGCAATCGGAGACGTCGGCGCACATGCCCTCGAGGGGCTCGCACACGGTGTTCACACAGGACTGCCAGTCTTCACAAGCCGGGGTGCAGGTGTTGACGTTATTGAGGTTGTTGACGTTGTTGAGATTATTGACGTTGTTGGTGTTGTTGTTCGAGGTGCCGCCGTCGTCGCAGGCGGCCAAGGCGAACAGCAGGCAAAAACACGCGGAAAGGACGTTCTTCATGGCTTCTCCTCCTGGTGAATTCCAATACATGGAGTTTCCCGGCAGGAAACTCCGGCACGGGTGATCCTGTCGTACCATAACAGGTGCATTTTTCAACAGCTTTTTTCAATGATCCCGAGGCCGGCGCATCCCGGGTTGTCATCATGGTCGTTTTCTGCCAATCTAGGGGAGCCTGTCGGGAAGAGCCGGCGGATGAATCGAAATCGAAATCGAGATCGAGATCGAGAAAGATGATGACCCATGAAAACCCTGTTTCTTCTGACCCTCCCGTTGCTGTGCCTGGTCGGCTGCCCCGGGCCCAGGACCACCACGACCACCACCGGCGGTGACGCGGCGGCCGAAAAGCCGACGCTTCCGCCCGCCGTCGAGGCCCCGGCGCCCCTGATCATCGACAAGGTCAAGATCAAGGTCGGCGATCGCGTGGGCACCTTCACCGTGAAGTCCGTCCAGCGGGCCGAGGGCTTCCTCCTCGACGTGACCCTGGACGGCGAGCTCGAGGTGTCGGGCAAATACCACTACTCGGACTTCACCGGCGACGGCGACGGCTGGATCTTCGAGATCGACGCCGGTGCGGCGAACCGGCTGCCGTACCTGAGCGGGGAGGGGCCCGAGCAGATCCGCATGTACGTCCTGAGCAACTCCCCCGAAGCGCTGACCCTGCTGGGCAAGGGCCCCGGCACCGCCGTGGTGGTCCTCGACGGGCTCTCCATCGGCGAGCGCCAGATCGACCGCCGGGCCCGCCTGGTCCGCGCCCTCAAGGTCACGCCCACCGCCCCTGACGAAAAATAATCAGTTGGAATCCGGAATCCGGGGCAGGGAATCTACTTGCACTTGGAGACGGTGAAGCCTTCGTTCTTGCGATCGAAGTTCGCGGAGGGCTTGGTGTAGCCCTTGCGGCCGCCTTCGTACTCGGCGCGCGCGGTGAGATAATAGATGCGGCAGAAGGACTCGCCGTCGGCCTTGACCATGATGAAGCCGCTGCGGATCTTGTAAAGCGGGATCCCCAGGCCGTTCTTGGTGATGGAGTAGTCCGCGTGGGTCAGGCCGATCTTCTTGACGCTCAGTTTGGCGTCGCCGAGGACCTTCTTGAACGCCGAGGAGACGCCGTCGTTGGAGAAGCTGGCTTTGGAATCCCAGCGCTGGACCGTGCCGGCCTTCTTCAGGGTGTCGGCGTAGGGCTTGGCGGCCTCGATGACGTTGTTGAAATAGTCGGCGGCCAGGGGGATGCCGAACTCGGCACAGATGGCCGTGTACTTGGTCACGAACTCGGCGACGACCTCGGCGGTCTTGGCCAGGCGCGGGATGTCGAACTCATACAGTTCGCCCTTCTCCTCCAGGCGCTTCAGGTGGTAGACGATGGTCCGGGCCGTCTCGGTGCGGACGGATTCGAGCACGCGCTCGACGTACGCCTTGAAGTACGTGCGCCAGTTCATGGCCACGTCGCAGGCGTTCTTGGGGTGATCCCAGGCGGTGTCCTTGGAGAAGGTGCGCGCGGTGGCGTACTTGCCGGCCTTGCAGGGCTCGAGGAAGTCCTTCTCCATGGCTTTGGCCTTCTCGACGTCCTTGAGCAGCAGCTCGGGGAGGAGCTCGATGCGCTTCTTGGGGTCGCTCTTCATGCCCCAGATCGAGCCGATGATGCCCTGGGCGCGGATCTTGTTCTTGTACTCCTCGCTCATGAGCTCATGCTGCTTTTTCGCCTCTGCGTCGTTCGTCAGCATCTTTTCCCACTCGGGGATCTTCTTCTCGACCTTGACCAGGTATTCGGCGACCTTCTTGAACTCGGCGATGGAGCGGTTCTGCGGCTCCACGCGGTCGACCTGCTTGCGGATGTTGGCTGACACCGACTTGCAGCGATCCAGATCGTCGGGGCGCGTGGTCAGCGGGCAGTACTTGTTGATCTGCTCGAGGTTGGTCTTCATGGAGTTGCGCACCTGCCAGTCGTACTGCTGGGCCAAGGCGGCTCCCGGGAGAAGCGTTGCGAATAATACGAAATATCCCAAGATTTTTTTCATGTTTTGCTCCATTGGAATCCCCAAAAGGATTCGAAAATAATCAAACCTGACGGAACATACAGTGTTTCCCAAAAAAACTCCAGCGCGTTTCCATACGACCTGAAAAGCCCGTAATTCATGCTTTTCCCCGTTTACATCGCCCCCCGGTCTGCACCAGAATGGGCAGCGGAGGCGCCCATGCAGCCGGACAGCCAGACTCCCCGAAGAACCTTCTCCATTTATGACAGCATCGCCATCGTCGTGGGCATCGTCATCGGCGCGGGCATCTTCACCTTCCCGACGCTCATCGCCATGAACGTGTTCTCAGGCTGGATGCTGGCGGGCGTCTGGCTGCTGGGGGGCCTGGTCTCGTTCGTGGGCGTGCTGTGCTATGCCGAGCTGGCCACCACCTATCCCGACGCCGGCGGCGACTACCACTTTCTCTCGCGTGGCCTGGGCGCACGCATCGCGTTCATCTTCGCCTGGACGCGGATGATGGTGATCCAGCCCGGATCCATCGTCATGATGGCGTTCATCATCGGGCGGGAACTGACGCGCTTTTTCCCGATGGGGTCGTACTCCGACGCGCTCTGGGCCGGGATCATCGTGTCCGCGCTGACCGCCCTCAACCTGGCCGGTGTGAAGAACTCCAACGCCACGCAGAAGGCGCTGACGTTGGCGATCCTGGGCGGCCTGCTGCTGGTGTTCGTGCTTGGGGCTCTGGTCGCCGAGCCTGCCGCGGCGGTGCCGGTCCCGGGCGGGGGCCAGACCTTCTCCGGCTTCGGCATGGCCATGGTCTTCGTGCTGCTGACCTTCGGCGGCTGGAACGAGGCCGCCTACATCTCCTCGGAGATCCGCGACCCCGACCGCAACATCGTGCGCTCGCTGCTGGCCGGGATCACGGTGGTCACCCTGGTGTACCTGCTGGTCAACTTCGCCCTCTTCCGCGCCCTCGGCCTCTCGGGGATGCGCTCCTTCGACGCGTATCACGCGGTCGTCGGCGGCACCCTGGGCTCCGGCTTCGGCGCGCTGATCAGCGGTCTGGTCATCGTGGCCGCCCTGAGCACGGCCAACGTCACCATCATCACCGGCGCCCGCAGCAACTTCGCCTTCGGCCGCGACTTCGGACTGCTTCGCTTCCTCGGAAGCTGGAACGAAAAACGCGGCACGCCCACGGTGGCGCTCCTGTTCCAGGCGGGCGTCAGCTTCCTGCTGATCCTGCTGGGCGTGACCACAAAAAAAGGGCTCCAGGCCATGGTGGACTACACCTCGCCGGCGTTCTGGTTCTTCTTCCTGCTCACCGGCCTGTCCCTGTTCCTGCTGCGCCACCGCGACCGGGACCGCCCGCGGCCCTTCCGCGTGCCCCTGTATCCCCTGACGCCGATCCTGTTCGTGCTCTTCTGCGCCTTCATGCTCCGCAGCAGCCTGCTGTATACGGGCAGGGGCGCCTGGGTGAGCGTCGCCGTGATGGCCTCCGGCGCCCTGGCGCTGGCCGCCGATGAGCTCTTCACCCCCGCCGCCACTTGAGAGACCACGGATAAGACCGAAGTGGAACGGAAAAGAACGGATAGGAGGGCGTTTTACCGCGGAACACGCGGAGCACGCCACTGAATCCAACTGCGCGGTGCGCCCTTGTTTTTGTTGATTGACTGAAATTACCTCTCATGTGCGGCTCCCCATACATAGGAAATGACCCGGGCTGCGCCGTCCCCTGTCAGGATTTTCCGGGCTTCATAACACGTCTGCCCATGAGATATATTCAACGGCAGGGAATGACAGGTTCAGAAGGTGAAGCCCACGCTGAATCCCAGATAGGGCAGCGACGGGATCATGTGCGGTTTCTCCTGCGAGGGGAGCTGGGTTCCTCCCGCAGATGTGACCGTGCAGCGCTCAAAGCAGGCGGCGTCGGCCTCGTTGAGCAGGGTGGCGACCCCGAGCACCCAGGCGAACTGTACGCCCTCGGCCGTGCGCCACCCGAAGCCGAGCTCGAGGTTGGCGAAGACGCCGCGCGGGACCGCGAACCGCTCCCCGTCCAGGTGATCCACGGCCGGATGCTCCACGGCCCGTCCCACCGAACCGCCGGCGCCCACGAAGGCGAAATACGCGCCGGGGCTCCAGAAGCGGAAGCGCCCCATCAGGGATGCATGGAAGCCCCCTTCGCCCCGGCCGGTCCCCAGGGCGACCTGCCACTGGCGGGTCAGATCCACACCGAGCTCCACACCTACATAACCCACGGGCGTGCCGACCC
>PHAZ01000202.1 GCA_002841825.1 Deltaproteobacteria bacterium HGW-Deltaproteobacteria-22 | reverse complement strand
CGCCGAACTTGCGGCAGATCGAGACGCGGCCGCCGTTGTAGCGACCGGTCACGCACGCCTGCCAGACCGGCTTGCGCACCTTGGCAGGCCTGGATGGCCTGGCAGGTCTGGCAGGGGCAGGCCTGGGTGGATTTTTCGCAGCAAGTTCCTGCCGGCGGGCCCGCTCCCGCTGGCGTTTCTCCTGCTTTCGAGTCCATTCCCGCTGGCGTTTTTCGGCCTTGCGCTGCCGATCACGTTCCTCCTTGCGGAGCTTGGCGACGTACTTCTTCTCGTTGGGATAGGGCACGTAGGCCTGATGATGGACCAGGATGCGGACGTCCTGGAAGTCGTTGGGCAGCACCGACCAGATCCGGATGATGATGGTCTTTCCCTTCGGGAAGGGCGGAGGGCCGTCAGGGGTGCCTCTCATGACGTCAAACAGGATCAGGGAGTAGTTCTGCGTCGTCGTCGGTCGGGCCTGCCACTTGCCCTGTCCCGGATTCTCCAGGATCAGCGACGGTTCAGGGATGTCCGTGCCGATCTTTCCCGGAGCCTCGGGCCGGGGCGGCACCTCCGGCTGTCCGGCGGGACCCTTTCCGGCGGCCTCCGGGGGGGCGCCGCCGGGGGCGTCAGGAGTCTCCGCCTGTGCCAGGCACTCCTTGTTCTCCATGGTGTTCTCGTCGCCCATGCGGGCGTTGGTGAACTTCTCCTGGTCGTCGGTGCGGAAGTCCACGCGCAGCCCCAGCTTGCGCGGGGAGAACACCGCCAGCTCGACCTGTTCGCCCCAGGGTGCACCGCGGGCGGGAACCCGGATCTCGAAGGGACCCTGCGCGCATCGGGTCGCAGTCTTGAACCAGTAATCCTGCCGGTGTCGGGGTCCCAGATGGGTGCACGCCGAGAACGAGAGGATGGTGAAAATCAAGGAGAATCGGAAAAATCGGTGAAGCATGTCCATACCTTAGGGATACAGCCAGCCGAATGCCGCCAGCAGGGCGGCTCCGGAAAGGATCATGGCGTCGGCGCCCCAGGCGGCCCGGCGGGAATCGCTGGCCAATGCCTCGCGCCGCTCCCACTCCCAGGAGGCCAGTTGGTCCGTCTGTCCGGATTTCCACCAGGCGAAGGCGCCAAGACACAGTCCTCCGGTGACCAGGATGGTGCCGGCCACGCCCAGGGTGACGGCCAACCGGGAGCTGCGTGCCTGCACCGGCTCGCCCCGCAGGTCCACCAGTGGAGACGCGGCCGGGGGCACGGGAGCGGACAGGATCGTGACGATCGGCGCGGCCTTGGTCTCGGGAGCCTCCACGGGCACCTGGGAGATGGTGAGCTGGACCGAGGTGCCCGCCGTGGCGCGCAGCGACGTCTGGTACGGATGGTAGCCCGCCTTCAGCACCCGAATCAAGACCTCGCTGCCGGGCGAGCCCCAGATGGGGTGCTTCAGCGGAAGCTGGCCGGCGAAGCGTCCGTCCACCCAGACATCCGAACCCGGCAGGCCGGCCTCGATCCGGATCCGGCACGGCTCCAGTTGCCGCTGAAGCTCGCGGATGCGGGGCTCGATGGTCGGTGCCTCGGCGGGGACCCTGCGCAGATAGCGCCGGTAATGGGCGATGGCTTCGGAGGGCATCGACAGGCGCTCGAAGCAGACCGCGATGTTGAACAGCAGGAAGTCCCGAGGCTCGAGCTGGTACGCCTTCTGGAAATGCGTCAGCGCAGCCTCGAAGCGCTTCAGTAGAAAGTGCCTGCGGCCGGTGCGGAAGTACTCTGCCGCGGAGGCCGGCGGCTTGGCCGCGGAGGCCGGCGGCTTGGCCGCGGAGGCTGGTGGTTTGGTGGCCAACCCGGGTGGCTTGGTGGTCAAGCCGGGCGCCTGGGCAGCGGCCGGACGGGCCCACGGGTGAGGCGCCAGGAGCGCCCCGGGAAGGGCAGCCAGCAGCATCAGGCGGAGGAATGGCTGGAGGAGGCTACGGCAGACCATGCGTGAAGACGACCAGGATGTCCATGTCACCGGCGGAGGTGTTCTGCGGCATCGTTCCGCGGGTGTATCCGACACCCACGACGCGGGCGGGAGCGTCCGAGGTCACGCTCAGGAGACGGTCCTCGGTGGAGCTGCCCCACCGTCGGTTCCACTGGGGCGTGCCGTCGAGGCTCCACTTGGAGAGGAAGGCATCGCCGCCGCCGGCCTGGGGGCTTCCGTCCAGGGGCCCGTCGGTCCGGCCGACGAGGTACAGGTTGTTGTCCTGGATGAACAGCGCGTTGCCGTAGTCGTTCTCGGGGGTGCCATGCTGGCGGATGTATTCCGGATCGCCTGCGGAGGTGAACCTGGCGACGAACACGTCGTAGCCGCCGAGGCTGCCCTGGCCCCAGAGATCGCCCACGGTGTAGCCGATGATCAGCACGCCGCCGTTGGTCGGATCCACGGCTACACCATTGGCGCCGTCGTTGCCGGAGGTCCCGATCTGGCGGGTCCACAGCCGCAGGCCGGTCTCGTCGTGCTTGGTCAGGTAGACATCGTTGTTGCCCTGGTGGACGTTTTCGTGCATGGCGCCGAAGGTGTTGCCCGTGACGTAGGCTGCGTTGGCGGCATCCACGGCGACGCCGTACCCGTAGTCGTTGCCCTCGGTGCCCCACTGGCGGGTCCACACCTTGGTGCCGTCGGGGGTCCACTTCACCAGGAACACGTCCACGGCGCCCGCGTTGACATTGCCGTCCATGCCGCCGTAGGTGTAGCCGGCTACCAGAATCTGGCCGTTGCCGTCCACCGCCACGGCCATGCCATAATCACCCACGGGGGTGCCCCACTGGCGGGTCCACTGGAGTTGGCCCAGGGAGTTGAACTTTATCAGAAACGCATCGTCGTTGCCCACGGACGTGAAGCCCGGAAGGGCGCCGCCGGTGGTGCCCGCGACGTAGATGTTTCCGGCGGCGTCGAGGGCGACGGAGTTGGCCTCGTCGGCTTCGATCGTGCCCAGCAGGTGGGTCCACAGCCGATCGCCGGTGGCCGGGTTGACCCTGGAAACGAAGCCGTCGCTCAGCCCCAGCACCGTTTCTCCGTCGAGTCCGCCCGTGGCAGCGCCCACCAGGATCAACTGGTGATCCGCGGTCATGGCTGCGTCCACGGCGCGATCCTCGCCGGACGTGCCGAACTGGCTCAACATGTTGCAGTTGGCCGTCTCGTACTGGCAGGTGCTCTTGCAGGTCAACGTGCCCGCGGGCAGGCCCAGGGAGGAGCAGGTGTTGGTGCCAAGTTGGGACTGGTCACAGGCTTCCTGGTGGTCGCTCTGGAGGATGCCGTCCCCGCAGCGTGCGCAGCCGGAGATGTCGAAGGCGCAGGCCTCCGTGCAGGCCAGCGTGCCGCCATAGTGTCCGAGGGTGTTGCAGGTGACGTTGTCAGGGATCGAGCCGTCGCAGTCCTCGCTGTCGGCGTCAAGAGTGTCGTCGCCGCAGCGGCCGAAGGCCGCGCAGTCGCTCTCGTCGAATGTGCAGGTCGGGGTGCAGGCGAGAACGCCGCCGTGGAAGCCGAGCTGGTCACAGGTCGCACCCGCGAGCACGGAGCCGTCGCACTGTTCGTCGGCCGAGCCCTGCACGATGCTGTCCCCGCAGCGGCCGACGCAGCCGCTGGTGTTGAACTGGCACTGGGCATCACAGGCCAGGGTGCCGCCATAGAAGCCAAGATCCGTGCAGACCGCGTCCCCAAGGTTCTCTCCGTCGCAGACTTCCTGCCCGTTTTTCGCGCCGTCGCCGCAGATGGCCGTACCTGAAGAGTTTTTGGCGCAACTGCCCAATGCGATGGTCCAGAAAAAAAGCAACGCGGGAACACCCTTATAACTCATGATCGACCTCCGCTGTTGTCCAATTGACAATACCGCCTCGTCACGACAACAATTCGTTAAAATAGCATGAATCATCAGTTAGGGAAGCAAATTTTCCAGAAGTCCGGGACGACGGTTCCGGATTCAGGAAAAACCGTTTCCAAAGTATGCAATGATAAAATAGTTTTGTTGCATCCATGAGCGGCTTTGAGTATTTTGCCGGTGTGGAGGTTCCAGGGATTATGAATCACGAGGATATTTCACCTACGCCCGATCTGCCCGAAAAGGATGGCGCTGCCGTCGAAACCGTGCCTGCGGGGACACCTGATGCCGACACGGCTGCTGTTCCCGGGATGATGGAGGAAGAATTCACCGGGATGGTGGCCGAGAAGGACCTTCCGGTCGAGGTCGTCATGGATGCGGCCAGCCCAGGCGGGACCGAGGTTCCTGACGTGTCAGCCGATGATGCGGCCGACGAGCCCACCCAGACCAACGGAAATGTTTTTGATGTGCTCGGGGCCCGCGTGACGGAGCTGGAGCATACGCTTTCAGAGGAGAAGTCCCACAGGTTGCGCGTGCTGGCAGACCTGGACAACTGGCGCAAGCGCTCCGCCCGGGACATGGCCAATGCAGTGGCCAAGGCGCAGTCCGATGTGGTGATCGAGTTCCTTCCGGTGCTCGACAATCTCGAACTGGCCCTTGAGCACGCACGGGAAAACGCCGGCATCGAAGGGATGCGTGAGGGCGTGGCCATGGTGCTCAAGCAGTTCAGATCCACGCTGACCCGGTTCGGCATCCAGGAAATCGACGCATCGGGTCAACCCTTCGACCCGGCCTTTCACGAAGCGATGGCCCAGAATCCCAGCGACGAGGTGCCCACCGGCAACGTGGTCAAGCAGTGGCAGAAGGGTTTCATGCTCGGTGACCGGTTGATCCGCCCCTGTCGGGTGGTGGTCTCCTCGGGGCCAGGTCCTTCATCCGAGAACACGCCGGTTGACACTTCTGAGGAATAACGGGGGAAGCTCGAAACGATGGGAAAACTCATTGGCATTGATTTGGGTACAACGAATTCCTGTGTTGCAGTGATGCAGCAGGATCAGCCTGTGGTCATTCCCAATTCCGAGGGAAGCCGCACCACGCCTTCCATGGTCAGTTTCACCGGCGCCGAGACGCTGATCGGGCAACTGGCCAAGCGCGCGCACATCGCCAACGCCCAGAACACGGTCTACGCGGTCAAACGCCTGATGGGGCGGAAATACAGCGATCCCGACGTGCTGAAGATGAAGTCGCACAGCGCCTTCTCGATCATCGAGTCGGATAACGGCGACGCATGGGTCGAGGTGCAGGAAAAGAAGATGAGCGCGGTGGAGGTGTCCTCGCTGATCCTGCGCAAGATGAAGCAGGTGGCCGAGGAATACCTCGGCGAGGAGGTGACCGACGCGGTCATCACCGTTCCTGCCTATTTCGATGATGCCCAGCGGCAGGCCACCCGCGACGCGGGCAAGATCGCCGGGCTGGAGGTCCGGCGCATCGTGAACGAGCCCACGGCCGCCGCCCTCGCGTACGGTTTCGCCAAGGAGCAGGCCGACGAGATCATCGCGGTCTACGACCTCGGCGGTGGCACGTTCGACATCAGCATCCTGGAGCTCTCCACGGGGATGTTCCAGGTGCGCTCCACGGCAGGCAACACCTTCCTCGGTGGCGAGGACTTCGATCGCCGGCTGATGGAGAGCCTGATCGAGAGCTTCAAGAACTCGACGGGCATCGACATCGGCAAGGATCAGATGGCGTTGCAGCGGGTCAAGGAAGCCGCAGAGAAGGCCAAGATGGAACTGTCGGCCTCGCCCGAGACCGACGTGAACCTGCCTTTCCTGGCGGTGAACGAGGCCGGTCCGCAGCACCTGGTCGCGACGATCGCCCGCGAAGAATTCGAACTGATGGTCATGGATCTGGTCAACGAGACCCTAGAGCCATGCCGCCAGGCGCTCAAGGACGCCGGACTCACCCCCGCCGACATCACCCACGTGGTGCTGGTGGGCGGGCAGACGCGCATGCCGCTGGTCCAGCGCAAGGTCGAAGCCTTCTTCGGAAAGAAGCCTTACAAGGGCGTCAATCCCGACGAAATCGTGGCCATGGGTGCGTGCCTGCAGGGCGGGATCATCGAGGGGACCGTCGAGGACGTCCTGTTGCTCGACGTGGTGCCGCTGAGCATCGGCGTGGAGACCTCGGGCGGCATCTTCACGAGGGTCATCGGCCGCAACACGCCGGTACCCAGCCGCAAGACGCTGGTGTTCACCACCGCCGTGGACAACCAGCCGTTCGTCAACATTCATGTTGTGCAGGGCGAGCGCGAGATGGTCACCGACAACAAGAGCCTTGCCAACTTCCAGTTGATGGGCATCCCGCCCGCACCGCGCGGCGTGCCGCAGATCGAGGTGACCTTCGAGCTCGACGCCAACGGCATCCTGAGCGTGACGGCCAAGGATCTGGGCACCGGCAAGGCGCAGTCGGTCAGGGTCACGCCCACCCACGGGCTGACGCAGGACGCCATCGATCGCATCCGGGCCGAGGGAGAGCTGCACGCCGACGAGGATCGTCGCAAGCGGGCAGGGGCCGAGATGCGCAACCAGGCCGAGACCCTGATCTACACCACCGAGCGGGCGCTGGAGGAGTACTCCTCGATGCTGGAACCCCATGAAATCGAGGAGATCGCAGCTGATCTCAAGTGGTGCAAGAACAAGTTGAACTCCTCCGACGAGGAGGTCCTCACGGATGCCATCCGTCGACTCGAGCTTTCGGCTCACCTGTTCTCCGAGGTCATCTACCGGGATTTCCTGGAAAAGTAGGCGATGTCGCGCTCCCTGCGTCTTACGGACTGGCGGATGCCGATCCTGCTGTTCGCCCTCACCGCCGCCACGACCACCCTGGCCGGGGCCGAGTACAGCGGCGCGGGTCTTTCGCAGTGGTGGCGCGGTCTGCACTTCTCCCTTCCCCTGCTTGCGATCCTGCTGACCCATGAACTGGGGCACTATATCGCGGCACGCCGGCATGGTGTCGATGTCAGCCCGCCGTACTTCATCCCCCTGCCTCCGATGCTCGGCATCGGCACGCTGGGTGCCGTGATCCGCATACGCGAACCCATCGCCTCCCGCAACGCGCTGATGCAGATCGGCGCGGCCGGGCCGCTCAGCGGTTTCATCGTCGCACTGGGCGTGCTCATCGTCGGGATCCACCTGTCGCCGGTCGAGACCCTGGCACCGGCCAACACGTCCGGACTGCTCACCGAGGGAAATTCCATCCTGTACGCGAGCCTCAAGTATCTGGTGCACGGGGAGTTCCTGCCCGGCGCAAACCGTGACATGATGATGCATCCCATGGCGTTCGCGGGCTGGATCGGTCTGTTCATCACGATGATCAACCTCATTCCGGTGGGACAGCTTGATGGTGGTCATGTGGCCTTCGCGTGGTTCGGGGACCGGTACCGCCGGGTCTCCGGACGGGTGCATGCCCTGCTGCCGGTGTTCGGCCTGGTCGTCTTTGGTTGGGTGTTCCTCGACGAGCTGGCCTTGCTCCGTGATCGGGCGTTGGCCGCGGCGCTCGAGGGCGGCGGTTCCGTCGCAGCGGTGGCCTGGCCAGACGCGCTGACCACGGGCTTCGGGGCGGCCATGCCATGGTTCATGTGGCCGTTCCTGCTGTGGCTCCTGCAGCGGCTCTCCGGCGGGGACGCCCATCCGCCCGTCGGCGGGGATCTCCTCTCGCCGGGATCTCGGCGGGCCGCCTGGGCCGTGGCCCTCCTGTTTTTGCTGATTTTCATGCCGGTGCCGATGCGGGTGTCCTCATGAAATACCTCCTGGAGTGTCCCGACTGCGGGCAGACAACACAGGTCCGTTTCGCGATCACCGACGGAAGGCTCGCTGCCGCCTGCAGCGTCTGCGGGAACGTCCATGCGGTTCCCCTGGAGGAGACCGGTCCCGCAAAGGCGGCCGGCGCGGGATCAGAACAGGCTTCAGGGACGGACATGGCCGGTCAGGAGTCCTGTCCCAAGTGCGGCAGCCAGCGCGGCGACGGTCAGGAGTCCTGTCCGCGGTGTGGTCTGGTGTTTTCCCTCTGGGTGCCTCCTGCGGAGCCCTTCGCGGAAGCTCCGGA
>PHAZ01000201.1 GCA_002841825.1 Deltaproteobacteria bacterium HGW-Deltaproteobacteria-22 | reverse complement strand
AGACACAGGACGATCAGACGATGCATGAATCACCTCCGTGATGACGCATTACTTTACCAGACACGCGATCACACGGCCATCGGTCATTCGGCCCATTTCCATCCCCCGATTTCCAATCCGGGCGGAATTCCAGTCCGGACAGGTCCCTTTACTTCCATCCACCGCGACGGCATACTGACACGGGAATCGACCTGATCAGAGCGCCATGAAACATCCCTTCCTCCTAATCCATCTTTGCCTGCTGATGCTCCTGACCCCCTTCGTGGGCGACATCGCGGCCGCCGAGCCCCTGGATTTCCGGCAGGCCGTGCCGCTGGCTGGTCCGGTCACGTATTCGCCTCGGGGGGTGGGAATGCTCCGTTTTGAAAACACGGAATACTTCAAGCTCGCGCCCGGCATCCTCCGCTGGCAACCCTGGTACGCAAGCACCCTGGACCTGCAGTTGATGGGCAACGACATCTTCGCCAAGCGGGCCGAGGAGGCCCAGCCATACGTGCACACGCTGTATCTCACCTTCCTGCGCGTGGGAAGGACCTTCTCCTGGCGCTCCCTGGAGTTCTTCGCCGACGTGCACGGCGGGCTCTTCTACACCAACGCCATGGACGAGCTGGCCGCGGCCGGCATCGAGGTGAAGAACAACCGGTCCGCCGCCCTGGGCCTGAGCCTGGGCGTCCGCTGGGTGTACGGGGACTTCCAGGCCGACCTGAGCCTGGGTCTTGCAGGAATGACGGGCCAGTCGCTGGCAGAGTCGCACTGGGAACTGACCTACCGGATCTCGAAGAAATGGAAGATCGGCCTCTTCTCCGAAGGCATCACCCGCGGCGTGGAGTTGTGCGAGGACACGAAGGACCCCGCCTGCCAGTATAAACTCCAGATGGTCTATGGCGCGGTCTACGCTTCCTGGAACTGCTGGCGGAGCTGGTGGCTGCTGTTCGGATTTGGAGTCTCGTCGATCACGCTGGGAACCGATGACGAGAGCACCAGGGAGAGCACCGATCCGGCGATCTACATCGGCATCCGGTAGCAAACCTTCGCGACGCCTTCGACGTTTCCCGGTATCAGATAAAAATTGATCCTGCTCCAGAGGATGACGTCACAGGCCCAGCAGGGCGCGGGCACGGGCCTCGAGCTCGCGGGCCTTTTCCCCGCCGCCGGCGGCCGAGGCGCGTCGGGCCAGCTCATAGGCCCTCGGAATCTGTCCGGCGTCCAGCGCCTTCTCGGCGGCCACGATCCACCCTCCGGCCGCGGCGCCCCGCGGAGCGGCGTTCATGGCACGACGGGGGGCGGACCGGCGCTCGCGGGTCCGCACGCTCTTGACGGGGACCGGCTCGACCACAGCCACGATCTCCACGGATCGGACCGGCTGCGGCTGCTCGGCCACGGGCACCTGCAGGCGCTGGCGCACCGGCACCGGCGCGAACCGCGAAAACTCCACCTGCGGCCCGGAGGCGGCCACGAGTCCGCCGATGAACACCACCACCCCCGCGAGGGTGAGCACGGCCGGCATCCAGTTGTAGCCCTCGGCCGAGGCAGGCTTGCGCGGAACGGCGCGGGCGGGCGCGGGACCCGGGGCGAGCCGGCGGCGTTCCTGCATCGGCTCGGGCGCGAGCATGCGGGCCCAATACTCCATGCGCTGGGCGGTCTCGCGCAGCTGTGTCGGACGGCGATGCGGATCCTGCTGCATGCAGTTCTCGATGAGGTCCACCAGGCCGCCGGGCAGGTCCGGTCGCACGTCCGAGAGCCGGCGGCGCAGGCCCTTGATCTTGTTCTGGATGATCGTCTGGGTGTTCTCCGACTGGTACGGCGGCACCCCCGCGAAGAACTCGTACACCACCGCGCCGAACGAGTAGATGTCGGCCGCGCAGGTGGCCTTCTCACCGAGCAGCAGCTCGGGTGCGATGTACTCGGGCGTCCCCAGGGTGATGCCCGGACGCGTGAGGTCCTCGTCCACGCCGGAGAAGGACTTGGCGATGCCGAAGTCGATCAACTTGATGCGCTCGTCGCCGCCGGGATCGCGGACCAGGTGCAGGTTGTCGGGCTTGATGTCGCGGTGGATCAGCCCCGCCTCGTGGGCCGCGGCGATGCCGTAGGCGATCTGGGAGGCGTACTTGCAGGCGCGGTGCGGTGCCAGCGGGCCCTGGGTCAGGATCTCGCCGAGGTTGTGCCCCTCGAGCAGCTCCATGACCAGGAACGGCTTGACGCCTTCGATGAATCCGTAGTCGAGCACCTCCACCACCGACGGGTGCGAGATGCGCGACGCGGCCTTGGCCTCGCGCTCGAAGCGGACGCCCGCCTCCTCGGGGGACATCTTCCCCTTGGGTTCGAGCACCTTCACCGCCACACGGCGGCCCAGGGGCTGGTGGATCGCCTCGTACACGCGTCCCATGCCGCCCTCGCCGAGGATCCGGGTGATCTGGTACCGCTGGGCGATCAGGTCTCCGGCCCGTATCTGGATGTCCCGCTTGCGGCTGCGGTATTCCTTGTAGTCCTCGAGCAGGCGGTCGCGGTGCGAGACCTGCTGCTTGCGCTCGGTGACGAACAGCGCGTGCATGAAGCCGGCCGCGTCGCGGGAGTCGGTCCCCGGCGCGTTCTGCCCCAACCAGGTGTTGGCCAGGGCGACCACGTCCGAGGCCGACGGACGTTCGGCCGGATCCGGATCGAGCATGCCCAGGATCAGGGCGTCGAGCTTGGAGTCGCCGCGACCGCACACTTCCGAGGGCGGACGGATCGCCGGACCCTGGGCGCGCGTCTTGAGGTCGCGCATCATGTCCTCTTCCTTGCCGGGCTCGAACAGGCGATGTCCGGTGACCAGCTCCCAGAACAGGATGCCCAGGGAGTAGACGTCGGTGCTGCCCATCATCTCCTCGCCGGCGGCCTGCTCGGGGGCTAGGTACGGCATCTTTCCATAGATGATGCCCGGCTTGGTGAAGCGCCGGTTCTGCCCCGACAGCGCCAGGCCGAAGTCCAGCACCTTGATCTCCCCCGAGAACGTGAACATCAGGTTGGGCGGGGACACGTCGCGGTGCACGAGATCCATCCCGTTGAAGTTGTGCGCATAGGCCAGCCCGCGGGCCGCCTCCTTCATCGCAAAGACGATCACCGGCAGCGGAAACGGCACCCGCGCCTGGGCGCACTGGTTCCAGATCGTCCGCAGGTTCTCGCCCTCGACGAGCTCCATGGCCATGTAGGCTTCCTGGCCGAGCACGCCCACATCAAACACCGACACGAGGTTGCCGTGGGACATGCGCAGGGTGATCTCGACCTCCGACTGGAAGCGCAGCAGCGCCTCCGACGTCTGGGAGGACGAGAGGATTTTCTTGATCGCGCAGAATTTCTCCAGTCCCGGCTCACCGTACACAGCCAGGTAGACCTGGCCCATTCCGCCGCGCGCAAGGGGTTCGAGCAACGTGTAACGACCAAAGGGGATAAAAGATGATGCGCTCATAGGTCTACATTATCCCACATTGTTACCTCTCGCAATTTTTGTCGCTTTTTTCTCCGGACTTTTCCAGAACACGCCTTTTTCCTGCGTGGACAAAAGAAATTTCTCTGATACATTCCTGTTACGGCCTGCCCGAAAGGAGTCCTCATGAACAAGAATCTGCGCCTGTTCCTGATCCCCTGGATGATGCTGTCTCTCGTCGCCTGCGACGACGGCTCGAAGAAGTCCGGGTTCAACTCCAACAACGTCAACAACACGAACAACACGAACAACACGAACAACATCAACAACATCAACAACGTCAACAACACGCAGATGGCGATCATCCGCGGACGGGTATGGAGCCCGGGCAGCGACGACCCGATGGTGGACGACAACAACCGCATGCCCGTGCCCGGCGCGCTGGTGGCCATCTACACCTCCGGCATCGACGCCCCCCCCGACGGCAACTACTGCAACGAGTGCGTGGAGCTCCCCGAGGGTCTGCCCCACGTGTTCACCGACGCCGACGGCGCCTTCGAGATCCTGATCTATCCAAACACCACGTACAACCTGCTGGTGCAGAAGGGCGAGTTCCGCCGCGTCACGCAGATCAACGTGGGCGGCCCCGGCGAGGTGATGGATCTGAACTCCCCGGCGGGCATGCCCAGCAACGTCATGACCACGCTGCCCAACCTCCACGATCCCGGCAACGGCGCGTGGATGCCCCGGATCGCGGTGATCAAGGGCGGCTACGAGGACATGTCGATCATGTTCGAGGCCCTGGGATTCGCCTACGATGGCGCACGCGTCATCGAGGTCGATCCCGCAGGCGCCTTTGGCATCCCGCCGCCGCCGTCGGAGGCCGACGAGCTGCTGGCCGACCCCGTCGAACTGGCCAAGTACAACATCATCGTGATCACTTGTGGCGGCGCCACCAACTCACTGACGGAGGGCACCGAGGCGGGCAACCTGCGCGAGTGGGTCCGCGGCGGCGGCAAACTGTACGTCGATGACTTCTCGTACGACTGGGCAGAGCAGAACTGGCCGGAGTTCCTCAGTTACTACCAGGAAGCCGGCTCCCAGGGCGCCGACGGCATGGGCGTCTGCGGCGACGGTAATCCCAGCAGCATGGGCATCTGCAACAACTGGACCTCCTACTCCCCCACCGGGTATCCGCAGGACCAGCTCCTGACGGACTGGCTGGCGCTGCCCGAGGTCAACCGTGGCTCGGGGATCTCGCTGCAGGCCGCCTGGAACATCATCCATGAACTTGGCAAGGGCCCCATCGGCGTCTGTGAAGACGACATGATGCCCGACTGCATCGATGGCATCTACTATGCCGAGCCCAAGGTCTGGATGCGCGGCGACGCGCCCTCCAACCACCCCAACGCGCCCATGACGGTGTCCTGGAACTACTATTGCGGCAAGATCCTCTACACCGTGTACCACACGCACTCCGAGAGCGGCGGATCCACGGATCCCAAGCAGTACCAGCTCATCATCCAGGAAAAAATCATGATGT
This sequence comes from Deltaproteobacteria bacterium HGW-Deltaproteobacteria-22, assembly GCA_002841825.1. GTDB lineage: Bacteria > Myxococcota_A > Polyangia > HGW-17 > HGW-17 > HGW-17. The sequence continues at coordinate 3,003 of PHAZ01000201.1, read as the reverse complement.
ATCTGATCATGGAGATCCAGACCTGCACCAAGCCCAACATCATCGGGTGACAACCGTTATCGGGTAACTGACAGCAGTAGTCCTCCTGTGTCGCCCTGACAGGAAAAAGCCGGGGCTCAACTTGAGGCTTGCCCCTCGCCTGTTGCGCTTGGCGGTTTCGGCGGGATCGGGGAACAGCGTCCGCAGGTAGTGGTCCTGTTCGATGGTACGGAAGCTCCGGCGCGCGAGCAGACGGAAAACCTCGGCGTTCTGCTCGATGAGGTCGTCGACTCTCGCAAGGAAGGCTCCAGCGTCCTCGATGGGGGCTCCGGCGGACGCGGTGCGGCGGACGGTGAGCCGTTTGTCTCCGGTGGCTCCCTTGAGCGCCATCGACAACGTGTTTGCGCAGACCACACGGAACGGCGTGAACGCGATCGTCAGTGGGCTCGAACCGTCATGTGAACTTGAGAGCAAGGGGAGAAATCCCCTTCAGAACGAAGAGTTTCGGAAATACAGGTTGACATGCTGTATCCTATAGGCTACAACTCTTGCATGATCGAGATTCGCAAGACCGACCTGTTCGCGAAGTGGATCGACGACCTGACCGACGTCAAGGCGCGGGCACGTATTCTGGTGCGGATCGAGCGTCTGGCGTGCGGAAATCCCGGCGACGTCGCGCCGGTGGGTGAGGGTGTCTCCGAGCTTCGCATCGATCACGGTCCCGGCTATCGTGTGTACTTCACGCAGCGCGGAAGGGAACTGATCATCCTGCTGGCCGGAGGTGACAAGAGCACGCAGCGCCGGGACATCCGTGCCGCGTTGAAGCTGGCGGGCACGCTGGAGGAGTAGGCCATGAACAAGAATATCACCAAGCCGAAGACCAAGACCACCCGATATGACGTCTCCGAGCACCTTCGGACTCCCGAGGAGATGGCCGCCTATCTGGAGGCGTGTCTGGAAGACCCGGATGCGGACGCGGCCTTCATCGCCAAGGCGCTGGGGGACATCGCCCGGGCGCGCGGCATGACCCAGGTCGCCAGGGACGCCGGACTCTCCCGCGAGAGCCTCTACAAGTCGCTCTCCGGCGAGAAGGGTCCGGAGTTCGAGACCATCCTGAAGGTCCTGCGCGCGCTGGGCCTCCGCCTGCACGCCGAGACCGTCCGTCCGAACTCCTGAGTGCTCCGACCCGTCAAGAAGGATTGCAGGCTGCCCGAAAAATTCGCCCGCAGGTTTTACCGGTCCGTAACCGTTGATTTACAAGGGTATTTCGAGGCTCTTGCGGGTGAACGTTGCGCTTTTTCCCTATACAAGTACACGCGAGGAAATAATAAAAAGTGGGAGTGTTTCTTTCGGTGTACCAGGTGTGTATAGATCCGAACCACACGACTCGCCCGCAGCGATGGAGAAAACGCCAGCAAATACAACGACTTTTCGTGCGTCATCCCTGCGGGCGAATTACTCGTTGACCCACACACGACTGCCCACTAAAATTATCGCCACTGGAGAATACCGTCATGAAAACGAGAACCACCCTGCCGCGTGTCTGATGTTGTGGAGTTGCGACACGAAGACGAAGAACGTCGACTCCTGTGGGGACGATTTCCGCGACCCCACAGAAGACTGCGACGGTCCGGATCTGCGCAACATGAACTGTATTTACATGGGCTACAGCGGGGGGCGCCTGAGCTGCACGTCTGCGTGCATCTTTGACGAATCCGAGTGCCAGAACGTGTGCGGGAACAATCTGCTGGAGCCTTCCGAGGAGTGCGGCGACGGCAGCGTGAACGGGACCGACGACTGCGACGGTTCGGATCTCTCGGGCGCGACCTGCGCGTCGCTGGGCCATGGTTCGGGCTCGCTTGCCTGCGCAGCGGACTGCACGTTCAACGAGAGCGCGTGCGTTCCCAGGAGCACGAATGCTGACCTGGATACGCTGACGGTGAGCAGCGGGACCCTGACTCCCAACTTCTCTGCTTCCACGATCTTCTATTCGGTGACGGTGACGACGGCGGTGTGGAGGGCCGCCTGCTGGTGCTGTTCGAGTACGAGTGGTACATGCGGCGCGCCGAGGAGCTCAACCCGGAGTTGACCTTCGTGGCCGCCGTGCAGCCGGGCCGGTCAGCCCGCGCCCAGCACGGTTAGTGGGCTGACCAATTAAGTCATTGCGGGGCAGGTCCACGGCTATCACAGGAGAGCCTTCGTGGAGTTGGCGGCCTGGAAGATCGCCTACTCCGGAATCACGTCGTCCCACAGGTCCTCGCTCCACCAGTCGGTCTCGCAGGAGCCCTCCCACGGGAAGAGCGTCTCGTCTGGATCGTCTTCGAGACAAGGATCGAAGTGCAGTGTAGTATATCCAAGCGCTTCAACTCGTTGGTTCGTCTCATTAATGTAATGTACATACTCGTAGTAAGTGTATGGGGTAACTTGTGAACCTGCCCGCCGAACCCAGACCTCTGAACCGGGGTTGATTTCCCAGGTGATATCTTGTTCGCTCATATTCTCTTGAAAAGGAACGATCGCTAGACAAACCCCGACACGATGACGGGCCAAACATTTTCGATGAGTGATGTTCCAAACTTCCTCTGTCAAAGAGATCCCGCATGTATACGTGCATCCGGCGGCCTCGCAGTCGCTGCGGTTGGTCTTGCTCTCGCAGAGCTCCTGCGTGATTTCCTTCTTTTCACAGGAAAAGTTGAAAACCAGGAAAGTAGTCAGAATGAGTAGCGATTTGATATTCATCTTGCCCCCCCTCTCTAGTCCGCCACATCTTCATAGTCGTACTGACTGGAGTAGTAGCAGAACAGATGGACGGTCGAGCCCGTCGCAGTCACGTGCCGTCTGGTGATCTGGTATTCCACGCACTTGCCGGCCACGTCGGAGATGTGCGCCACCATGTGTCTGATGTCTCGAGAATTGTCGATCCGACTCCTGAACAAAGTGGAACTGGAGAGCTGGGTCCGGAATCCTGTACAGCCTGAGGGGGTAAATAAGCTACAGGGCATGATTCATGGTGAAAGGCCTCAG
>PHAZ01000200.1 GCA_002841825.1 Deltaproteobacteria bacterium HGW-Deltaproteobacteria-22 | reverse complement strand
CCCCCGACCTCAAGACCGAGCTCCTCAACGCCATCATGGCCGCCCTCGACGCCCACACGGTCATGAGCCGCCATGCCCTCAACTCTGAGCTGGTCCGCACGGGCCTGCGCGACGTGTTACTCGATCACGTGGGCTTGTACGAGGCATTGAGAGGGGAAGGGTGAGGGGGGGGTAGAAGTAGGATCGCCCGTCGTAGAACTGATTAAAGATCCAGGGTCAACTGTCTCTGGACTGGGATGGGGAAAACGCCAATGATGGTCCACGGATTCGGTGCAGTCGAATGCCACTGAAGCGTGGTCCCCAGGAAAAAGTGCAAATCTTTTTTAATGAATTCTGTCCAATACTTTTTCCGCACATCTTCAACTGCAGCCTTCTCGTCCATTTTCCATTTCCTGAGACAATTCCAGTATAGGGCACCGATCTCCCAGTCCAGGATTTTCATTCGGCTCTCCTGGCCATCGACGTCGGTGAAACGATAGAAAAACGAATAAGGCAGTTTTTCGACTATTCGAAACGTCTCTTTCCAGTCATCGTTTTCGAACAAATCCCGTTGCTTCAGGCTCGTGATGGCTGCATCGAACTGAGCTGGGTCCCAGTTGCGTTCTTCTTCCGGCTTCACTTCGAATTCGAGGATTCTTTCCGGTTTGAACGTGGCAAGGGAGCATTCGTTTTGCTTCGCGGATTCAATGAGGTCTTTCAAAGAGGTCACCACTGGGCCTTTTTTCAGAACGAGTCGCCTGCGCTCTTCCCAGTCGTGCTCCCTCCCGACATGCCCTATGACCTTGATTTCTTTGGATGTATCCAGGTGCCGACTCTCGGGTCGTGGATCTTTGTGGGTCTCGATCGGGTACAGCCGCACCCAGGATCCGTCTTCACGCAAACCCGCGGTGCAGACGGTCTCGCAGTACTTCTTCGAAAGGGTTGGGTACGTCTTGACGGTGACGAGGATTCTCTCCCGCGGCATTCCCGGTCGACCTCCGAAGTTACAGGTTGACGAGCGCTCCCGTCGTCGGCAGGCGCTTCAGAACGACACCGGCCACCAGCGTGCGGTGACATTGGGCCGGATCCCGCTCGTAGCAGGTGACCGCGACCCGGCTGCCTTCGCGGATCCAGGCCGCGATTTGCTCCAGTTGGCCGACCGCCTGGGGCAGCGTGACGTGGCCGTACCTGGTGAACAGCGCGTCGTAATCGGCCTGCGCGTGAAGGTCGCGGCGCTCGCTGGACTCGATGCCCAACTGGGGAAGGTGACGATAGGCGATCCCCACCTCCTCGCACGCGTGCGACAGGGTGGTGCGGGAAAAGCCGTACTTGCGGCTGATCGGGTTCTTGCGGACATCGCACAGGAGCGTGACGCCCGCCTTCAGAAGGGTGTTCACATAGGACTCGATGGTGTGGCCTTCGTAGCCGATCGAGCACAGCCCGGCGGGGGCCTTCGACGGCATCGCGCCCTCGATGGCGGCCAAGGCTGGGGCGTCTCCGGACAGGACCTTCCGGGCGATCTGGCTGCGGGTGGCCCACCACGGGTAACGCCGATAGACGTCCCCCACCAGGTCGTTGCCGCGAAGATTCTCATACTTCTTCGCAAATCCGATCATCTCCAGGTCAGTCGAGACCACCGTCCGTCCGAGCCGTTCCCTCCAGTCCTGCGTCAACCGGAACCGCTGAGCGTCGCCGTCCAGGATCCCCAACTCCTGCAACTTCCGCTTGTCTGCATAGGAGGTGAACGAGAACCCCCCGAACTTGTACGGCACAAACTCGTAGCTGGGTTCGGTCTCCACTTCCTGGGAGTACAAAAAGAGAAGTTTCTGGAAATCGAGCGCCGCCACGTCACCGCCCAGCGCATCCAGAAGTGCCAGCATGGTTTTTTGTCGCGAGTAGAACATGCCGTGAATATACCGCAATCGGGGGGCGCCTCAAGGGGTAAGTTCATGGCTGGGTCAGTCAGGCCGGCGTCACGATTCTACGCCGATGTCTCTACGGCGACCAGATCCGCTGCAACGGCGGGTTAAGCGGTACTCGCGACGAGATCGGGGTGGAGAGTATGCGTCTCCCAGAAGTAGGGATGCTTACGAAGGATCGGCGTCGCCTCGGTGACGCGCTTGGCGCGGCGCATGTAACCCCGAAATCGGTCATCGACAGGGGCGACGGCGGCACGAATGCGCGCCGCGGTCTGGGCGCTCGAGTACTCGATCGCGAGTTGAATCCAAGTACGACAACCTATGTCGTGGTTGTACTCGGATTGGTCCCAATTGACCCAGTCCGTGTCGACAAACTGAGACCACCCGCAGAGATGATGGTAGAGGTTCAATCCCGTGTAGCTCTCTGCCACTGGGGCGGGCTTCCCCCACTTGCGAATCGCGGCGCGGATCGCGGCGAGGTCGTACATCGTTACCTCGACATCGAACTGCGGTTCACGAACCTGCATGGCTCCTTATCCTCCTAACCAATGTTTGGACGGATCCGCATAATCGCGGGTCTCGTCGTTCATGGCGGTATACCATGAACTCGGCGGTGGTTCAAGGAACGCCAGATTTAACGCCAGATTTCCTTGGGAACCGCTGGAAATCAGGGAGCTTGGTTTTCAACCTCGAGTGTGGGGCGGATCAGGACAACGCACACGTGTTTGGAGCCCGGCCGCTTATGGCCAAAGCACCTTCTCCGCATTGTCAAAGTGCTCAGCAACCTTAAGGAACGGATCTGCCCAGCCACTGCTGAGACTCACTTCTTGAATTGGCCCTGTCGGGGCAAAAAGCACCGAAACCTTTATTCGATCTGGGAGTTCTCCCGCCTCGATAACAGAAAGAATCGAGTGAACTTCTGCGACTGCTGCAGCTTGGTTTTCCCAATAGGACCAAGAGAAGTCGTTATCTTCCATGGAGAGAAGTTCAATTGATGAGTAGAGAACTTCCACCAATAGAGCTCGGGCGTCCAAGCCGTCGAGCTTTTCAGTGAGTAACCGCTTTGTATGGACGAGGTTCATGGAGAGGCCCAGCTCCGTTTAGACGATTCCGCGTTTGGGCGGATTTCGCCGGTTGTGTTGAAGGTCGCGAGCGTCGGCATGGACGGGCACCGCTCCTCACGGGGTGAAAACGGAACGAGAAAAGCATTAGGGAAAAAGCGGAAAGTGTCAATGGGGGAAAATAACGCCACATTTTCGCGCATGGTTTGCGGCGCATGGGAAGGAACTCCTGCAACCGATGGAACCGCTGAAACGCCATGCGAAGTTTTGATGGAAGCCTGTGGAGCTCCTGCGAGCCGGATCCAAGTTTGCTTCGAAATGCGTGGTGCTCCCGCGAGCAGGCCCAAAGTTTTCTTCAAATCGCTTTTGACTCTCGCGAGCAAAGCCCAAGTTTACTTCGACGTGTGTTCGCCTCGTGCGAGCAGCGACGGAGTTTTGTTCGAAGCGGGTTTGAGACCCGCGGACAGGGCGAAAGTTTTCTCAAAATCGCCTGGAGCTCCTGCGAGCCGGATCCATGTTTTCTTCAAATCACGTTGAACTCCTGCGAGCAGGGCCAAAGTTCCCTTCAAATCGCGTCGAACTCCCGCGAGCAGGGCCCAAGCTCCCTTCCAATCGCGTTTGACCCGTGCGAGCAGCGACGGAGTTTTGTTTGAAGCTGTTTTACGAGTTCAGGAAGAAGGAGTTGATGAAACGCTTGTTGTTGTTGAAGATCTTCATCAACTCGCCCTTGGTCGCATAGTAGGCGTTGTAGACGCGGTCGGCGGTGTCGTCGCAGAGGCGGTCGTTGGTCTCGACCTGCTCGTCGATGGCCTTCAGTTCATTGAGCGCGGTCTCGGCGGCGAGCACCGTCGTGCGAAGTTCGCCGATGACGGGGGCCAGCACGGCCGCCTCGGGCATGCCTTCGGTGGCGACGATGACGCGGTTGAGTTGCTGGACCTCGGGCTCGATCCCGCGCCCGGTGGGCCTGGTCACGGCGGTGACGCCGTCAGGGAACAGGCTGCCCAGCACGCGCAGGGCCGGGTTGAGGCGCTCGGCCTGGCGGGCGCTGTGGGAGAGGGTCGAGGCCTGGATGTCCATTTTTCGGTCCAGGGCGTTGACCTTGCACAGGGCTTCGAGCTGGGCCAGGCGCAGCCGCCTGCTCTCCGCCAGGACCGTGTTGGCCGTGGCCAGGACGTCGGCCAGCGGAGCGTGCAGGTGGGCCGTGTTGTCGTCCATCTTCACGGATTGGCTCAGGTGGGTGAGGTGGTCGGTTTTGGTCTCGAGGTTCCAGGTCTTGCTCAAAAATGCCATGAACTGCCGTGTGCGCTTTCTCCGACCGCGGTCGGTGTTATCATGGAAATGGAAGTCATTTCCATGCACTCTCTGATGTCCGCTGTTTATCAATTTGGCCGATGATGTCAACCGGGCAAGACCCACTTTTCTCCTTGGAAAACAACTGCAATTCCAGGGATATTGAAAAATTCCACTATGGTGAAATTCCGTGAGATCTCCCCCGAACCGATGAAGCCTGTCGGGGAAATCAGGGGTTTTCCCGACAGGCTCCTCGGAAGCCGGGCCCTTTCGCATCATGGCCCCACTCGCCGGCCCCGGCCCGGGATGTGGTGGCGTGGTTGGATCCTTTGTGGAATTTGCCCGGCGGTCGGGGAGGTATATGCGGGTCAGTTGCGGATGATGCGGAAGCTCAGTTGCGGACGACGCGAAAACCGATGGCGGCGTTCTGATAGGAAGGGGCATCGCTGGTCTGGAAGGATATAAAGCAGCCGACTCCACTGCAGGACCAGTTGCCCCCGTACCTTAAGCGGCCGCTGCCAACGTTCTCACCTCGATAGTCCGTCAAGGGCCCCGAGGGAGACCCGCTGTTCAGGTTCCATAACCGCTCCCATACGTTCCCGGTCATATCGTACAGTCCCAGTTCATTCGGCAGTTTCGTTCCCGCCGGACTGGTGCTCGCCGTCATCGTCCGACCCGGCTCCGACGTGTAATAACCGAACACCGCGTAATCCCCGATGACGTTGCTGCCCGTGCTCCCGGAAAACGCCTTCATGTACCCCGTGGTGTTCGTCACGCCGGGGTTCTCCGTGTCTGCGCCCATCGCCGCCCACATCCACTCCGCTTCGGTCGGCAGCCGGTACCCGTCCGCCGACCAGTTCGCCGTCGCCTCATTCCAGGCGGCGTCCTCCACCGTCGGGATCTGAACGTACCACATGGTGCCGAAATCCACCCCCGGGACCGCATACACCGGCGTCAAACCCTCCAGCAGGCTCAACCGGTTGCAGAAGGCGATCGCGTGGTACCAATTCACCATCTGTACCGGATCGTTTACGCCGCTGGAATAGTTGACGTTGCTCGGATCCGCCCACCCCGTCACTGCCGTCCACTGCGCCCGGGTGATTTCATATTGACTCATCCGGAACGCCGATACAGTGCTCAGGTTCGTCGGGGTCTCATCCCGCTGGAACGTCCCGGCCGGCACGTACTTCAGTGTCCCGATGTTCGGGGAGATCCGATCCGCACACTGGCTCAGGTCGAACAGACAGGTGCCCAGGCAACCCAGCGCCCCGCCGCCGTACCCAAGGGTTTCACACGTGGCAGCGCCCAGGTCACTGCCGTCGCAGTCCTCGTCGTCCATGGCTTGGCGGATCCCGTCGCCGCACCGGCCTGCGGCTTCGCAGGTGGCAAGGTCGAACCGGCAGTCCGTCCGGCAGGCCAGCCCGCCGCCGTAGTACCCCAGGCGTTGACAGGTCTGATCGTCGAGGTCGGACCCTTCGCACTCTTCGCCGTACATCGCCTGGATTTGGCCGTCGCCACAGCGCCCGTACGTTTCACAGACGGTGGTCACGAAGTCACACGTCGCCGCGGCGCACGTCAGCGTCCCGCCGTAATACCCCAACGTCTCACAGGTGCTGCTGGCCAGCTCGTCTTCGTCGCACGCTTCGTCGCCAACGACCAGGCCGTCCCCGCAGATCGTGGTGCAGGCGCTGGGCGAATCTGAATCGCAGGTCCAGCCGGTCTCTTCAAGGCACGCCGAGGAACAGCCGTCGTCATTCTCCGGGTTGCCGTCGTCGCAGGCCTCGTCCCCTTCGACGATCCCGTTGCCGCAGAGGGTCGTGCAGTCGGAAGTGTCGTAGGTGCAGTTCGCGCCGCAACTCAGGGCACCTCCGGAGAAGCCCAGGCTGGCGCACGTGTTCCCGTTGAGGTTGGCGTTGTCGCACTGCTCCCCGTACGCTCCGTCGACAACCCCATCCCCGCAGTGGCCTCCGCAGGCGCTCACGTCATACCCGCACTCTGCCGTGCAGGCGAGTGCACCTTGCGCGTTGTAGAAGCCCAGGCTGGCGCAGGTCGCGCCCTGCAGCTGGCTGCCGTCGCACGCCTCACCGAGGTCCAGCAGTCCGTTGCCGCAGCCCTCGGTCTTCTTCGTGGTATCGTCGCAGCTCCACAGCATCAGGCACGTGACCAGCAGCGGCAGCAGGATGGTTCGGTTCGTCATGGTGGGGTTCCTCCGAGTGCAAAGATTGTATTGGGCAGTCGTACCCAGGTCAACGAGGATTTCACCCGCAGGAGCTCTGGAGCTCTCCGGTTCTCCCCGGGACTCCATCTTTCACCTTCTGTGACCTGAGGCCTTCAGCATTCCCGATGCGACGGCGCTCATCAGCGCCTCGAAGTCTGCGGGCCCGAAAGCCGAGCCGCTGGTCAGCCAGTCGTGGTGGCTGAGTTCTGCGCCACTGGCGGGTCGGTCGTCGCGATAGTGCCCGAGCACGTCGAGGTGATCTCCGAGCCCGGTCCAGACGAGGGTCCCCCAGAGCTGGGAACGAAGGGGGACGATGCCGTCGTTGGCCTGCAAATCGGGCGCCTTGCCGAGCAGCCGCAGCAGCTTGGCTTCGGTTTCCTCACCGGCGAACGCGACGCCCTTTTCGGGGTCCCCCGACATCTCGGCGCAGGGGTAACGCTCGTCGAACCCCGACGTGATGCCGTGGAGCGTGGTGAACAGCGTCAGCGAGGTCGTCTGCCAGGGGGACAGGAGGGTGCCGAGCCACTTCCCGACCGAGGGCGTGGGCGCCATCGAGGCGGTCGACTGGTACACGACGTCCGGATGATCGGCGATGCCGGCCACCATCAGTTCCATGGCCTCCGGGCTGACCTGCAGCACGGCCCCCTGGTCGTCCTTGATGGCGTCGAGGAAGGCGCGCACCTCCGGGCTCCGCGCATCGTCGAGCATGCCCACCAGGGAGTCGACCAGCTTGTCCATGAGGTGGAGTTCGAGGCCGATGGCGTGGTCGCTGCGCCCCACCATCGCGATGAACATGCTCGCGATCCCGAGGGGACCCCTGCCCAGGGAGAGGCCGATGATGGTGAAGGCGGAGAGGGCGTGGAGCACTCGCTGCCCCTTCGACGTCGCGAAGAAGGCCGCCAGCGGCGTGCCGAAGTGCGGCGTGTTCATCATGGTGACCGAGCGCAACCGCGGGAGCCAGCGCTGCGGCGCGCCGGCGTTCGCGAGCCGCACGCCCGGCGAGGCCACCAGCCGCGCATCGAGCCCGCCCGTGGAGGGCCCGAGGAGGTGAATCGGGCCGTCGTCACCGGCGGTGGCATCGACGACCTCGGCGAGCCTCGCCGCGCGCCGGCACACCGACGCCGTGGGAGACACGTCCACCACGTGGACCTCCAAATCCTGGCCGGCGTCCGCAAACTGCCTCTCCAACCCGTGCTGGACGTGCACGAAATAGTCGAATGAGGCCAGTCGGGCGAAGCCGAACATCCCCGGGGTCAGGTAAATACGATGGAGCATCTTTGCACACCTCCTCGGTCGCGTCTCCGCTGCGCTGCGACTCGAACATTGTGGAATTTACCCAACGCCCAAATCCGGTGATGAAGCTAGGCAAAAGCTAAAGGGAGCAGGAGGATCCACAGGAAACTGTCGACATGGAAGCCCACGAAAATGCGAAAGTTGAGACTTCCGTCGACCAGGTCATTCTGCACCGAAAAGCCGGGGGATATGGCCGTGAACTCCATGCCGAAATTCAAAAACCCGAAGCGGGCCATGAGCCCCGCTCCGATCTGCAGCGCGAAGGGGATGGAGACATCCTCGGTGTCGTCGGTTGCGTTGACATGGCGTACGACCGCCCCCTGGGTTTCGAAGCCCAATTTTCCGTATGGAGAAAAGCCTTTTTTCGTTTGAATCCCGTTGAAGAACCAGAGCCCGGAGAAGGAGAAGCGAACCTCGACCCTGCGTTCATCATCCTCCATGGGGATTTCACCAATCACGTCACTGTTGAGTTCAAGGGTGAACTCCATCCCGAAATTCCTCGTGACCAGAAACGTGGTGGAGATGCCTGAAAAGCTGGACCGGCCAAAGTCGGAGTTGTTCCATGCGGCGGTACTGCCGATGATCAAGCGGCCGCCGAGGGGATCTTCGACTGGTTCTTTAGCCGGAGGTTCCGGAGGGTCCGGGGGATCGCACAACCGGCATTTCTTCTGCTGGGCGCCGGCGGTCAGGGGGAGGGTGAGCAGGAGTATGAAAAACAGGAAAAAGGATCGCTTTGTCATGATCTTCCCGGCTCCGGTTTCATGTCGACGTGGCACTCCACTGCAACGCCCCGGACAGGCGGCCGTGGGCCCGCTGCGGACGGAGTGAAAACAGTACAGGAAAAACCATGAAGAAAAGTCGGGGAAGTGTCAAATGGAAAAAATTGCCGTATGTTTACCTCTGGCCTTCTGGGCGGCGGAAGGGAATCCGGACCGCTCCTGCACCGGGACGACCTGGCAGGGCAAGAGCATTATGGGCAAGGAGCGATGTTGGGGTGTCGGTGGCCGGTGCCGGTGCCGGTTGACGGTGGTTTCA
>PHAZ01000199.1 GCA_002841825.1 Deltaproteobacteria bacterium HGW-Deltaproteobacteria-22 | reverse complement strand
TGATGCGCAGACCGTGATCGCAGTTGTGCGACAGCACCTGCCACTGGACCGGCAACTGCCTGGGCCAGACCATCCCCGGCATCGAGATCTGTGATGCGCAGAGCAAGGATGAAAACTGCGACGGCAGTCACAACGAAGGCTGCTCCTGCACCAACGGCGCGACCCAGACCTGCTGCGGCGGCACCATCGTGACCTGCGCGGGCGGCGCGTGGCCCTCCTGCCCGGCCACCCCCGTCGAGACCTGTGACGGCGTCGACAACAACTGCGACGGTCTGATCGACAACGGCCTGGCCCTGGACCTCGACGAGCCCAACGACACCTGCACGCAGGCCCGCCTCTCCACCATGGAAGAGGGCGACGAGCTCGTCTTCTCCTCCCGCACCATCTACAAGGCCGACCTGACGGCCGACGTGGACTATTTCCAGATCGAACTGCGCGAGATGTCGGACTGGCTGTGCCTGATCAACCCGAACTTCAACGAGTGTTACTCGTACTACTTCACGGTGACCGATCCGCAGGGCCTCAACGTCGAATTCGACGTGATCCCGATCGACCTGTATGCCACGGACCATGTGGCCCAGTGCACCTCGGCCAGCTATGCCAGCATGTACCACAGCACCAACGGCCTGCTCGCCCTGAACTATGACGGCCGCTGCGGCGACGACGACGACTGGCGCTTCTACATCAAGGTCCGCGCGAACACGACCGGCGTCTCCTGCCGCACGTACACCCTGACCGTCAACGTGCCCATCTCCTACATCCAGGAAGAAGTCTGCACGGACTACCCGACCAACGACTGATCCCTCCCGACGGATGATGCCCCGCGCCCTGCTCCCCTTCCTTCTGACCGCCCTGGTCGCAGCCTCCTGCGATCGATCTGCGGAACCCGGATTTCAGATCTTCGACGTCTACGAGGCTTCGGCCCAGGTCGATCTGTCCACGCCGATCCCGGCCTCCGCCGCCCAGCGTCAGTATGATGCCCGCCACCGTGAGCAGTGGCGTCCGGTCCTGGCCGCGCTCGATAACCTGATCGAAAGTCTCGATCAGGCCCGCCGGTACTGCTCGCCCGTAGCCGTTGCAACCCAGGGACAGCCGCCGTCGCCTCAGGATCGTCTGGACCGGGATCAGTTCCGTCGGCTGCAGACCCAGATTGAGACTGCCAGCGAAAAATTGAAGACCGACATCGCCCAACTGGATCCCACAGGCTCAAGGTCTGCACTTTTTCTGCCTTCCAGACGACTGACCCGGACCATCGGCACGGTGCTGCTGTCCACCCTGGAAATCTCCTGCGGCACGCAAAATATATTTGATGCCCGACTGCTTGCGGCCCGCCGGCAACTAAGGGAAATGCGCGCGTATCTCGACAGCCCCGTCCGCAATGAATGACTTCTCCGTGGCCGAATTTGTGTGCTACACTACTGCGTGAATTTTTGCTATTGTATTGGTCCGGTGGTTTTCACCGCAAAGGAAGGTCGTCATGATGAAATCTACAACCGGTATCCTGCTCAGCCTGGGATTCTTGTTCTGCCTGCCCTCGACGGCGACGGCCTCCGATCTGTACATCAAAAGTTGCAAGGCATATGCCTACCGCAATCCCTACAGCGCCACGAACGTTGATGTCCGGTTCGCAGCCGAGGTCTGCATCGACAACACCAGTTTCTGGACGGATACCGTCGAGGTGGCTTTTTTTCCAAATCTGACCTCAGCACCGGTCCTGCCCGTCAATTCCGGCTTCTATTCCGCCACTGTGAACCTCGGTGACTTCTTCTGGAACTGGTATTGGGGGCCCCAGTGCGGTGTCGCCCAATATGATTTGATCAACACCAACATGGCCCAGGGGACCTACCGGCTGTACTGCGCGGTGGATCCGCGCAACGTCAGGGCCGAGGACAACGAGAACAACAACGTGTATGGCCCGTCGATCTGGCGGATCGGACCCGACCTGTACATCGACCAGTTCTGGTACGAGAAGAAGGGCGCCGAACTGAAGTACAAGTACCGCGTCTGCAACAAGGGTACCCACGAGGCGAAGAACTTCCGCAACGGCGTCTACTTCAACCGCGCGACCAAGCCCCGCGACGGCGAGTACTCCGACCAGTTCAAATCCCTCAAGAGCCTGCCCGCCCCCACCTGTTATTATTGGTGGGGCGGCAACTGGGACTGCCGGCCTTCCTGCGCGGACGGGGACGACGACGATGACGATGTCATCGAGATCATGCGCAATCCCACACCCAACGGCAATTATGTGAGTTGGGTGAAGGCCGACGAGGGCACCTTCGTCGACGAGGCCGACGAGACCAACAACGTCAAGGGCCCCCTCTACATCAACATGGCCAACCCGGATCTGGTCATCAAGTGGTTCCGTGCCTCCGTGTCCAAGACGCCGCCGTACTCGATCACGTACGAGGCCGAGATCTGCAACGTGGGCGCGGCTGATTCCGGTCCGTTCTGGATCGACATCTACTACCACCGCGACCGCGAAAATCCACCTTCGGTCGGACAGCCCGGCGACGTGCACGAGAAGATCTCGAATCTGAAGCACAAGGGCCATGTTCCCTACTGCATCGTCAAGACCTTCATCCGGTACAACGTCGCCCAGCGCGAGTACGAGAGCTACTGCCAGGTCGACTCCGACGAATTCGTGGTGGATCCCGACCGCGTGACCAACATGGACGGACCGGTCGTGATCGAGGTGCCCGAGGGCGCCCTGCCTCCAGGCTGCAACGACAACGACGGGGACGGCTTCGGCTTCGGTTCGGACTGCACCGGTGACGTGGACTGCAACGACGATGACGCCACCATCAACCCCGGCGCCTCCGAGATCTGTTCCGATGACATCGACCAGAACTGCAACGACACGGCCAACGACGGCTGCCCGGGCGTCGACTGCAAGGACACCGACAGCGACGGCGTACCCAAGGGGCCCGACTGCGTGGTCTCCGACTGCGACGACAACAACCCCAACCGCTTCCCCGGCAATCCCGAGATCTGCGGCGACGGCATCGACAACGACTGCGACGGCTACGTCGACGACTGCTGCCCCGGCGTCACGCTGTGCGACAACGACGGCGACGGCGCCTGCGTGGGCGCGGACTGCCCCGGACCGGTCGATCCGAACTGTTTCGCGGCCTGCAACGGCAACATCGAGTGCATCGCGGACTGTCCACCGGCCCCGGACCCGGCCTGCGTGGCCGCCTGCGAGGGACTCCAGTCCTGCATCGACGATTGTCCCCCGGCCCGCGATCCCAACTGCGTGGAGGCCTGCGCCGGTGCCCTGTCATGCATCGAGGCCTGCCCGCCGGCCGAGGACTCCAACGACAACGACCCGGTCTGCGGCTGGGAGGGCAGCATCGAGATCTGCGGCGATCACAAGGACAACGACTGTGACGGCATCGCCGATGACGGCTGCCCCGGAACCTACTGCGACGACGCCGACAACGACGGCTTCGGCGTGGGCGTGGGCTGCCCCGGACCGCAGGACTGCGACGACTCCAACCCGACCATGCACCCGGGTGCACCCGAGATCTGCGGCGACGGCATCGACCAGAACTGCGACCTGGTGCCTGACGGCATGTGCAACTCCTGCGTCGACGCCGACGGGGACGGATTCTACTCCGGAAACGGCGAGGATCCCAACTGCCAGGATCTGCCCCGCGACTGCGACGACTCCAACCCGTTCATCTTCCCGGGAGCTCCCGAGGTCTGCGCCAATCTGGTCGACGAGAACTGCAACCTCTCGATCACCGACACGCCGTGCGTCGATCCTTCCGTCTACGAGGAATGCATGCTGCTGATGCCCAATGAAGCCGCGGTGCTCGCCTGCCTCGAGGAGCACGAGACCAGCGGTCCTCCGGACAACTGCCTGGCCATCGACGCCATCGGGACGCCGCCCTGCCACGATCCCGCCTGCGTGATGGCCTGCGAGGCCGCCTGCGGCACCGCCGATCCCTGCACCACCCTGGCCGCCTGCATCGCTGGCTGCCCCGTGTGGGAGGAGTCCTGTGTCGACCATGACGGCGACGGCTGGGGCGTCGGTCCCGGCTGTCCGATCCAGGATTGCAACGACACGCCTCCGGGCGGCAGCAGCGTCAGTCCGGGCACGGTCGAGACCTGTGACGGCACCGACAACGACTGCGATGGCACGGCCGACGACTGGAACATCAACGGCACGCCGTGCCGCGACCATGAGTGCGTGCTGGCCTGCCTCGGAGATCCCATCTGCATCGATGGCTGCCCGTATGTCGACTGCATCGACCATGACGGCGACGGCTGGGGGGTCGGTGAGGACTGCGCGACCCAGGACCCGGACGACTCCGATCCCTCTGTCTACCCCGGCGGTCGCGAGATCTGCGGCGACGGCAAGGATCAGAACGGCAACGGCGTCCCCGACGACGGCTGCGTGCTCTGCACCGACCATGACGGCGACTCCTTCGGCGTGGGCCCCGCCTGCGCCGCGCTGGACTGCGACGACGCGAACACCGCGATCAACCCCGGGATCGAAGAGACCTGCGGCACCGTGGACACCAACTGCGACGGGAAGCCGCCCGTGGCCACCGTCTGTTCGGCTGATCTCAAGGGCTGCTCCTGCACGACGCCGGGCTCCCGCGGTTCACTTCCCACCGCGCTGGTGATGCTGCTCGGGTTCGGCCTGGGTCTGGGCTTCATGTTCCGCCGCCGCCGTTAGGACCCTCCCTTCACATTTCTCTGGGTGCAACCGCGCCTGTCTGACCTGTCGGCCCGGTCCGACCGACCGGGCTAAAGCGTGAGCCTCACGAGGATGAACTTGTTGTGGACGTAGGGGGCCTTGAGGACCTGGTAGTTGGTCTGCACCGGGTGCTTCTCGAACTCTGCGGGCACGGTCACGCAGTCCGGACCGAGGATGGTCACGAGCTCGGCGCCACGCCGGTTTTCGTAGATCTCAGGATATTGGATGTACAACTCGCGGTCCATCACCCCGACCAGACGGTTGAAACGCCCGGCCTCGAGCACGATGAAGCGCGCTGACACATCTTCGCGCCGGCGGGCCCGGAAACGGCGGAGATACTCGAGAAACTCCTTGTTGTTGGTCTCCATCAGCGGGACGACCTGGTTCTTCGAATAGAAGTTCTCGCCACGCCAGTTGAGCTGCCAGGCGATCAGCCGCTCCCCGGCATCCCGGCGGCACTGATAGTAGATTTTATGAAGTTGCTTCTGGCTCCAGTGCGGCCCCACCGCGGGCATGTAGAAGGCGAGCAGGTGAATCGTGAAGAGCGTGGAGGCCAGCAGGAAGGCCGCGAACGTCCAGCGGTTGCGCCGGAACACCAGCACCAGTGCGGCGCACCCGATGACCGCCGAGAGTCCCCAGATGGTCCAGTTCATCCAGGCCGCATAGGGGAACAGGCGTTCGTACTTGTAGATGAACAGGTTGACGAAGTGGGCCGGATCGAGCCCCGCCTCGCGTGCCACGAGCACAAAGAACACCAGCCCTGCGAAAAAGGCGGCAGAGAAGCGGAGACCGCGTGACGGGCCTCCACTCCAGTATTGGCGCAGGCTCACGGCCACCCAGACGCCCGCGGGGACCGTCACGGGCAGGATGTAGTGGTGGAACTTTGTGAGCATGAGCGAGAACAGGAAGAAGGACACCATCAACCACAAGAACAGGAGCAGATGCAGGCGCTCACGGTCGTCCCCGGGGCGCACGAACCGCACCTTGCGCAGGCCCGAGGCAAAGGCCGCCGGCAGCAGCGGCCACAGCGGGAACAGGCCGAACAGCAGCTGGTTCCAGTAGTAGGCGAAGGTGCCACGCTCCCCGTGAACACCCTCGGCCGCGCGCTTGAAGTGATGATGCACGATGTATTCCTGGAAGAAGGCGTCGCCGTGCCGGATGATCATGGCATGATGCCAGGGGAAGGCGATGGCCACGAGCATCCACAGCGAGGACACCAGGGGAAAGCGCCGCAGGCGGTCCCATTCCCCGGTCAGCAGGAAGTACAGCAGGAACACGACGCCGGGAATGAACAGGGCACCAAACCCCTTGGCCAGGATGGCCAGCCCGCACATCGCGAAGCCGTGCAGGATCCACAACTGCCCCTGCGTGAAGCGGGAACGCGCGATACCGATGAGCACGTCGGCGAGCAGCACCAGGTATGGCAGGAAGACAAGCCACCCGGATACGATCACAGGGCGGCCGCCATAGGTGAACGATGCCGGTACGCGCGAGGCGAACATGAAGTATTGCGGCACCACCAGCAGCACGAAAACAACCGCCGAGACCAGCCCTGAGGTCACCGGCAGTGCGCGCCGGCCCAGCTTCAGGACCGCCAGCCTCACCGGGGGACCGTCATCGCCGAGGAAGCCGTGAAAGAACATGAGCATCCCCAGCGTCATCAGGGCAAGAAACGGCATGTCGGTGATGCTCTGGCGCGCCACCAGCGCGAAATGAGGCAAGAAGGCGACGGTCAGCGCGGCGAACAGTCCCGTGAGGGGATCGAAGTGCCGGCGCAGGAACAGGAACACCCCGGTCACGGCGAAGGCGGCCAGCAGCAGCACGGGAAGGCGTGCGGCCCACTCCGGTCGCGAATCGACGGTCATCTCGTCGGCGGGGGCCGCCCTGCGGTTGAGTCCTGCCACCGTGAACCCAGCGGCCTGCATCCAGAACAAAAGCGGAGGCTTGGAGTAAAATCCGTCGTCCTGCCAGTAGGTGGACACGGGATCATCCCGCTGGATCATCGTGCGGGCCACCTCGGCATAATGCGTCTCCCAGGGGTCGAAGAGCCCGTAGGAGCCGAGCATCGGCAGGTTGCCCAGCAGCACCGCCAGAAAGACGAACACGGCCTGGAACTTGGGATGGTTCCGGTTCATGGGCGCTCCCACAGGCCCAAAAAGCCCGCTGTCGTGACGGAGATGACAGTCTCAAGAGGCACACCGAACAGTTCGGCCAGCTTTTGCGCGACCTGCAGCACGTGCACCGGACGGGAGGCGCCGGCCGGAATCGTCTCCGTGCCCAGATACGGCGAATCCGTCTCCATCACCAGGCTCTCCAGCGGAATCTTCGAGACGACCCTGCGCAGCCGGTGTGCGTTCTCACGGGTGATCCCGCCGCCGATGCCCAGCAGGAAGCCGCGGTCGATGTAAGCGCGCGCATCTTCGGGTGAGCCTGAAAATGCATGGATGATGCCTCGCACGCCCTGTCCGGTTTCCTTCAGGTGGTGAAGCACGAGATCATGGGCCTTGACGACGTGCACGAGCACAGGAAGACCCGCACCGGCGGCGAGCCGGAGCTGCCGGGCAAAAACGGGCTCCTGCAGGTCCATCGCCGGCGCGCGCTCCCCCCGGTCCAGCCCGATCTCGCCGATCGCGTCGAGTCGGGGCAGCAGGGCTGTCAGGCGCTCATCCCAGTCCTGGGGTGCCTCGTGCACGAACCATGGATGCAGCCCTGCGGCCACCCGTGAATCGGGCAGCATCTGGCGAACGCGACCACGGCTCGCGACGATTTCATCCCAGGCCGACGCCCAGGTGGCCACCACCAGGACTCCCGTGATCCCGGCCTCTCCTGCCTCGGCCAGGACTCCTTCGGGATCTTCTCGCAGCGGTGCATCGAACAGGTGACAGTGTGAATCGATCATCTTCGTCCTCTTCCGCACTCATTCATGATGAAAAATGCCTTGTTTTGCAAGAAAAAAACCGGGATTCCAACCAAAACCGAAAATGTTGTTCACCATGCATTTCGGCTCTTGCAAACTTATTCGCTTGCCCTACACTTTCCCCTCAAGAATTGCCACGGTGATGTATCCGCTGCTGCTACCATAACCATACAAGTTCAATCGGTTGAGGGAAATATCCATGCGTATCGGAATGACGTACGACCTGAGAGATGATTATCTAAAAATGGGCTACACCGAAGACCAGACGGCCGAGTTCGACCGTGAAGGCACGATCCTGGCCATCGCGGAGGTCCTCGGAGAGCTCGGTCACGAGGTGGACCG
>PHAZ01000198.1 GCA_002841825.1 Deltaproteobacteria bacterium HGW-Deltaproteobacteria-22 | reverse complement strand
TGTTGCACGTCTCGGTGACCGGACGGACCTCGCCAGAGCAGGTGCTCCAGGCACCCGCCGAGCAGGTCTGGGTGCCGGCAACGCAGGCGCCCACGCCCAGCGTGCCGCCGGGGCCGGTGTAACAACTCCGGGTCAGGCTCTCGTCAATGGAGCCGTCGCAGTCGTCGTCCAGGCCGTTGCACTCCTCGGTGCGGGGCAGCACGTCGTTGGTGCAGGAGCCCCACGCGCCCACGGAGCAGGCCGAGTTGCCGGCGCGGCAGACACCCACGCAATTGAACACGCCGCTGCCCGGGGCCGTCTCGGTGCAGCCAGATCCACCGGAGTAGCATGCCTTCAGCAGGCCGTCATCGACCACGCCGTCGCAGTCGTCATCTGCATTGTTGCAGGTCTCGGTGCCCGCCCCCTGCATCGGATCGCAGGTCTGCGCGGTGCCGCCGTTGCAGTTCGCGACGGTGTGTTCGCACACGCCCAGGCCGCAGGTGGTGCTGCCCAGACCATCGTCGGGCGTGCCGTCGCAGTCGTTGTCCAGGCCGTCGCAGACCTCACCCTGCGGGGTGACCGGCCCGGAACAGGAGCCCCACGCGCCCGCAGTGCAGAGCCGGGAGCCGGGCAGACACAGACCGGTGCAGGTGTAATTCCCGCTTCCCGGCGGGACCTCGGTGCAACCTGCCGTCGCCGACGGATAGCAACTGCCGTAGAACTGATCGATCAGGCCGTCGCAGTTGTCGTCGATGTTGTTGCACGTCTCGGGCTGTGCACCGGCGAGCGGGTCGCAGGTCTGGGTCACGCCGGCGACACAGCGCTCCACGGAGTGGTTGCAGATGCCCACGCCGCACGTGATGGTTCCCATGTTGTCAGTGGTTCCGTCACAGTTGTCGTCGGCGTTGTTGCATATCTCGGAGATGGGACGAATCTCGCCCGAACAGGTGTTCCACGCACCGGCCGCGCAGGTCTGGGTGCCGCCGATGCAGGTGCCCACTCCCAGCGTTCCGGAGGGCCCGGTATAACAGGAGCGGGACAGGCTCTCGTCGATGCTGTTGTCGCAGTCGTCGTCGAGGTTGTTGCACTCCTCGGACCGGGGCACGACGTCGTTGGAGCAGCTGCCCCAGGCGCCGCCGCCACAGAAAGAACTGCCCGGCGAGCAGACGCCGATGCAGACGAAGTTTCCGGATCCCGGCGGTGTCTCGGTGCAGCCCGAGCCGCCGGAATAGCAACCGCGCACGAGGCCGTCGTCGGTCAGGCCGTTGCAGTCGTCGTCGGTGTTGTTGCAGACCTCGGCCACGGCGCCCTGCATGGGATCGCAGTTCTGGGGCAGGCCGGCGGCGCAGTTTTCCACCGTGTGCTCGCACACGCCCAGACCGCAGGTGGTGTCTCCCAGGCCTTCGTCAACATTGCTCTCACAGTTGTTGTCCTGGGCGTCGCAGGTCTCGGACTGCGGAACGATGGCGCCCTGGCAGGCGCCCCATACACCGGCCGCACAGGTGTGGACGCCCGTGCGGCAGAGGCCGATGCAGGAAAAATTGCCCGGCGTCGTCTCGGTGCAGCCCGAGGTTGCGGTCGGATAGCAGGCCTTGGACAAACCCTCATCCGTGGTTCCGTCGCAGTCGTCATCGGTGTTGTTGCACGTCTCGGCGATGGGTCCCTGGACAGCCACGCATACCCCCGGAGCACCCGAGTTCTCACAGCACTGCACCGACCCGCCGATGCACTTGGTGATGCCCTGCTGGCAGATACCCAGGCTGGATCCACAGGTGATTCCGACGGCCGGGTCATCAACACCGTCGTCAGCCGTTGACAGGTCAAGGTCGTCGTCGATGCCGTTGCACATCTCCGGACCGGGGGTGGGACAGGTCAGCCCGTCGTCAACCAGGCCGTTGCAATTGTCGTCGATGCCGTTGCAGATTTCGGGCACCGCCGCGATGATCGGGGCGTTGCATTCGACGGACGCCTGATCGAGAGTGCAGACGTAGTTGCCAGTGGCATGGCAGGCACCCAACAGGCCGTTGTCGCAGGCGACGCCCACGGGGAAGTCTTCGTCAATGGCATCGTCGCAGTCGTCGTCGATGCCGTTGCACCACTCGGGCTTGATCGAGGAGGCGATGATCGAGGCCATCGCGGAGACCAGTTCATCCTCGGAGTTGGCCGGGATAGCCTGGAACGTCCCGCCGGCCGCGGCGATGGAATCAGCTTCGGAGGTGTCCTGAAGGGCAAACGCGATGACATAGGTCTGCACTTCGTACTGACATCTCCCCACCCCCGTGTTGCACAGTCCGGAATCACACTGTGTGTCGTTGGTGCAGACCTCGGAGTTGTTGACCACGCTTCGCAGCGCAGTGGCGCTTGCGACAGGATCGCCGCAACCGTTGAAACCATCGGTCAGCACAATCACAGTATAGGGCCGACAACCGCGAAGCGTGTCGGAGGCCAGATCCGTCCCCCGGATCTGATCCCTGATCGTCAGCAGGGATCCACCGATGGGCGTCCCGCCGATGGCACGAATTTCCGGATTGGTACGATTCGGCCACGCGCTCTCGGAATGATTGACCCATAAATTAATGGCCGGGGCCGCATCGTCGCCAAGCGGAACAAGGATGTCTCCACCCGTGGCCGTTGAACTGCATGCATCGCCATTATAATTGTAGCAGACAAGATCGACGAGTGACGGAAGGTCGGCCGCCCAGGAATACCGGGTGCAGGATCGGGATTCTTCGGAAGGAGCAACATCCGCCTGGTATCCGGTCATATCTGTCGTCAGGCATGGACATATGACTCGATCTCCCTCTGTCTGGGCGAATCGGGCAAAACCCCAGCGCACTTCCCCGTAGGCTGCGGTGATGCGGGAAATGGCATTTTTTGCAAGGTAGATGCGGCTGAGCCTTCCGGCAAGATGCGGGTGCTCGACGGAGCCGTCTCCGTAGGCAGAATACCACGGTGCACCAGGAGGATTTCCTATGCTGTTGGCCGTCTCGATCATGCTTCCGGATGTGTCCAATAAAACATAAATCGCCGGTTGAATTTCGTCGGCGGACGCTTTCCCGGGGAGCGAAAGTGAAGAAACCAAAAAGACACAGAAAGCCAGGGATAAAAGAGAAAGCGACTTCATGATGAACTCCATCGGGAAAGGGAGGTTCTCGACGACGAATTACTATGACACAAAAAGCCTCATTTTTCACTTGATTTCTCTAGGGATTTTGCGTTTATTTTACTAAACATTCACCACGGCTGTTTATTTAACACAAGGCCGCTGCTTTCTGACACGGATTTTCGAAAATTTGCGCGATCCGCATTTTTCCATAAACTAGCGTGTAATTACAACGGGTTCCGGCTCGATCCGGACCCAGGAGATTCCATGCTGCGACTGATCGGCTTTCCCTGGTATATGAGCGACAAGCGAGACTTCATGCTTTACCGGCAGAATTCCCTGGAGGTCCTGCCGACCATCCCGGACTGCACGGTGGACATGATCTTCGCGGATCCCCCCTACTTCCTCTCCAACGGGGGCAGCACGTGCCAGAGCGGCAAGCGCGTGGCCGTGCACAAGGGTGAGTGGGACCAGAGCTCGGGAGCCACCGAAAACCACGAATTCAATCTGAACTGGCTGCGGGAGTGCAAGCGCATTCTCAAGCCCGACGGCACCATGTTCGTCAGCGGAACGCATCATGTCATCTTCAGCATCGGATTCGCGATGCAGCAGCTCGACATGAAGATCCTCAACGACATCACCTGGTTCAAGGTCAACCCACCGCCCAATCTGGCCTGCCGCTATTTCACTCATGCCACCGAGAGCATCATCTGGGCCGCGCCGTCCCCACAGTCAAGACACTACTTCGACTACCATGCGATGAAGGAGGAGAACGGCGGAAAGCAGATGCAGAGCATCTGGTCGATCCAGTCCCCCCGCAAGCACGAGAAGCGCTTCGGGAGGCATCCCACCCAGAAGCCGCTGGAGCTGCTCATGCGCATCGTCCGCGCCTCCACCAGGCCCGGGGATCTCGTCCTCGATCCGTTCTCCGGCTCCGGCACGACCGGCATCGCCTGCGCGCTGCTTGATCGCCGCTTCATGGGGATCGAGCTGGATCCGGAGTACCTTGGAATCGCCAAGCAGCGTTACTTGACCCTCGATGAGGAGCTTCACGTGGAGGAGCGCGCCAAGAGCTTCCGCAAGCCGGCCCCGCTGGCAGCCCGCACCCTGAAAGCGCCTTCCCCCGAGGCTCCGGGCCTGTTCGACGGCATCAAGACACCCGGACTGTTCCCCGATGCCGGGGGCCCCGACGGGAAATCCGATGACGACGACAAATCGCCCCAGCCCACCCTGTTCTGAGCCCTGTCCATCTTTCAGGCCCGACAATTCACAACTGCCCATTTTCCGGAATTCCAAATTCCCAGTTGACAAGGTGCATCACTTGGCAACAATAAAGACTCCGGTTTCCGCGATTTTGTCCCCGACCCCAGCTACCGGAAATGGTGAGTCATCCATGCACGATGTTTTGAATTGTCCTCCCTTTCGTTCGTCGGTGCATCGGTCATCCGGCGAGGCATCACCATGAATCACAAAATCCACTTCTTTCTCCTGAGCCTGACAACCATCTTTCTCTTGGCGCGTCCGGCCCACGCTGACAACGTGGACGTGCTGATCAACACGCTCAAGACCGCGGACAACTACAAGGTCCGCGTGACGGCGGCGATGCTGCTGTCCAAGCACAAGGGAGAAGCCAAAGCCTTTGCGGCCCTTCTTTACACGCTCAACAACGACGAAAACGAGACCGTCCAGGGGACCGCAGCCCTTTCCCTGGGCAAGCTCGGCAACAAGGAAGCCATTCCCGACCTGGAGAAGGCCTCCAAATCCAAGAAGACCTTCCTCAAGGACAACGCCAAGAAGGCCTTGGAAATGCTGGCCGACACCTGCCCCGAAATCGACCTCAAGGGCAAGCAGATTTACCTGAACATCGGACCACTGGACCTGACGGGATCCACCAGTGACAAGAACGAGATTCTGACCGCGCTGCGCGACCTGCTCAACGCGCAGGGGTCTGAGGTCACCTACGTGACGACCCTGTTTCCCGGCTGCAAGCAACCGTCCGAGAGCGACCTGAAGAAGAAGAAACTCAAAGGCTTCATGATCGATGGCACGCTGGAAATCTCGCTGGACAGCGGTGAAGTGGTCTGCGATCTCAAGTTGATCGTGGCGACCTTCCCCGGAAAATCCATCAAAATGATGAACAGCGCCAACGCCGGAGTGACCGGAAAGCTCACGCCGGCAACCATCAAAACCTGCATCAAGCACGCCACGCCGGCCGCCTTCGCTGGCGTCAAGCAGTTCCTGGCGCGCAGCTTGTAATTGTCAAGGAGAATCAACATGACCGAGAACGCAACCCCTTCGACCAAGCCGCAGGCCCCCCCGAAGCGACACCTGAAAAACTTCCTCCTCGACAAGAAATTCCAGTTGACCTACGCCCTGATCATGGTCGGCGTGGCCGTGGTGGCCACCAGCATCCTGATTGCGCTGATCTGGATCCAGGCCAACAACGCCAACAAGGTTGCCGAACGCCAGTTCGACGACACCAAGGCGATGCACGACCACCAGTCCAAGGAAATCCTTGGATTGTTCAACAAGCAGAGCGCGAAAACCCAGGAGGTCTTCACCCAGGAGAGCTCCGAGACCAAGGAGGTCTTCAAGAAGAAGACCAAGCAGGCCACGGACGTCCTTGCCCTGCTCCAGACGCAGGATGAGTTCAAGGAGATGGCTGAAACCATGCTCAAGGAGATTGAGCAGAATGACGCCAAGGATATCAAGGCCCGCGATGAGGAGATCAAGAAGAAGGAAGAACTCCTGAAAAAGGAGATTGAGACGGTCCGTGTCAAGAAGGAAGCCCAGTTGAAGGCTGCCAAGGAGAAGATGGACAGGGACATGAACGAGGCTGCCGCCCTCCGCCGGCAGAACGACCTGCGCATCAAGATAGGCGTCCTCGCATTCTCCATTCTCTTCATCGTCATCCTGTTCCTGTACACCATCGTCCTCACCCACAAGGTCGCCGGCCCCCTCTTCAAGATCGCCCGATACCTCGAGCGGATGGCATCCAATGATCTCGGCCCCGTGTGGCCGCTGCGCAAGGGCGACCAGCTTCAGGAATTCTACGGGCACTTCGAGAAAGCGCACAACTCCGTGGTGGCCCAGTGCAAGAAGGACATCGAAGTCCTCGCCGGAGCCATTGAGGGAATGGCTGATGGTCCCGCAAAGGACGCTCTTGTGAACCTGAAGACCGCTAAAGAACTCAGCCTAGAACCCCCGAAAAAATCCTAACAGACTGAACTGAACTACAAGGCCATTGATGGCATAAGGTTGGCGCGGTGAGCCCCCTCATGTCTTGATAATTTACATTTGCTTCCGTCGGAGGGAGAACAACAGGCCGGCCAGGGAGAAGAGCATCAGGGCGGCGGGGAACCCCGGCCGGGAGCCCGGCGAGGTGGTGCAGCCGATCTGGGAATCCAGCGAGCGGCTTTTGCGCGTGACCGGACCCAGCCCCTCCGCACAATAATATTCCGTGGCATCCTTGTTCGGCACACAGGTCATGCCGGGCGCGCAGGCAGACGTGTCATAGGTGCAGGGCGCGGAACACCAGGATCCGTCACCGGACAAATTCTGCACGCAGAGCCCCAGATGGCAGGAGGTCTCGGACTTGCACGCTTCGCTGACGCCGGCCTTGCCGTTGCTGCAGGAACCGTTGGCAAGACACTCCGTGTCCACGTTGACCGTGATGGAGGTGGAGGATGTATTGCCGGCACGATCGACCACGACGGCCTTGAGCGTGTGGCGGCCGGCCTCGGCGGAACTGACGCGCCAGGTGAAGTACGGCCACGTCTTCTCGCCCAGGGTCTGTCCGTCCAGGAACAACTCCACCCGGACCCCCAGGCTGTCCTCGTCGCCGGTGAACAGGTTCACCGCGACGGGCAGGTTGACACGCGCCCCGTCGCCAGGATTGACGAAGTCCACCCAGGGTGTCTCCACGTCGGCGCGGGAACCCAGGTTATCGGACAGCACATCCATGCTCACCTGAGAGCCGGAACCGTCGCACGCGCTGCCGTCGGGAACGGTGCCGGAGCCCCAGTCCGGATCCGTGGTGACATAAGGATTCATGATCGCCGCCGGATTGTCGATGTGTGCCAGTCCAAAGCCATGGCCGGCCTCATGCACGATCGTGGTGACGACGTCGGCGATCGAGCCCAGGCTGCCGGCGAAGCAGAACGCCACGTCGCGCTTGTCCTGGTTGCCGCAGTCAAAGGGTGAAACGCCGACCATGCCGCCGGGATACGCCGTGATCAGATCACCCGTGCCGCCGACCATCATCATCGCGTAGGCCGTTCCTGCGGGCGGGCGCTCGGACGTGACCACGACATTGAAGGGCGAATAGAAGTGCCTGACCCAGCCGGTCACTGCGTCAATCACCTGCTGGGACTCGGTCAGTGGAGCCCGGATGTGGGCCTCTGCATCGAACGGAGGAATGATCACCTCGTCGTAATCGGGAATCCAGGAGGTGTTGTGCTCGGGATCATCGCCGCCCTTGGTGATCACCGCTCCGCCGAAGTTCAGAAAAAGCACCACGGGCAAGTCTCCGGCCTTCCAGTTCCGTATGCGGACCGGGCACTCCTCGGGGGAGGGCCGGCCAGGCGGAAGGCGGTATCCGCCACATTCTGGAAGCGGCGTGATCGTGTTGGCCGAGACCGGAAGGATCAGCCACAGGGACAGCAGAAAAAACAGCACGGTCGTCTTCATGATGTGCACTCCAGCATTCACGACGGGCGCCGGCGGGGCGACCTCCTGTAACTTAATCGCAAATCGGAATTAATCAAACGGGAAAACTTACAGCAGCGAGATGGCCACGTAAATCATGACGCCGACGGTGGCGACTGTGAGCAGCAGGACGGCGCCAAGCAGGAGCTTCTGGTTGCCGGACTTGGCGGAGTCTCCTGAGGTCGATTCTTTCGTGAGCGCCGGATGCTCGCCGGATG
>PHAZ01000197.1 GCA_002841825.1 Deltaproteobacteria bacterium HGW-Deltaproteobacteria-22 | reverse complement strand
CGTGTTCTACACCGTCACCGGCTACGACCTGAAGACGAACAAGGGCACCACCCGCGTCTGGTCCGCCGACGTCCAGGGTCTGACCGCCCCGCGCGCGGTCACGGCCGCCGATTCCAGTGCGTTTGCCCCCGCAGTCAGCCCCGACGGGAAGACCCTCGCCTTCGTCTCCGTGCGCAAGGACGACCCCCAGATCTGGCTGCTCCCGCTGACCGCCGCCGCGGAGGCCTCCCAGTTGACGACCCTGTCCACCGGCGTGTCCGGGCCGCTGGTGTGGTCCCCCGACGGCAAGCGCATCCTGTTCAACTCCCAGGTGGATCCCAAGTGCTTGGACGTCGCCTGCGTCGAGGCGTCGGCCACGGCCGAGAAGCCCAGGCATTCGGGCCAGCTCTTCACGGGCCTGCTCTACCGGCACTGGAACGCCTGGCGCGATGGCCTGGTCAATCATGTGCTGGTCGTGGACGTGGCCGACGGAAAACTGACCCTGCTCACCCCGGGCGTGCACGACGCTCCGCCTGTGGCCCTGGGCGGCGCGGTGGACTACGTCTTCTCGCCCGACGGCCGCGAGGTCGCCTTCGTGATGAACACCGACGCGCTGCCGGCGGCCTCCACCAACAACGACGTGTTCGTCCTCGACCTGGCCGCGGGCACCACCAGCCGCATCTCCACGGGCAAGGGCAACGATTTCTCCCCGGCCTACAGCCCCGACGGCAAATACCTGGCCTGGCTGTCGATGGCGCGCCCGGGCTATGAGAGCGACAAGGCCGACATCTTCCTCATGGACCGCGCCGGAAAAACCAGGGTCAACCTGACCGGCAAGCTCGACCGCTCCGTGGCCCAGTTCGCCTTTGCGCCCGATCAGAACCTGATCTTCTTCTCGGCCGCCGAGCAGGGCCACGAGAAGCTCTTCCGCGTGAACTTCTCGGCCCAGTTGTACAAGGATCTCGACGCCGTGTTCGTCACCGACTTCGTGCCGCTGAAGAACTTCCGGATGATCCTGGTCAACCAGACCATCTCCCGCCCGCCCGAGATCTTCTTCCACGGCGGCAAGTACGCGTCCACCAACCCCGATGCGCAGCGGGACCCCGCCCTGACGCCGGTGTCCCGCGTCAACGACGCCCTGCTCGGGCCCATCGAAATGGGCCAGACCGAGGACCTCTGGTTCAAGGGCGCCAAGGGTGACCAGGTCCACGCGCTGATCCTGAAGCCCCCGGCATTTTCGGCGGCGAAGAAATACCCCGTGGTGTTCCTGCTGCACGGCGGACCCCAGGGCTCCTTCGGCTACGACTTCCATCCGCGCTGGAACTCCCAGATGTTCGCCGCGCCGGGCTACGTCGTGGTGATGCCGAACTTCCACGGCTCCAACGGCTACGGCCAGAAGTTCCAGGACAGCATCCAGGGCGACTGGGGCGGTGGCCCCTACCAGGACGTCATGGCCGCGCTCAGGGAAGTGCGCAAACTGCCCTACGTCGATCCCAGGCGCATCGGCGCCGCGGGCGCCTCCTACGGCGGCTACCTGATCAACTGGATCGGCGGACAGAACAATGAATTCCGCGCCCTGATCAGCCACTCCGGCGTGTTCAACATCGAGTCGATGTACGGCTCCACCGAGGAACTGTGGTTCCCTGAGCGCGAGAACCTGGGCGCCCCCTGGCAGAACCGGAAGATGTACCAGAAGTGGTCCCCGCACCAGTTCGTCGGCCGCTGGAAGACCCCCACGCTGGTCGTGCACGGCGCCATGGACTTCCGCGTCACGGTGGACCAGGGCATGCAGTTGTTCACCTCGCTGCAGCGCCTGGGCGTCCCCTCCAAGTTTTTATATTTCCCCGACGAGGATCACTTCGTCTTCAAGCCCCAGAACCGCATCCTGTGGTGGAACACCGTCTGGCAGTTCCTCGGCTCCTACCTGAAACCATAGGCCTTCCCCCATTCACGGATAGCAGAGGAATTCCATCATCTGTTTCTGATCGACATAGAACACGATGGTGCGCCTGGGGGTTCCACGCCCTGTGCGCTTGCCGATCTCGACCAGTGACCTGTACTTCGGATAAGAGGAATCAATGATCGGCGAGATGCCGGCGTAGGTGTTGACCAGAAAGGCATCGATGGAGAACTGCGCGCCGGCCAGACCCTGGAAGGTTTTGCATTCGATGTCGAAGCGCCGCGCGAAGTCGCTGCCGTCCTTCTTCAGGTTCCGGCATTGCTCGAAGGTCAGGTCCGTGGTGGCTTCCCGGATGTGTATCCGCGTGAAGATCTGTCCCTTCTCCAGCCTGAAGTCCACGTACTGGTCCATCTTCACGATGGGCTGGCCGGTGGCCCGATCGAAGACCAGGCGCGGACATTGGAAGCTGCCTTCCACGAGGGTCTTCGTGACGGGCTCAGCCCCCGGTGTGACGGGGTCGCCGGCCGCGGGCGTTCCCTTCAACCCGTGCTTCTCCATTCCATCGTCCTTCCTGGAATCATTGGACTTTTTCACGGTGTCCGACCGGCTTTTCCCGCACGAGAACAAGAGCAGGCCCGCAACCAGCGACCACAGGAAGAGGGAGTTCAGGCGATGGCGATTCATGCTGCATCCTTTCGTCTGACCGCGGGCATCCACGCGCGCGGCGGCTCGTTTCGCATGGGTTTACAGTACAAAAATCGGCAACGGTGTCAAGATCCGGTTGAATCCGGGGATCAAGCCTGTGCGCCTACGGCACGGGCTTGCAGGATGCGGGGTCCCACAGGAAATCGAGCAGCAGGAACAGGTCCCGGTCGGCGGGCGCGCGGCCGCCACGTCTCAGGGTCTGGATCTGGTTCTGGGCGGCGATGGCCTCGGGCGAGTTCGGCGGCACCAGCCGCAGCATCATCTCGAGCAGGACCAGGGTGTTGGCCGGCGTGATCGTCCGGCTCTGTATCTTCTTGCGGGCCCACTGCAGCGCGACATCACGCCCCTCGGTCCGGCAGATCCGCATCATGGAAGCCGAGCATATGACACCATGGCGCGGGAACTGCCGGATCGCCTGCTCCAGGAGCTTCTCCAGTTCGACGGTGCGTCCCATCCCGTGCAGGCTGCGCAGCCGCAGCACGACCGGACGAAGGCTCTGGGGAGAGCGGGCGCTGTCGTGAATCGCCAGTTGTTCGAGCAGCGGCCAGTCCTGCCTGGCCAGGGCCACCGTCGTGAGGGCCGCCGAACAGGTGTCGCCGATGCGGGCCTGCTTCATGATCGCCAGGCACAGCTCCGGACGCTCCTCCTTGGGCACCAGGTCCACGAGCCTGTTCCAGGAGGCCGGGGGGACGATCTCCAGGAACTCCACCGGGCTCTTCACGTGGGGCCGGATCTCGGTCAGCAGCCGCCAGCTCAGCGGCGCGCCCTTGCGCAGCGCGCGGCCATACTGCATGGCGGCCTGGGAGGACTTCTTCCAACGGGAGAGCACGCGGGCGGCCATCAACTCGGGGTAGTAATGCCGGGGGAACAGCCACGTCGCCAGGCCGATCCAGCGAAGGGGCTGACCGCCCTGTACGAACGTCTCGGCCAGGCCGCGCGTCGCCGCGAGGTAATAATCCGCCGGATGCCTCTGCTGGGCGTCCCGGGCGGTGCTGGCCATTTCAGCCCACTTCCCCTGGGATCCCAGCTCGGACACGCGCTCCCGCTCGACCTCCAGCCGGTGCGGGAGCACCCACAGGGGGATGGCCACGAGGGCGGACACGAAGGCCGCCGTCCACGGTACCCCCAGTGCCGTCCAGCCGAAGATCCATTTGCGCATCCTGCGCCGCTTGCCGTGGTACCGCTGCGCCGAGAGCACGCCCAGCACGACCACCAGCGACAGCGCCGTGCCCGGGAACTCCAGGTTGAAGTCGAACAGGTTCTGGAGCAGCAGGGTCGCCACCGCGGCGATGAGGCCGGCCTTCCAGATGCGCAGCCGGATCCGCCGGAAGTAGCGCACCAGCACCACCGAGCCGGCCACCAGGAACGCGGAGGCCACCACCACACCGTAATCGATGATGAACTGCAGCGGCAGGCTCTCGATGTAGTCGGCTGAGATCCTGCCGGAAAGTTGATAATAATACGGATACACCGAACTGAAACCACCCCGGCCCACGCCGGTCCACAGGTGATCGGAGATCAGCGGAAACGCGTTCTGCCACATGTGGATCTTGACGTCCTCGTCGAGGCCGGTCGGGGAGTTCAGGAAAGGCACCACATAGAAATCCATCAGCGGGATCGACACCAGCAGGCCGATGAAGGCCAGGAGGATCCACGTCAGTTTCGGTGCCGTGTCACGGGCCAGTTGCGCCAGGAACCACCAGATCGCGATGCCTGCGGCCAGCGCGGCGATGCCCGCGCGCGAGCCGGTCCAGATCACCGCCAGGAACGGCAGAAACGAGCAGCCCAGGGTGAAGAACCGCAGCCGCGGGTTGGTCTCCCCCATGCCCAGCGACAGCATCACGAAGAAGATGAAACCGTAATACCCCGACGCGTGGTTTTCGTTGACGAACGGCAGGAAATACGTCGAACTGGTCTCCGGGCGGTACAGCCCGTACATCCGCGAGAAGCCCGCGAAGTTGTGGAGCAGGGCCAGCGCCGCCAGCAGGGTTCCGGCGAACGCCAGCACCTGCACCATCCGCTGCGTGTACATGCCGTGGCGGGTGACCTGGTAGGCAGAGAATAAAAAGCCCGCATACCCGGCGACCTTGAACGCCTCGAACAGCGTCGCGGGTGCGTCATAGGCCAGCGGCGACGAGGTGTGCCCCAGCCGCGACCGGATCTCGGCCAGGTGCGGGTTGAACCACTCCACCACCGACAGGGGCAGCGGAATGACCTGCAGCAGCATCACCAGAAACAAGAGGACAAAGAAGAGGAAGAGCGCCGGCACGGAGACGCTCGCGTGGCGGCTGCGGGCGGCCAGGAGCGCGATGAAGAAACTGAACAGGCCGCCGTAGACGACCACCGTCTGTGGCCAGGGATGGACTGATCCGACCGCGGCGGCGGCGAACACGGCCAGCAGCGCCACGTAGTGCGCCAGGAAGCCGTAGAGCGCCTTCTCGCTCACAAGGCGCGCTCCCGGACGATGATGATGTCACCGGGAAGCACGAAGAAGTTCGGGGTCTTGCCCTCGATGATGTCAGGGATGGAGACCCGCATGCGCAGCGCCTGCCCGTTGACCTTGCGCATGATCGTCACCTCGTTCACGTCGGCGTTGGCGCCGAGCCCGCCGGCCTTGGCCAGGGCCTCGAGGATGGTGATGTTGGGCACGTAGGGATAGGTCATCGGGTTCTTCACGGCGCCGAACATCGTGAACTGCTGGTTCTGGGCGGACTTGAGCGTCACCGAGAGCATCGGGTTGCGGAAGTAGCCGTCCTTGAGCCGCGCGATGAGGACGTCGATGATCTCGGCGACCTGCTTGCCGGTGACGACGACCTTGCCGATGTACGGGTACATGATCGCCCCGTCGGAGTCGACGATGAAGTCACCCGAGGGCAGGCGGTTGGTGAACGAGGTGATCGTGAGTACGTCGTCGGGGCCGATCAGGCGCGGCGGCGGCTTGACGCGGAACTGGGTCTCGTCGGCCTTGGCCTGCTTTTTCGAGAAGAGGGAGGTGCAGCCCCCGTGCAGGAGCAGGCAGAAAACGATCAGGATCCACGGACGGAGGGCCGGGCGCATCAGAAATACCAGGCGAGCGTCAGGTAGAGTTCGTGCTTCATGAAGGACGGGTTGTTCACGATCGACAGCGGAAAATCGAATTCCGGTCCCGGATTCGGGAAGGGGGGGGTGGCCGCGCGGTACGGCGTCTGATCGGTCATGAACTTGTACTGGGCGCGCAGCACGAGGTCCTTGCGGATCTTGTACGAGAGCGTCAGGTCCGCGAAGAAGATGTCGTCGACGCGGGTGTTTTCGGTGTTGGCGGCCTCGGCGTGGGCAATGGAGGCAAAGACCAGGTGGCGGTAGCCGCCCTGGGCCGTGAACAGCAGGTTCTGGCCGAAGGGCATGGTGGCGCCGAACGTGAAGTTGTTCTGGTCGGAGTAGGAGCCCAGCAGCGAGTCCTCGAAGGTGTGCTCGTACTTGAAGAAGAGCTTGAGGCGGGCCGACATGGAGTACTGGATGCCCGCGAACGCCAGCCAGGTGTCGGGGGCCGGGCCCGAGGCGTAGAAGCCCCAGCCATAGCCGCCGCCCAGGCTCAGGGCCAGGCTGGTCCACAGCGGGGTGGAGACGCCGCCGGCGACCTTGATCGGCATGCTGTTGCGGACGCCGCCGTTCTCGAAGTACTGGTTGATGTCGTAGGAACCGGTGAGCCACAGGTGCGAGTTGGGCAGGAACTTGTAGGACACGCGGGCCTGGATGTTGTGCTCCATCTTGTTGGCCGAGCTCAGTTCGCTTTCCTCGAAGTAATACAGGTTCATGTTGTAGCGCAGCACGGTCTCGAGGAGGCCGTCGCCGGGAACGATGCGCATCAGCACGCCGGCCTGGTTCTGGTCCCAGGAGGCGGTGAACGTGTCGCGGATCATGTAATGGGGTTCGGAGTAACGGTCGAAGATCTCGTAGGCCTGGATGGTGAACAACTTCGAGGGCGAATAGATGACCACGCCGCCGAGGTGGGCGCCGAAACGGGGATCGTTGTAGATGCCCGACTTGTCGGGGCTGTAGTTCTGACGGTAGATGCCGCGGATCTCGAAGCCGTAGTGCACCTTGCCGCCGGTGCGCTCGCTCTCGAGCAGCTGGGGGGAGACGTAGCGGATGCCCGGGATCAGGGACATCGACAGGCCGGGGACGGCGCTCTCGAACTGCGTCTCGGCCGTGGTGTCGTCGCCCGAGCCGTAGGAGATGTTGGTGTCGTAGCCCATGTAGCCCAGGACGCTGCCCGAGAAGCCGTTGCGGCTCTCGATCTGTGCATCCGGGGCGATGACGCCGACCTCGCGGGGCACAGGGATCATGGAGCCGCCCTGCGCCCGCGCGATGACAGGGGTCAGCAGGAGGACAGCGAGGACGCCCGGAACCGTCAGGAGTCGGTAGCTTTTCAGGTACAGGCGATGCATTGGTGAGTCCATCACTTCCAGTCAGTCCGTGCGGGCCGTTTATTTGTACGGCGAAGCATTCGGCCAGGTCAGTTCCACGGACCAGTCAGGATTCGTGGGTATGAAGTTTGAATCGTGTGAAAGGGGATCATCGAGAAGGACGACCTTGCCGTCGGGATCGAAGCCTTGTTCTTCAGGATGGGTGCCTTTGAGCTCAAAGCCGTCGCCGGTGGAGAACTGCTCGTCGCCGACGCAGTTGCCGGCATTCATGACGGCTTCTTCGATGTTGGAGTCGATCACGCGGACCTTCTGCAGCAGAAGCTCCATGCGGTCCAGGGAGATGCCGGCCTTCATGCCGGTCTTCATGTCCGTAAGCGTGGTCTTGCCTTCGTCGATGCCGAAATTGACGTCCTTCAGTTTGGGCTCGATGCAGTTCTGGCGGATGACGTTCTTGCTCTTCTTGGCCGAGGTCATCATTTCCTCGACGCTCTTGCCCTTGGCCGACCAGGTACCGGAGAGGCGGTTGGCCTCGGAGAAGCACTCCTGCACGGTCAACTTCCGGCCGCCGTCAGGGGCACCGCCGTCCTGGGCGACAGACAGAATCGCGTGCGAAGGCACAAAGGATTCGCTGGAGGCAGGCAGGGCGCTGGCGGTGACCAGGATGATCATCCACCATCCTTTAACACCTATGAGTTGCAAAAAGCCGAACATGACAAAATCCTCCAATAAATGCTGCCGCGCACAGTGCGGGTGTTTTTCTATCACCTATTGATAGAATGTCAAGCAAAAGCGACATCCCGGTGAAGTGGACGCGAAAAACAAAAACAAGTGCCGACGACCGGGAAATGCGCCACGCCGTCAACAGGACAACAACCCCCATGAATAGTTGCGCTTGGTTTGAAAATCAGCGCAGAATCGACGAAATTTCACCTAGCGGCACTGAGCCGCCCTCCCCGGTTTGGAGATTTTTCCAGGACACCGTGCCCGATTCCATTTCATTGGAGCCCATCAAGAGGACGTATTTTACTTTTTTCACGGAGAGGCCCTGTGCCCGCAGCCCGGACACGGCGTCGAGGGCCCAGGTGATGACCGCAGGGTCGAGCACGCCGACGACGGCCCTGGCATGACCCTCGAACTCCGGGAACAGGCCGCGCTCCTCGAGGA
The DNA here is from genome assembly GCA_002841825.1 of Deltaproteobacteria bacterium HGW-Deltaproteobacteria-22. Classification (GTDB taxonomy): domain Bacteria; phylum Myxococcota_A; class Polyangia; order HGW-17; family HGW-17; genus HGW-17. Next base: position 591 of record PHAZ01000197.1, on the reverse strand, counting down.
TGTCAAGGACGCGCTCCAGTCCGAACGAGAAACCGACGGCCGGCACCGGCCGGGCCGAGAACATGCCGATGAGGTTGTCGTACCGGCCACCGCCGCCGAAGCTCGACGGCCAGGGCGGAATGCGCAGTTCATAGATGAGGCCCGTGTAGTAGTCCAGACCGCGCGCCAGCAACGGGTTCCAGACAATCCGACCGCCGCGGGGACCATCCCAGGCCAGGACGCTCTGAAGTTGCCCCATGGCCTCGGGCCCGCCCGCCTGGTCCGCAACCCGGGACGCGAAGGCCTCCGGCTGCGGCCGGCCGGCCAGAAACGCATCGAACAACCGCGGCAACTGTTCGCGACAGGCCTCGGAGACGTTCTTCTCCCCCAGCTCCACGAGCACCGCCTGGGGTCCGACCTTGTCGAGCTTGTCGAGGACGCCCAGCACCGTGGCGTGCTCGGACGCCGGCACCGCCAGGGAGGACAGCAACCCGGAGAGCCACTTCCGGTGGTTGATGTGCAGCTCGAAGTCCCGCAGGCCCAGTTCATCCATGATCTCCCCGATCGCGGAGAAGATGTCCAGCTCTGCCAATATTTCCTGACTGCCTAATA
>PHAZ01000196.1 GCA_002841825.1 Deltaproteobacteria bacterium HGW-Deltaproteobacteria-22 | reverse complement strand
TCAGAGAGCTGGGTGTCGGCGAAGATCATCGAACGCCGGTTGTCAGGGTCCTTCACGCCCGCGAGGCCGAACTCGTCGCCATAATAGATGACCGGCAGGCCGCGAACGGTCAGCAAAAAGCCGAAGCCCACGCCCAGCCGGGCGTAGACGCTGGCGTCGTCGGTCTGGGGCACCAACGCCTGGTTGAAGGCCTGGCAGCCGTCGCCGTTGGTCTGGCCCGCGGCGACAGACGAGAAGCGTTCCACGTCGTGGTTGCCAAGGAAGTTGCCCATCAGCGTGCCGTTGGTCGTGGGGCCGTCGGTGGCCCAGCGCAGGTCGGTGATGCCCTGGAAGTCGATGAAGGAGTTGTAGACGAACGAGTTCAGGTACGCCAGGTCGCTGGTGGCGCCGATCAGCGCGGTGCGGATCGCGCCATACAGCGGGAAGTCGAACTGCCCCTGCAGCTCGTGGGGACCGATCTTCTCGTTGATGATGCCGTAGTCGTACAGGAAGTTCTCGCCGACCATGTAGAACGGCGCGGTCTTGCCGGCGAGCTCGCGATCCAGGGAGCGGCGCAGCAGGCGCAGGTAGTTGCTCTCGATGTGCTTGGTGGCATCCACGCGGAAGCCGTCGAGGTCGAACGTGTCGGCCCACCACAGCGCGTCGGCGATGAGGATCCGCAGCAGGTCCTGGTTGCGCTGGTTGAAGTCCGGCAGGTACTCTGTGAACCAGCAGGTCAGGGCATACTCGTTCCATCCGAGATAGCCGCACTTGTTCATCCAGAACTCGTCGGGGTTGGTCGAGCCCGGATAGTTGAACCAGTAGGGGTTGCCGAAGTAACGCTGGTGCAGCTCGTGATCGATGAAGACGTGGTTGGCGGCCCAGTCGACCAGGACTCGGATCCCGCGGGCGTGAGCCTCCTGCACGAGCTCCTTGAGATCCTCGGCGGTGCCGAAGTGATTCTCGGTGCCGCGCGAAGACTGGGGCCAGTAGGCGTGATATCCGGAGAACCAGCGATCACAGTCGCCGGGCTGGGCTGCGTCGGGGTTGTCCATGGGGGTGGAGAGCCACAGCGCGGTGACGCCGAGATCCTCGAAGAAGCCCTCACGCAGCTTGGCGGTGATGCCCTTCCAGTCTCCGCCCTGCCAGTTGATCTGCGTCTCGATGCCGTCGATGGGCGCGTCGTTGGAGGGGTCTCCGTTGTGGAAACGGTCCACGAAGATCGAGTACATGATCTGGTCTTCCCAGCCGGAGGGCTCGGGTTCCATCCACACAGGGACGCGTCGCGTGACCGAACGGGCGCCCGAGTTCACCGTGATCGTGAAGCGGACCTTGCCCACGGGCACCTCGGCTGCCTGGATCGATCCGGCGCCCGTGGCCGCGTCGTACGTGAGCGAGGAGGGGATCTCGAGATCCCCGATGTGCGCGATGTGGGTGACCGAGTCGATCAAGGCACCGTCGCCGGGGCGATAGGCCTGGAAGTTGAGGCGGATGGTCCTGGCGCTCCAGTCGACCACGGCGGAGGACTCTTCGATCTGTGGTGCCGCGCAGTCGGGCAGGATCAGCAGGCTGTTGGCGATCTGCTGGGTCTTGTCGAACACCCAGTACGGATTGGTGGTGTCAATGCGCCAGTCGCTCTCGTTGAGCACGACCTTGTAGGCGTGTTCGCCCGGATCCAGGATGTAATAGCCCGCGAAGGCGTCCATCGGGTTGGAGGTGAGTCCGATTTCCCAGTTGTAGCCGTTGCGTTCCATCGGGAAGCCGTCGTCCACCGTCCACTCGTTGAACGATCCCACCAGGCGGGCGGAGGTTTCGCTGGCTGCCGGGACAGAGATGAACACGGAGCAGTCGGTGCGAACCGGAACGGTCAGGTTGTTCTGGTTGTTCAGGTTGTTCTCCGAGGACTTTTTCCCGTCGTCACAGCCGGTGAGGCCAACGATGATTGCAATAATGGCAAAGTATTGTATTAATTTTTGCATGTTAAAACTTTCATGAACAATTATTTTTTGCCCCGGAAATCAAACGGAGACGGCGGCGGCTTCTTTTCCGCCGTTGGTTTGGACTCTGACTCCCTGGGGTGGCCGGCGAGGGCGGCCATGAGTCCCCGACGAGCCGGGGAAGGCATCGACTTTGGGCCGTCCTCCGACGTGGTTTTAACGGGGACGGATGCGTCAGCCTTGCCTGGAGTCACAGCGTCCTCGTCGGGTTTCTTGGGCTTGCCGTCGGACAGGGTGTCCTTGGTGGCCTTCGAAGTTTCGGCTGCGGCGTCCTGCTTCAAGGTGACGAGATCCGTTTGCCTGGACCCCTCGGTGGTCAGTTCAGGGGAAGGCACACCTTCTGTTGGAGTCTTCGGCTCCTGGTCGGCTTCAATAGAAGGCGCCAGGGAATCCTCCGCGGAGACAATCTCGAATTCGCCGCTGTCGACGACCACGTCAAGCTCGGCCGACAGGCGTTTCGGGGCGGCCTGGGCGGACATGGCTTCAAGCATCTCGGCTTCTTCGAGCACCTCGTAGCCGGCGCTGAGGTGCTGCCGGCCAGGAGTGGCCGTTCGCAGGACGGGTTCGGGAAGAGGAAGCTCCTCGACGAGCATGTCCGCCTGGATGATCTCCTGAGTGGCCCGGCCTACGGAGGCGTGTACGGGTGTGGCCACCTGTCCGTACGTGGTGCGGTACAGGGCCTCGGTCAGATCGAAATACCCACAGATGAAGAGCCGGAAGGGCTGCTTCAGGCTGGAGCGCAAAGCCGCGAGGGCGACGGCGTCGCGCGGGTCTGTCATGGCGATCTGGATGACACCGCTGTCCGGATCCTGGCTAAACGGCATGACCAGGTGGGAGACGCACAAATCGAGGGGTAGAAGGCGGCACAGCCCTGAGGGAATGCTGCGATCCTTCAGGGACGTGGCGGGGATGCCGATCTGGGACGAGAGCGCCGCGGTCAGATCGGGTTCGTCGAGGTACCCGCGGGAACACAGAATCCGGCCAAGCAGGCCGCCCCAGTGTTTCTGCACCCACAACGCAAGGTTGAGTTGTTCAGGGGTGATGGAGTTCTGATGGATCAGGATTTCGCCGATTTTCATAGTGACCACTCGGGCATTGTCCATGAATAGCGCAAACAGGGCCCAATGACAATGATTTTTCGACGGAGGAGAAAAGGATCAGTTGGAGCGCGGAGCAAACTGCGGGAAGAACATCGAAAGTCCGAAGTGGAAGAACATGGTGTTTTCCCAGCTCTCGTCCTTGGCGTTGACGACGACCCAGTCACGGACCATGCCTTCGGCTTCGATCAACTCGTAGATGCGGTCGCCGTTCCGGTCGAAGCCGGCTGCGTTGCGCTTGACATACATCCAGCGGAATTCCATGTTCACGGCCATCCAGGAGTTCAGATAGAAGTGGAAGCCGAGACCCGCCTGGGGACCAAACCGCAGGCCGCCGTTTTCCTCTTCGACGATGATGTGCAGCTTCTGGCCGGCCGTTCCGGCGGTCACCGCCTGGCGATACTCCGCCGGGGTGTCGGTGTACGGGCTCAGATCGCCGGCTTCGAACATCACGATGCCGAGACCGCCGAAGAAGTACACATCGAAGTTGAAGAAAATGGTGGAGAACAGGCCCATCTTGCCGAAGGCCGGAGTATAGGTGATGTGGGGACCCATGACGAGCTTGATCTCGTTGAGGGCGTCCATCATGGCGTTCTTGGACGGCGTGGGGTTGACCCACGTATCGTCTTCGAGCTGGTTGGGCAGCGTCGCCTGAATTTCGTCCGTCAGACCCGTGTTCATTGAAAACGGGGAAAAGTGCGCTGCGAAACCGAAGGAGAGGTAGTCATTCAGGTGGTATTCGGCCTTGGCACCAACCAGGAACGAATGCCTATAGTCCTGCAGGAAACTCACGCCCACGGACGGGGTGACCTCGAAACGGCCGGGAAGATAGAGCACACGCTTGCGGACGGCAGGCTGACCCTTCAGCGGATCGCCGCGCTCCACGGCGTACGAGGACACGGTAGTTCCAAGGATGCTCACGAAGAGGAGGAAATGCAACAGTTTCTTCATTATCTGACTCCGCCTCAAGAATTATTTGAAAGTAGTGTATTCGAAACTGGTGGGGAAGAAGACCGACACACCAATCTGGAATACGATGTTATTGATAAAACGGGCCGCGGCATTCTTTTCGCCGGCTTCCGCATCAGGCTGAGTACGATTGGAGTTCTCGAACTTGTCCTGCATCATGTAGTTGCGGACGCCGCCCCAGAGGGTCAACCACTGGTTGATGAACACGCGGAAGCCCGCGCCGACCTGAATCGTGATATTCATGTTGGTCCAGGGCTCATGCGCTGCGTTGCGGGGAATAACTTCCGTGCCGGTGACGCCGAGGCCGCCGGACAGGAAGATGCCCCACTGCAGGATCTTCTTGTTATGGAAGGCAAACTTGCCGTACGCGGCCTCGTAGTTCACGTTCAGGGTGGCAGTGTACAGGTACGCGTTCAGCGTGGGCAGGACGCGCTGCTGCAGACCCGTCAGGTAGGCGCGGTCGGTCTGCTGCTTCATGTACATGTGACCACCCACGCCGATGCTCATGGCGTCGGACATGTAGTAGCCAAACTCGCCGCCGAGCGCGATGTGGCGAATCAGGTTATCGTTGAGCGTGATACCCATGTAGGGAATCAACTCGATACGATTCTGCTTGAGAATCAGTTTGCGGGGAACGACCTTGATGTCGGACCAGTAGGAGCGGGCGTCTTCGTCGTCTCCCTTGGTCTTGTTATCCTTGTCGTCGCCGGCGACCGCAGCAGCGGCATCTGTGGCGGCAGGATCCGTCGCGGCAGGATCCGTCGCGGCAGGATCCGTCGCGGCAGGATCCGTGTCGGCCGGAAGATCACCATCAGCCGGCTTCTCTTCGGCCGGTTTGGAGGTATCGTCTTCCTCCATGATGATGTCGTCATCGGCTCCTCTTGCGTGGGCGGCCGGCACTGCCGGCAGGGTCCACGTCGCGAACAAGGCAAAAAGAACGATAGCCCATGTTTTCATCTGCGAACCTCACTCAAAGCTGTCAGAACGTTCGATATATCTGAAGACTTGCCGCATCCAGTGCATGCGCAGTGTCCAGCTCAGGTCAGGCGGGACCATAACACGTGCAAGATAGGCAATCAACAGGATTTTCAACTTTTCTGCTCCGCTGTGAAGAAAATGAAAAATACCTTGTAAATCAATCGGATAGCTCCATTCCGGAAGCGTTTTCCGAGAGGATTTCGCGCGCCCGCCGGACCAGATTCTCCGGCACACCGAGTGCGAGTGCAATCTGAAGCGCATCGGATGAAATGGTGCATCCGTCGAGAATCTGGTAATTCATGGATGCGGCCAATGCAGGAATGGCCTCCATAAGGCCGAGGTTCCGCAGGTACGCCGTGAAATCAAGCCCTCCGGTGTGCAGGTATTGGATTTCCCCTTCGACATGGCAGGTCAGGCGCTTCTGGTGCCCGGCGAACACAAAGAGGCCTTCTCCGGCCTCGCCAAGATGATCCAGCAGCGCCCCGGTGAGCGCGAGCCCCTCCTCGGCGTCAGTGCTGCGTGCGAATTCGTCCACGAGCATCAGTTGTGGCAAGTCCTGGTGCAGTGCCTCGAGGAGGTCCCTGCATTCCCGGCCGAAACTGGAAAGACCCAGCGTCGGCGAGTCCGGCACGGCGCCGACCCAGGCCATCGAGCGCACCGGTCGTGCCGCGAAGTCGCTGGCCGGGATGAAATACCCCAACTGGAACAAGGCCTGCAGCAGACCCACTGTGCGCAGGAAGGCGGTCTTCCCTCCCATGTTGGCGCCGGTGAGGCTGACCAGCGGCGGGCGCAGGGTAAATGTTAATGGTTGATACCGCCGTTCCAGGCTTTCGACCTGGGACCGGATGACCGGGTGATGGGCCTTGATGGCGGTCATCGAGCCGTCCAGGCTGAGGCGGGGGCGAACAGCGTCATGCTGGATCGCCCAGCGCGCCCGGCCCCGCAGCAGGTCGATCCTGCCCACCATGTCCAACTCTTCATTCAATCTCGGCAGGAAAGGAGCCAGCCTCGCACAGAGTCCGGCGATCGCATCGGTCTCCAGTTGATGGCACCGTTGCCGCAGGCGGGTCATCCCGGCGTGCGCCTCGCGGGCCTCTCCCGTGGGCATGAACCGGAACTGCACCTGGTGCGGCAGGATCGCGATCTCGGCCAGCTCCTCGATTTCGCGGCAAAGCCGGAGTTTTGGTTCGTCGTCGATGGCCACGGTGAGGTCGCTCCTGAGGCGACCTGCGGTCGTGCCAAGGCGTCCGGCGACCTGCTCGCGCAAGGCCCGATCGAGCTCCTGCCATCGATCGGTGGCCAGGCGCAGGTCTTCCCGGGCGAGGGCCACCCCGGAGCCTGCTTCCGCGGCCAGCCGGAAGCCGCCACGGGCGCAGTGCGGCGACAGAAGCTCCAGCAAGGGAGAGTTCCCCCCCGAGGGACATGCTTCGGCCGGGAGCCTTGTGACAATCTCGTCCCGAAGCCAGCGGGCGCTCTGGGCGACCGACTCCAGGCGGGCCAGCTCCACGGGGCCCCAGGACGCGGGATCCTCCTGCAGGAACCAAAGGCCGTTGCAATTTTTCAGGTGAGGTTCCAGAAGGGGGGATGGATTGTCGCGCAGCAGCAGGATGACGGCCTCTGTACGATCCCAGAAGCCGGCCAGACCGGTCTCCTCACCCGGGCCGAAGGCACGAAATGAATGCGCCAGCGCCCTGCCGGGCTCGGACAGGGGTTGTGCAGACGCGATGCATTCCTCGAGGAAGATGCGCGCGGCAAATCCGGCGTGGGGCAGGGAAATCGTCATTTCTACTCCGGGGACGCCACGCACAAGCCTCCTGCGGGCGTCACTGGCCCGATGGTATCCACGATTTCCAGGAAAAATCCAACTTCGGTTGCCGATCGCAGGATTCATGAGGTGCATTTTTCCGGGTTTCGCGGTATTTTCAACTGCGGTTGCGCATGAAAGCTGTGCATGCAATGGGATTTTTCCAGGGCCAGCTTGTGACTCCGGGCGACCGAGGATGTCAATTCATGGTGTCATTACGTAAAGCCTTGATTCTCGCCGCCGGCTACGGCAGTCGCCTGTCCCCGGCCCAGTCCCTTCCCAAACCTCTGACGCTGCTGGCAGGAGAGCCCTCGATCGTGCGATTGATCCGCCAGTTCTCGGCCGCAGGCATCACCGAAGTCGCAGTGGTGATCGGCTACAGGGGAGACGAGGTCCGTGCCGCGGTCGAGCGTGGTGCAGCGCCGGGCGTCAAGCTCTCCTTCTTCGAGAACCACAGATACTCGGAGCCCAACGGGCTCAGCGTGCTCGCAGCACGTGAATTCGTCGACGAACGGGTCCTGCTGTCAATGTCCGATCATTTATTTCTGGGAGAATGCGTGGCCCACATGGCCGCGCTGGATCGGTCGGGCGACCAAACCGTGCTGATGATCGACCGTGACATCGCCGGCGTGTTTGATCTCGACGACGCCACCAAGGTGCTCATCGACGAGGATGGCCTCGTGCTCGAGATCGGCAAGGAACTGGAGTCCTACAACGCCATCGACACGGGCCTCTTCTGCATCTCCCCGCCGCTGCTCGAGGCCCTCGCACAACTGGAGAGTCCGACGCTGTCCCAGGGAGTGAAACAACTGACCGCCCGTGGCCTGATGAGGACGCAGGAGCTGGCCGACGGCACCTGGCAGGACATCGACACTCCGGAGACACTGGCTCACGCACAAACCCTTCTGGAACGGGTCAAATGAACGCTGCAATCTTCGCCTGCTCCCTGCTGCTGAGCACGCCCGTCGAGTGGGAGGCCACCACCGGGTTCGGCGGGCTCGTGTGGGAGCAGCCCGTGGAGCAGCAGGCATGGCTTCAGAGCTCGAACATGATCGTCTGGTCCCACCGGCGTCACTGGCGCGGTCCATGGTGGCTGGGCGTCAACACGCTCTACAACGCCTACGACGGTCGCGCACCCGAGTTCATCGGCCCGGCCTTCTTTCTGGTCGATGCGATGGTGTACCACCGGGTCGATCTGGGGGATTGGCAACTGAATCTGGGCGCCGGCGCGGCGC
>PHAZ01000195.1 GCA_002841825.1 Deltaproteobacteria bacterium HGW-Deltaproteobacteria-22 | reverse complement strand
AAAAGGCCGGTGCGGGATCGTTTGGGACTTTCTTGCGGGTCTTTCGGGCCATGCGCGCCTCGTTTCGTGTCGCATTCTTCCTTCATTTTCCGGAAAAACGCAACCCCCGCCGGCTTTGCCCGTCTGCGCTTTTCGATCTTGACAGGGACGTTAAACCTTTGTATATACCTGACCCGCGACGGGGTTTGCCTTGTCGCCACCGTGTTGAAGTGGCGTCGTCGCCACTTCGGCAGAAGGTGAGACGAGTGTTTGAAGTGGCGTCATCGCCACTTCGGCAGAAGGTGAGACGAGTGTTTGAAGTGGCGTCGTCGCCACTTCGGCAGAAGGTGAGACGAGTGTTTGAAGTGGCGTCATCGCCACTTCGGCAGAAGCGAAGCTTCTGCATTGCCTGTTTAGCTCAGTCGGTAGAGCAAGCGGCTGTTAACCGCTAGGCCGTAGGTTCAAGTCCTACAACAGGCGCCATCCCCAACCCGCCCCTCCGGCGGGTTTTTTTTGTCACAAATGCGTCGCTTTTGGTGGGTTCCGATTCGGGATTCGCTTGACAGTCGTCGAAACTGCGGCATACCGTCTGCAGGGAACGAACAACGGCTCCTGCGAACGGGGCCCTTTCCGGGAGTGATTTCATGCAAAATAAGACTGTACTGGCGATCCTGTGCACCTTCCTGCTGGCGGCCTGTGATGACGGTGGTTCCAGCAAGACCAACAACACGAACAACGCCAACAACGTCACCGCCGAGATCTGCGACGACACCCTCGACAACGACGGTGACGGCGCCACCGACTGCGATGACACCGACTGCGCCGCTGCCGCCAACTGCGTCGTCAACAACGTCAACAATACCAACAATGTGACCAACCCCGCATGTGCGGCGCTGGTCGACGGCAACAACACCGGCTTCATGGTCGGACAGACGGCCCGCACCTTCTACCTCAAGATCCCCACCGTCACGGCGCCTGTGGCCGGCTGGCCCGTCGTGTTCGCCTGGCACGGCGTGGGCGACACGGCGGCCAACTTCCGTGGCCTGATCGAGCCGCAGGTCAACTCCACGGTCATGCCCTTCATCGCCGTCACCCCCGACAACGACCCCGCGTATTCCATGAGCGGCATCCCGCCGGCGGGCATCGACTGGGACATCCTGAACCTCAACGACGGCTCTGCCGACGCGCTGCTGTTCGACGCGGTGCTGGCCTGCCTCGAGGAGCGCTGGGGCGTCGACGAGGACCACGTCCACGCGGTCGGCTTCTCCGCAGGCTCGATCATGGCCGACACGCTGGGCGTGCTGCGCAACGACGCCATCGCGTCGATCTTCACCTGGTCGGGCGCGTATCTGGGCTTCCAGAACAACAAGGACGACCTGCAGCCCGCCATGGCCGGATCCATGATCAACTGGCCGGCGTTCTCCACGACCAACAAGTACGCCCAGGTCATCGTGCACGGCGCCGACGGCGACGAGAGCTGCACCGGCCCCGACGGCTGTGACAAGTACACAGTCGCCATGGGCATGGCGGGCACGTTCGTGGCCAACTTCAACCACATGGGCGTCAACGACGCCGTCTCCCTGCCGGCCAACGGGCATGACGTGATCCACTGCGGTCACGCCCAGGGCCACACCGTGGCCGGACCCAACGTCGCGGCGATGGTGCAGTTCTTCGCCGACCACCCGCGAGGCACCGTGAATTCCCCGTACTCGGCCAATCTTCCCGCCGGGTTCTCCACCGACCTCTGCGCGTTCGTCCCCAAGGCGAAGTAGTCCGCACGCCCCTTGAAAATCCTGAAAAAAACGAAGTCTTCGCCGTGGTCAATCGGTTTCGTTCACGCCCGCGTCCATGTCACCGGTCATGTCACCGGTCATGTCGCCCTTCATCGGGGGCTTCATCGGCGGCGGCGGCGGGGGATCCGGGACATCCGAGGGCGGCGCGTCCCGGACCTCGATGGGCGGCACCGGAGGGGTGATCGCCGGTTGTGTGGCCACCGGCGGTTTCACCGTGGCGGCCGGCGGCGTGACCGACGCCAGCTCGCGGTTGCCGGGGCGGATGGACCGGTAGGCGTCGTCGGGCATGGGCTCGGGCGGATGATCGCGGATGTCCACGGGCGGATTGGTTTTGCCAGGGTCAGGCTCGGTCATGGGCGGCAGCGGCTGCACGGGATCCTTCTGCGTGGTGGGGTCGGGCTTTTCCTGCACGGCTTTCTCGCCGGTGCAGGCGGCATTGGCGCCGAAGATCGTGGAAAGGGCCATCAGGCCGGCGGCGGCCAGACGGGCGTGGGTCTTTTTCGCCGGTTCGTTCTGTTCCAGGTACGACGGCTCGTGGACCTCGGCAGCCTTTCCGTGGACGTGCATGCGGAAGCAGAAGCCTGGCACCACGAGATAATCGCCATCGAGCAGCACGACGGGCTTGCCGTCGGGCACGTCCACGCTGCGGCCGCCGCGGTGCACCTGGGCCCAGTCCAGGGACCCGGCCGGGCGGAAGAAGATCAGGCGCTCGTCGGCCGAGACCCAGATCCGGCCCTGGCAAGGGGCGTCGGAGAGCCAGTCCACCTCGCCTCCGGGCAGGAGCGCCAGGCCCTTGTGGGCGCCGGAGATGGCCACGCAGCGCAGAAAGCGCAGGCTCTCGTGGGAGGGATAGCAGTTCTCGATGCAGATCGCGATGGGTTGCGGCATGGGTTCACCTCGGTTGCCTTCAAGAAGAGCACCGTTTCAACCTGGGCGCAAGCCGATTCTTCCGGTTGGTGTGTCCGGCGCGCTGGCCTACAAGTTCATCGCCTTGGAGGATAAGCAGTCACAACTGCTCTGTCAGTTTTTTAAGACGGCCGGCTCCCGGTAGGTCGGGATCCACAGCAGGTGGGTCGTGACGCCGAGGCCGACGGCGAGCAGGATCAGGCGCACCCACCACAGCCGGTCCGGCATGGCCAGAAACGCCGAGGCCGCGAGGGTGATCCACAGCAGCATGATGATCATCAGTTTGGACAGCAGGGGAATGCCCAGTCCGGCCCGGTAGCGGGTCAGAAACGGCCCGAACCAGCGATTCTCGTGAAGCCAACGGTACAGGCGCTCGGAGCTGCGCGCGAAGCAGGCGGCCGCCAGCAGCAGAAACGGCGTTGTCGGCAAAATCGGCAGGAACACGCCCGCGGTGGCCAGCGCGACGCAGAGCAGCCCGGCGGCGATCAGCAACGCCCGAATCAGCGGGGAGGGTCTCCGGGGAGGTTGGCAGGTGTCAAGTGGGGGCATGGCGGGCGTGGACCGGCAGGTCAGTTGGTGACCATCGTCGGAATCTTCTTGTCGAGGGCGGTGTTGTCCCCGAGCTGGCCGTTGAAGTTGTTCCCCCAGCAATACACATATTTGCCCCTGATTGCACAGGTGTGGTTGGAGCCGCCGGCGAGAAAGGTCATCAAGAGATCGTTGACCACGTCATCGGGCGAGGTCTGGTTGGTAAGACCATTGTTGCCGAGCTGGCCGTCGGAATTTTTTCCCCAGCACTTGGCGCCGCCGCGATAGACGGCCGCGCAGGTGTGGTCACCCCCGGCTGCGATGTGGGTGTTGCCTGTGCCAAGGCTGCTGACGGATGTCGGGACCGACCTGTTGGAGGTGTTACCAATTCCCAGTTGGCCGCTGCTGTTGTAGCCCCAGCAGTAGACGGCGCCGGTGGTGGTGAGCGCGCAGGTGTGATTGCCGCCGGCGGAGATGATCGAGCCTCCGGTCATTCCGCTGGCCACCGGCACCGGCAGCAGGCGCTGGGTGGTCGAGTTGTCGCCGAGCTGGCCATAGGTGTTGCTGCCCCAGCAGTAAGAGGAGTGGTCGGTCTTGACCAGGCATGTGTGGTTGTAGCCCGCGGAGATCATGCTGATGCCGGAGCTCATGCTGGTGACGCCGAAGGGAACCGAACTGTTGGATGTCGTGCCGTTGCCGAGCTGGCCGTTGGCGTTGCGACCCCAGCAGTAGGCGCTGCCGCTCTTGACGGCGCAGGTGTGATATTGTCCGGCCGAGATCCGGGTGACCAAGGAGGTCATGTTTGTGACGGCCACCGGCTTGGTGCTCATGTCGGTCGAGCCATCGCCGAGCTGGCCGTAACTGTTGTTGCCCCAGCACTTGATCGCGCCGCTGACGATGGCGCAGGAGTGCGAGCGACCGACGGAGACCATGGTCGCTCCGGAGGAGATGGTGGAGACCTGGACAGGAATCTGGCTGTCGATGGTTGAGGAGTTGCCAAGCTGGCCGCTGGTGTTGCTGCCCCAGCACCAGACCGTGCCGTTGGAGCGGACCGCACAGGTGTGGGTGTTGCCCGCCGAAACCGTCGTCCAGCTCCAGCAGTTGGTGGTGGAGTATTCGCAGGTTGAACTGTTGCAGGTCAGGGTGCCTCCCGGGTAGGAGACCGTTGAGCAGGTCCCTCCGTTGAGGTTGGTGCCCTCACAGTCCTCGCCGGTGTTGATCACGTTGTTGCCGCAGTCGGAGCAGTTGGTCTCGTCAAACAGGCAGTCGCCTCCGCAGGCGAGGACGCCCTTGAACCAGCCTTCGGAGATGCAGGTGGCGCCGGCGAGATTGGGGCCCTCGCAGTCCTCGCCGCTCTCGATGGCCGTGTTGCCGCAGGTCGCGCAGGCCGAGGTGTTGAGCGTGCAGTTGGCGTTGCACGAGAGTGCGCCGGCCGTGTAGCCCTGGGTGACGCAGGTCTGGTTGTTGAGGTCGGAGCCGTCGCAGTTTTCGCCAGGATCGACGATGCTGTTGCCGCAGAGGTTGCAGTTGGAATAGTTGAACGTGCAGTTGACGGTGTTGCACACCAGGGTGCCAGAGGCGAAGCCCTGGGTGACGCAGGTCTGGCCGTTGAGGTTGGAACCTTCGCAGTCCTCGCCGTTCTCGATGATGGAGTTGCCGCAGTTCTGGTTTTCGCAGGCGGATGTGTCGTACTGGCAGTCGTCCTGGCAGGTGAGGGTGCCGCTGGTGAAGCCGAGCAACCCGCAGTCCTGGCCACCCAGTTGGTCGCCGTCACACTGCTCTCCCGTCTCGATGAGATCGTTGCCGCAGAGCGTGCAGGCCGACGTGTTCAGTTGGCAGTCGCCGCCGCAGGAGATGGTGCCTGTGGTGAAGCCGCTGCCCGCGCAGGTGTTGCCGGCAAGGTCGGCGCCGTCGCAGTCCTCATCGTCGGTCTGCGCCACGCCGTCACCACAGCGCCCGAAGCCCTCGCAGGAGGAGAGGTCGAACCCGCAGGTGTCCGTGCAGGTGAGCTCACCGCCGTGCCAGCCCAGCGTCAGGCACGTCTGTCCGTCGAGGTTCTCCCCGTCGCAGTCCTCCCCGCCTGTGACCTCGCCGCCGCCGCAGAGGCTGGTGCAGACCGAGGGGGAGGTGTCCGTGCACTCCCAGCCTTCCTCGATCACGCAGGTGGCGTTGCAACCGTCATCATCATCATTTCCGTCGTCGTCGCACTGCTCGCCCGTCTCCAGGACGCCGTTGCCGCACACGCTGTCGCAGCCGGAGGTGTCGAAGGTGCAGTCGGTCTCGTTGCAGATCAGTTGTCCGCCGGAGTAGTTCAACGCCTGGCAGCTGCTGCCGTTGAGGTTGCTCCCGTCGCACTGCTCGCCGCTGTCGGTCTCCACCACGTTGTTTCCGCAGTGACCGCCACAGTCGGAGAAATCGTAAGAACAGTCGGCGTTGCAGGACAGGACGCCTTCAAGTTGGTAATAACCCAGTGATTCGCACGTCTGGCCCCGCAGATCCTCGCCATCACAGGCCTCCTCGGGATCGGCGAAGTTGTCGCCGCAGGAGTCGGTGACCTTGACCTTGGCGTTGCAGCCGAAGGTGAACGCAGCCAGAAATATATATAAGACAGAGTTTTTCATGTTGGCACCCCAATGGTTTCAGGTAGGTTGCACCCGACTTAAAAATAATAGCAGCAGTCGTGCCCATTTGCAACCATGAACACAAATGCTGCCGCATATGGGCATTCAATCACGATGCCGGGGATTTGAAAAATTCGGCAATCGTGGTAGCCTTCGTAGTCTCGAAGAACACCCAGTGGAGGCTTATAATGAAAAAAACTCTTCTCGCATGGCAATTAAGCCTGCTCGCCCTGGCGGGCTGCATGGACGTCAAGGCGGTGGCACCGGATCCCGAGTGCGGAGACTATCTGATCAACCTCGAAGGCGAGGAATGCGACAGTTGGGACACCGGCAGCCACACCTGCCAGACCCTCGGCTTCCACGACGGCGTGCTGGCCTGCACCGCCTCGTGCACGCTGGATTTCTCCGACTGCGAACGGTTCGGTTCCTGCGGGGACGGGATCGTGCAGACCGGGGCAGGAGAGGAATGTGACGACGCGGACCTGCACGAGAACACCTGCGAGACCCTGGGATTCCATGGAGGTGCGCTGGCCTGTTCTGCTGACTGTCACTTCGACGTCGCGTCGTGTGAGGACTACGGCACCTGCGGGGACGGGATCGTGCAGGAGGAGTACGAGGAGTGCGACCTCGACGCGTTCGCGACCGGCTTCGACACCTGCGGAGCCCTGGGCTACTACGGGGGCGCGGTCGCGTGCATGGCCAACTGCCGGGCGGACCTGTCCAACTGCCGGACCAGCGGCACCTGCGGCGATGGCCTGATCCAGAGCGCCGCCGGGGAGGAGTGCGACACCAACAACCTCGGGGACGCTTCCTGCCACGGGCTGGGATTCTACGCCGGTCAATTGGCGTGCGGCGACTGCGGCTTTGACACGTCCGATTGCATCAACCCGGTCTCGATCGCCTCGGGCACGACCCACAGCTGCGCGGTCCTCGACGACGGCTCGGCCTGGTGCTGGGGGCGTGGCAGCGAGGGCCAGCTGGGCAACAACCAGACCAGCGAGGAGGAATACAACGAGTACTCCCCGGTGCCGGTCCAGGCGCCCGCGGGCGTGTTCTTCACGCAGATCGCCGCGGGGACCAACCACACCTGCGCGCTGGACACCCTGCACAGGGCCTGGTGCTGGGGCCTGGACTTCGGGATGCTGGGCACGAATTCTCCGCAGCCTGGCGTGACCGCGGTGCCCGTGGTCGTGGCGATGCCGGCGGGTCGCCAGTTTGCCAGGATCAGCCTCGGCCTGTTCCATGCCTGTGCGCTGGACACCACCGGAACGATCTGGTGCTGGGGCTACAACACGGCCGGCCAGCTGGGCCTTGGCGACCTGGTCGAGCGGGGCGCCCCCACGCCGACGCAGGCCGCCGCGTCCATCGGCGAGCCGGTCGTGGACATCAGTTGCGGGCTCGTGCACACCTGTGCGGTCACCGTCTCGGGCGGACTGTACTGCTGGGGCGCCGACAACTCGGGCCAGATCGCGCTGGATCCGGAGGACGTGCTCTATCAGGACTGCAACTACTGGCCCTTCGAGGAGTTCGACGGCACGATCATCGCGGGCCCCTGCATGCCGGTGCCGTCACTGATCTCCGGCATCGGACACGCCCGCCTGGTCTCCGGTGGCGGCATGCTGCTGTCATCCAGCGAGTCCGGCGGGATGTCCTCGGACCTGGTCGTGCGCAGCCACACCTGCGCGATCACCACGGACGATCTGGACGGCGGCAGCAACGACGACTACGTGGTCTGCTTCGGCGCCAACGACTCGGGCCAGCTCGGCAACGGAACCCAGGACGCGACCTCGGTGCCCCAGTTGGTGCAGATGCCGTTCAACATCGCGACGTTCGACACCGTGACCACCGGCTTCCAGCACTCCTGCGTGACCGGGCGCGGCGTGGGCTGGTGCTGGGGCCTGAACCTCTTCGGCCAGCTGGCCAACGGCCGCACAGACAACTTCGCCGACACGCCGACGATGGTGCAGAAGCCCCTGGGTCCCAGGGGCGCATCTGGTGCTGGGGCTTCGGCATGGACGGGGAGCTGGGCATGGGCAGCTCGGACATCGTCCAGAGCCTGGTGGAAGTGCGGATTCCGGAGTAGTCAAATCATGAACGAACGCAAGGCTCCTTCGTTTCGCGAGGAGCGCACGGTGCTGGATGATGTCGCAGCCTGGATCGAGCGCCCGGTTTGTGACGACGTCCAGGAGTCATCTAAGCGGCTGCCCCCCGTCTCGCGATGGATCTGTGCTTCGCTGCTGGGCGCGGGGCTCGCGCTTGTCCCCAACTGCGGGCCGTCACCGGATCCGGGGCCCTGCGCTGACGGGTGCATGCAACCCGCCTACGGCGCACCCGGGATCAAACCTGCCCAACAAGAGATCCGGCCGCAGACCCTGCCCCGGCTGGAGTACTTCCAGATCGAACTCGTCCCCCACGGCGCTCCCTGGCAGGTGGCCGGACTGTTGGAGGGCTTCACGCGGTCCCTCAAGCACTGCCTGCGTGAGGCCGATGACCAAAGCCCGCTGGAAAAGACCCGGCTTGAGCTGGAAATGACCATGGAGGCCGGCGTGCTGATGGACGCATCGATCCTCTCCCCCCTGCTTGTCCAACCCGAGGTGCAACGATGTGTCCGCGAGGCCGCCGTGCGCGTCCGGCGAGCGCGGTACAAGGTCACCCGCGAAGAGACGCGGAATTACTGGAGGACCTGGACGATGCGCCTGTCCTTGTCTCGCTCCGGGCCACCCGAGAGGGTCTGGCCGATGACATCGGAGCGGGTGGACACCGAGTGATGTGGGTTTGGAGATTGCACCAGGCCGTCAGAACATGTTCTCGAGTTCCATGATCTGGTCCTCGACCCTGGACTTGGAGGGGGCGGCCGCCGGGGAGTTGACCTCGTGATAAGGCGAGGCATTGCGGTTGTGCATGCGGCGTCGCTGGGTGTCGAGCACCAGCTCCGAAGGATATTCGACCTGGTAGCCGATGCGGAACTCGCGCTTCTCACCGGGCTTCAGCGTCAGTTCCCAGTGGAGGATGCCCTGGGTGTCGGGCTTGACGACGGGCATGATGCTGACCTTGTCGACCTTGATGTCCTTGTTCTCGGACACCGGGATGCGGTCGGCCAGGGTGAAGGTCGCGGTCTCGGTCGACAGGTTCTCCACGGTGACGATGAACGCCACCTGCATCTGGTTGCGCGTCTTGCGGACCAGCGTGCTCAACTTGCGGTCCAGCTGGCGCGAGAGCTTGAGGTGGTCGGCCACGCTCAAAAACAGCGAGAACTTCTCACCCTTGGCGATGAAGTCGATGTCGGTCATGCCCAGGAAGGTCCCGTCGAGGTAGCGGGCGACCTTGCCGGGCAAGAAGGGCTGGTCGGTGGTGTTGGTCATGGTCAGGGTGACCGCGGCGTTGAGGCTCTGCTCGGGGGCGGCGACCGTCTTCTGTGTTGATCCGAGGACGCTGCGCCCGATGAGCAGCCGGACCGGGTGGCCGTCACCGCGCACGCTCTGCACGCGCTGGGCCTTGAAGTGGGCGGTGGTGCCGCGCTTCTCGAGGCTCTCGAAGAGCGAGACCGTTCGGCCCTGCACCATGTGCATGTACTCGACGTTGCTGCGGTAGACCTGCTCGACGTTGGTGAGCATGCGCTGGCTGGACGAGCGCTGCCGGACGGTGTTCCAGAGGTGGCTCTGCCCCTCGAAGGCGGCCTGGGCGCGGGTGAACGACGACACCTGGCTGGTGAGGATGCGGGTCGCGGTGTGCGTGTCGCCCAGGGTCAGCGCCTCGAGCTCCGGGATGCGCACCGACTGGGTCGTGGACTGCGTCGAGAAGGACAGCTCCGCGCCGCCCCAGTCCTCGCCGCTGGTCTGGGCGACGGCGGCGTACGAGATGACCTCGACGGTCTTGCCGTCTCCGGTGCTGGCGCGCAGCTCGTGCATGGGCTCCCAGGTGGCGCCGGGCAGCATGTAGGTCAGTTCGACGGTGGCCGACGCCGGCTTCTCGGCCTGCAGCGTCACCAGCACGGTGGTCTCCTCGAGCTTCATCAGTGACTTGGCGTCGTTGACCCGGCGCAGGCTCGCCTCGTAGTCGGGGGTCAGTTCGTCCAGCTGGAGCATCACGCGGCGGCGCGCACGGGCGTTGGCGCGCAGGGAGTCGGTGATGAAGCCCAGCACGTCGCCGTAGGTCTTGACGTTGACGTCGCCGATGAAGGTGTCCTGGGTGATCTTGGTCAGCGAGAACGCCTTGATGTTCTCGATCTGCTGGCGCTGGGCCTCGAGCACGGAAAGTTCGTCGCGCATGGCGGCGAGCTTGTTGGTGATGGACTTGTGCTCGGCCTCGATGCGCCGCCAGCTCTTGTCGGTGGCCCGTGCCAGGAAGCGGCGATCGACGCGCACGTCCAGGATGCGGCCGGCGCTGGAGGACACCTGCACCGAGCCGTCGTCGACCCAGCCGGGCAGGCTGCGGAAGGCGAACACGGTGGGCTCGGCCACCACGGCGGCGGTCCCCTGGCGGGTCAGCCGGGCGCGGTCCGAGTACACGGTCACCCGGACCACCTTCGACTCCATCGTGGTGCCCTCGGTCTCGGCGTCGGCGACGTCGAGGGATTCCGCCGGCGGCGTGACCGGCTCCACGTGCCGGTGATGGCGGCGGGGGCCGTCCTCGGGGGTGGTGGCCCTGGGCTTGGTGCAGCCCAGCATCGTCACGGCCAGGCCGAGCACCAGGCCCGTGCGTCCGATCATGTTCATCCTCTGACAAAGAGCATTCATTTTCATGTTTTTCCTCCGGCGGCCAGTATCCCACGATGCCCGCCGATGTCAACGCGCAGTTGGAGACCTCCGGTCGTGTGGCAGGAAAAGTCAGGGGGCGGTGTCCGAGCAGCAGCGGAAGCCCACGGTGGGCAGGGGCACGGAGCCGGCGGCCTGTGACAGGTCGAAGGCGCAGGTCAGGCCCGGCCACGGGGTCTGGAACTCGCCGCCGCGGATGACGTAGACGTTGTCGCCCATGGCGGTGGTGCCGCGCAGGTCGTCGGTCCACTCGCGCAGGTTGCCGCTGAG
Organism: Deltaproteobacteria bacterium HGW-Deltaproteobacteria-22; assembly: GCA_002841825.1. GTDB lineage: Bacteria > Myxococcota_A > Polyangia > HGW-17 > HGW-17 > HGW-17. The sequence continues at coordinate 5,027 of PHAZ01000195.1, read as the reverse complement.
ATCGAACAGGCCGTCGGCCGAGACGCACTGCATCATCGCGCCGGTCGCCATCAGCACGTCGTCGTCGCCGCCGCCGGGGATGCCGTCGTTGTCCACGCCGTTGCAGGAGTCGGGCACGTAGGTGTCGCCGTAGGGGTAGAGATGGTTGTCTACGCCGGCGCAGGCGGCCTGCCACTCGGCCGGCGTGCACAGGCGCTTGCCGACGCGGACGCAGGCGGCCAGGGCGTCGGCGTAGGTCACGCTGGCCCAGGGCAGGACCATGGGCCGCGAGCAGGGGCGCGCCCCGGAGGCGCCCGCCGTGGAGGGCGTGGCGTCGGGCCGTGAGGCCTCGTACCGGTAGATGTAGAAGTCCAGGCCGGAGTGGGTGATGTGCATCATGTCGTCGATGACGTGGGCGGGGTCGTCCGGATCGTAGTTGTCCACGATGCCGTCGCAGTTGTCGTCGGCGCCGTTGCAGATCTCGTCCCGGGGGGCGAGGGGATCGGGGTCGGGCAGGACGCCCAGGTCGCAGACCGTGTCGAGCCGGGTCAGCGGGTTGCACACGCGCTCCCCGACGTCGCGGCAGCCGCCTCTGAGGCCGTTGTCGCAGGCCTGGCCCAGGTCGATGTAGGGCTCGTCGGCCACGCCGTCGCAGTCGCCGTCATGGCCGTCGCAGAGGGTCTCGTCGAGGGCGATGCCGTTGGGCACGCGGGGGTCGAACTCGACCTCGGGGGCGTAGTTGCAGTACCAGGTGGTGACCGCGGGGGTGCCGCGGGTGGCGCAGACCATGGTGGTGCCCGCGCAGGGCGTTCCGGCTGTGGTGCGGCAGACGCCCGTGGGGGCGGCGGGCAGCTCGGCGGGCTCGTCGGCGGTGCCGTCGCAGTCGTCGTCGAGGCCGTTGCAGTCCTCGGCGACGGAGGGATAGACCGGGCAGGCGTATTCGCAGCCGGGCAGGTTCGGATCCAGGTCGGCGAACCCGGGCAGGCAGCCCTGGAAGCGGCAGTCGCCCTCAAAGCAGTCGGTCAGGGCGTTGGTCAGCGTGCAGACCCTGCCGCAGGAGCCGCAGTTGGAGGGATCCGCCTGCAGGTTGAAGCCGTTGTCGGCGGTGCCGTCGCAGTCGTCGTCGAGGCCGTTGCAGACCTCGGGGACGCCCGGCGGGATGCAGGGGGGATCGGCGTCGGCGTCGTCGGCGATGTCGGCGGCGTCGCCGTCGGGGGTGTCGCCGTCGGGGGTGCCGCCGTCGGGATACAGGTAGATCGGCCTGGGGTCGCAGGCGGCCAGCGCGGCCAGCAGCACAGTCGCGGTGAGGATGGCGGCGAGTCTCATTTCACACCTCGGAGGCGGGCCAGGAAGAGGCCCAGCAGCAGCAGGACACCCGGGAAGGCAAACCCTCCGGTGCCGGAGGCGGGCACGGTGCCGCCAGCGGCGCAGGTGCAGCCGACCTTGCCCGAGACGGTGAAGACCTCGGGGTCGGGCAGGGGGTTGCGGAAGCGGCAGAGCGCCGAGCCGTCATCGAGCACGTCGCAGACGGTGCCGTCGGGGCAGTCCAGCAGCGGGCAGGGATCGGGGATGCACTCGCCCGGGTGGACGCAGATGCTGCCCTTCTCGCAGAAGACCAGCGGGCAGGGGTCGGTCTCACACTGGCCCCCGACGCAGACGGTGCCGTCGGCGCAGGCGGGGCTGCAGGTGACGGGCGCGCACAGGCCGGTCGCGTCGCAGGCCGAGTCCTCGGGACAGCGCTCGTCGCGGCAGAGATCGATGCACTGGCCACCGGAGCAGTACTGGTTTGCCTCGGGGCAGGTCACGTCCGCGCAGGGATCGTCCCGGCACTGGCCGTCGTAGCAGATCAGCGGGGCGTCGCAGCCCAGGGTGTGGCAGTCGCGGCAGACGCCCATGACGCAGGTCTCGTCGGTGTCACAGGACACGTCCGCGCAGGGATCCACGCAGGCGTTGTCGACGCAGATCTCGCCGGGTTCGCAGTTGGCGCAGGCGGTGGGCATGCACACGCGGACGTCCTCGGAGTCGACGGTGTAGTCCCGGCAGACGTAGCCGCCGCCGCAGGGGAACTCGCCCTCGCCGCAGCGGGCGCGGCAGCCGCCCTCGATGCACCAGTACTCGGCCGGGCAGGGGGCCTCGTCGTCGGTCAGGCCGTCGCAGTCGTCGTCGAGGCCGTTGCACATCTCGGTGCCCGGCGTGACCGCGCCCAGGCAGACCATGACGCCGCCGGCGCACTGCCAGGATCCGGGCTCGCAGACGCCCTCGTCCTCGCCGCAGGGGAGGCCCATGAGGGGATCGGTCTCGTCGACCAGGCCGTTGCAGTCGTTGTCGATGCCGTCGCAGACCTCGGCGCCGGTGGGGGTGCACTGGGACTGGCAGTTGAGGCCCTCGTCGACCTGGTCGTTGCAGTTGTCGTCGAGGCCGTTGCAGACCTCGTCGGACGGGGTGGCGCCCGGGGTGGTGATGATGCACTCGGTGCCCGCGCCGTCGAGGCGGCAGTTGTACTCGCCGGTGCCGCGGCAAGCGCCGATGGCGCCGTCGTCGCAGGGCTGTCCCAGGGTGGGGAAGTCCTCGTCGACGAGGCCGTCGCAGTCGTCGTCCCAGTCGTTGCAGCGCCCGTAGACGACCGAGTCCGCGACGATGCCCGCCAGGACCGCGGCCAGCTCGTCCTCGTTGCCGACGAAGAAGGCGTTGCGGGAGTTGCCGAAGGAACCGGCCTGGGCGATCTGGTTGAGGGATGCCTGCTCCGAGGGCAGCACCGAGAAGCCGATGACGTAGGTCTCGATGGCCAGGTCGTTGAGCAGCTCGGCGGCGGCGGTCACGGGGTTGCCGCGGCAGGTCTCGATGCCGTCGGTGAGCAGGATGACCGCGTAGCGGCGGCAGGTGTCGATGCGGTCGTCGGCGATGGACGCGGCCATGTAGCCCTTGACCGCCAGCAGGGAGTCGGCCAGCGGGGTGGGGCCGGTGCCGCGCAGCTCGCAGTCGCCGCCTCCGGCGAAGTCGCAGAAGTCGCCCTCGATGCGGCTCTCGTTGAAGCTCGTCTCCTGGTTGTCGATCCACATGATCAACTGGTTGACCGGGCGCTCGAAGCCCACGAGGATGTCGGCGCCGCGCCGCACCGAGCCGCAGCCGCCGGCGTAGTTGATGCAGGCGTCCGAGGTCGGGCTCTGGGGCGGGACCGCGATGGTGCCCGCCGCGCCCGCGGTCACCGAGCAGGCGTCGGGCGTGCCGGTGTTGTTGGTCGGGTCGTCGTAGGTGCAGCAGATGCCCGCACACTCGAAGGAGCGCGCGAGCTGGCAGTTGACCGAGGGACCCGAGCCCTGGGCGTAGCGGGCCAGGCCGAAGTCGATGTCGGGGTAGTACGCCGAGATGACGTTGCGCAGGGCCTCCTTGGCCTTGTACAGGCGGCTGTCGTTGCCCGCGATGCCGTCGGCGTTGGTGTTCAGGCCCACGTGGTCCGGGGAGCCGTCGCCGAAGGTCCAGGCGCCGGTGAGATCCAGGAGCATCGAGCCCGAGGTGTCCACGATGACCATGAAGCGGCTGCGCGTGTCCGTGATGGGGGGCTGGCACAGCGGATCGTCGGCGGGCACGCAGTCGTTGGGGACGCCGCCGTCGCAGGCCTCGACCGTGACCTCGCAGGCGCCGGTGCCGCACGTGCGGTCGGCCAGGTTGTTGTCCACGATGTCGTCGAAGTCGTTGTCGTAGCCGTCGCAGACCTCGCCGACGTAGACGCCCGAGAGCTGGAGCTCGCCCGCGCCGCCGCCGGCCTCGCCCGCGCAGGAGCACACGCCGCCGGCCGCGCCGCCGACCCGGAAGGCGGCCAGTTGGTGGATGTCCGCCGGGGCGCCCGAGAGCACGCTCACGATGCCGCCGCCGCCGCCGCCGCCGCAGTCGTCGCAGGTGCCGCCGACCTGCGCGCAGGACGGACACTGACCGGCCGGGTAGGCCTGCGTGTTGCCGCCGATGCCGCCCGCGGCGCTGATCACGGCGGTCTCGCCGATGCTGACGGAGTCACCAACGATCAGGACCGAGCCGCCTGCGCCGCCGCCCGCGGAGTCGTTCTTGATGCCGCAGCCGCGGCGTCCGTCGGACACGACGCTGCCCTGGATGTCCATCACACCGGTGCCCAGCGGGGTGACCGCGGCCAGCACGATGCGTCCGCCGCCGGGGCCCGCGACCATGCACACGGGGGCGCTCCAGCCGTCGCCGTCGCGGCAGCCCGCGTCACCGCCGGCCGCGCCGAACTCGATCTCGTAGATGGAATGGGAGAAGGACTGGCCGGCCACCGTGGGCAGGCCGTTGCCGTCGTAGCAGTTGGCGATGGTGGTGCAGGTGGTGCCCCCGGCGTAGACGCCGCAGTCCTCCTCCCAGTGCAGCGGGAAGGTGCAGACGCCGCCCGGGCAGTCGCGGGTGCCGCGTCCGCCGGCGCCGAAGTGGGCGCCGCCGCCGCCGGAGTCACGCACGGCGCAGCCGCCGCGCCCGCCCGAGGCTGGGAAGGCCGCAGGTCCCGGGCCGTTCAGGCACAGTTGGGGCTGGTAGCCCGACGCGGTGCCGACGATGGACGAGGTGGCGTCGATATGGATGCTGGGGGCGACCAGTTGGAGATTGCCGGTGTTGATGCGGTCGGTCCCGTCGAAGGGGGTGACCGTGATGTGGCCGTTGTTGATCACCGTGATCGAGTCGTAGTGATGGATGCCACCCATCTGGATCGTGGTGTTGTTGACGACCAGGCTCTGGGCGGCTGCAGGACGGGCAAAAATCAGAACTGAAACAATAAGGACAAAGAACGGAAGAGTGGTGCGCATGGAGGCCCCCTTACACGAGGGGTATACCAGATTAACGCGCAGGCGTCACCTCAACCGATGGAATGGCTGGGAAAACAAAGGCTAGTTGGCGTTCTCGAAGGCGGCGAAGAACAGCAGGACGCTGGCGCCGCTGAGGGTCTCGTTGTTGGGGCCGGCGAGGCGGACCGTGCACTGGTCCATGGCCTTGGTGACGGCGCCGACCTTGAGGATGGTGCCGGCGGGGATGGACACCGGGACCGGCGCCGT
>PHAZ01000194.1 GCA_002841825.1 Deltaproteobacteria bacterium HGW-Deltaproteobacteria-22 | reverse complement strand
CGACATTCCGGCCACGGGCGGCGTCTTTGTCATGTATTCGCTGGACGGCTTCCTGCCCGCCCGCATCCAGACGAATTTCCCGGTCGCGCCGGGCAACGTCCCCTACGAGAATCCCTCGATCACCTGTGAGCCGATCTGGATGTTCGGCAACACCGGCACCTTCCAGGTCCGGCTGCTGGATCCCACCGGCGTCCCGATCTCGCAGGTTCCCCTGCAGATGGTGGTGCCCGCAGCGTACTATTCGGTGGATCAGTGGGGCAACGTGTACTTCCGTGGTGACGTCAACCGCGTCGCCAACACCAACGCCATGGGCCTGGCCCAGTTCCGCGACATCCCCGAACTGCCGATGGCCGGCTCCATCAACTTCCCGAATGTTCGCATCTACGTGCCCGAGATCGATCTGGACGGCGACGGCAATCCCGAGTTCGCTTCGACCACCCGGAACTTCGACCTCCACACGACCGGTGACACCATCCAGGTCATCCGGCTGAGCGCGTTCGTCCCCGGTGATCTCTCCGTGTCCGCCTCGAACAACAGTTACTTCACCGCCACCCCCACGGTGCCGGGTCAGTTCTCCTCCGGCGACAGCATCTACGTGCTGTTCAACCGCGAGCCCGACGCCGACAGCCTGTCGGTCGTGCTGCGCGAGTTCGCCCAGGACGGCGCCTCCTGGCCCCTGTCCCCGACGCTGACGGGCAACCAGATCTCCTTCACGCTGCCCGACGGCCTGGTCGGCGGAGAGATGTACCTGCTGACCGTGTACGCCAACACCGAGGACTTCGGCAACACGTACACCCGCACCGTGCCGGTCTTCATCACGCCGACCGAGGCGCTGACGGTATCGATGGCCCGCGAGAATCCGATGGTCATCAACTCTCCCGTCATCGTGACCTTCAATCAGTGGGTGGGAACGGGATCCCAGTTCTACACCTGGTTGACGGGCAATGACGGCGTCATCTACTTCGTCTACGATCTGAACTCCTCGGGCATCATCGGCGACGACTTCTCCGAGTACGGCTACACCAGCACCAACGTCGGCCTCGAGTCGCTGGAAGTCACCCCGACATGGGTGCCCGGCCTGGCCGTTGGCCGCACCGGCTTCTCCAAACGCTGGCGCTTCTCGCCTCCCGCCGCTGCCGTGGCTGGCACCTCGGTGCAGTTCACGTTCCCGTTCGTGATGAGTTCGGCTTACCTGTTCCATACGCCTGCCGGAGATACGATCGCTCCGATGACGGGCTCGCTTCCCTAGTTTCTGAATCCCTCAACAACCTGCCGCCTGCCGGCAGCCACCCCACTTTTTTATCAAAAGGAGATGCTTCGATGGTCAGTTACAAAGAATTAGGACTCGTCAATTCCGTCAAATTGTTCGCCGATGCCAATCAGCATGGCTATGCCATTCCGGCTTACAATTTCAACAACATGGAACAACTGCAGGCCATCGTGATGGGTTGCGCCCAAAGCGATTCTCCGGTCATCATCCAGGTCAGCAAGGGCGCCAGGCAGTATGCCAACCAGACCCTGCTGCGCTACATGGCGCAGGGTGCCGTGGCCATGGCCCGCGAGATGGGCTCCAACATTCCGGTCGTGCTGCACCTGGATCATGGCGACTCGTTCGAGTTGTGCCAGTCCTGCATCGAGACGGGCTTCTCCTCGGTCATGCTCGACGGCAGCCATCTCCCGTACGAGGAAAACATCAAGCTCACCCGCAAGGTGGTCGAATACGCCCATGAGCACGATGTCACGGTCGAGGGCGAGCTCGGCGTGCTCGCCGGCATCGAGGACGAGGTCTCCGCTGCGAAGTCTCATTACACGCAGCCCGAGGAGGTCGAGGACTTCGTGAAGCGCACGGGCGTCGACAGCCTGGCGATCTCCATCGGCACGAGCCATGGCGCCTACAAGTTCAAGCTGAAGCCCGGTGAGGAAGTTCCCCCGCTGCGCTTCGACATTCTCGAAGAGATCAGCAAGCGCATCCCTGGCTTCCCGATCGTGCTGCACGGTTCCTCCTCGGTCATCCCGGAATACATCGAGATGATCAATCAGTACGGCGGCAAGATGGACGGCGCCGTGGGCATCCCCGAGAGCCAGCTGCGCAAGGCCGCCGGCATGGCGGTCTGCAAGATCAACATCGACAGCGACGGCCGCCTGGCCATGACGGCCAAGATCCGCGAGGTCTTCGCCAAGAAGCCCGAGGAGTTCGATCCCCGCAAATACCTCGGCCCAGCCCGCGACATGCTTCGCGACCTGATCATCCACAAGAACAAGAACGTTCTTGGCTCGGCCGGTCAAGGCAACCGAGTCTTCGCCACACTGTAACCCCAGGATAGACATCAACTGCAGAAGCAGGTCTTTGGTACGGTAGAAAAGCCAGGACCCCCAACCGGACCTGGGGGGGTCAGATCAGGGCATCGCAAGAAGTATTCCATGAGAGGTTGAACATTTGTTTCTCGATTTCAGGTTCAGTCGAAATCGAAATCGGAATCGGAATCGGAATCGGCATTCGGTTGCCGGGATCCTTTCATAAGTCGCGAACCGGGATGTCAAGTCGAACTTCTTGCGAACACCTGGGGTCAGGTGGCCAGCACCTGGAAGCCGGCAGAGCGCCAGGCCTGGGCGACCTCGGCCTTGTTATCATCCCGGCAGAGGGCGATCGCACAGCCGCCACCGCCGCTGCCGGTGAGCTTGGCTCCGAAGGCTCCGGCCGCCAGCGCCAGTTGAACCATGCGATCCAGCGCCGGTGTTGACGCACCGGCTGCAGCCAGGTGCTCGTGGGCATGACACAGGATCTGGCCGAGTGCGTCGAGATCCCTGCACGCCAGATGGCGGACCGCCTCGTCGAACAGGCGGCCGGAGGTGTCGGCAAAGTCGGGGCCTGCACAAGCCTTCACCCTGGTGATCATCTCCTGCGTCGAGGCGCTCGCACCCGAAAAGCCAACCACCAGCGGCAGCGCCACGGGCAGGCTCACCAGCCACAGGTGAGCCGCTTGCACCGCATGGGGGAACGGCCAGCGGACGGATACTTCCGGACGCTGCAGCAACACCGCCGATTGCAGGCATACCACTGCGTCGTCGATGCCCGATGGGGTGCCGTGGAAGCAGTGCTCGAGCTCATGCGTCACTGCGGCCAGGTGGGCCGGATCCGGCATCGTCGCAGGGTGGGCGACACGCCAGGCGGCCTGGGCCAGCAAAAACGAGAGCGAGGCTGATGCACCCAGGCCGGCCCCCGGGGGCACGGAAGCCTCCCAGTCAAGCGTGAAACCTCCGACCGGGATGAGGTGGCCCAGGAGCTCCAGCGCGGTAACGACACGGGCATCCCCGATGTGCGGGTTCAGGTGGATCCCGCCGTCTCCGACCGCCGAGATCCGGCCGCGCATCGCCCCGGGCAGGGGCATCGCCAGGGCAGGGGCGCCGTCGAGCACTGCATGTTCTCCGAGAAGGATGATTTTGCCGAAGGCTTCCAGGTGCACGATCAGATCATTTCCCCAAACCGGGGGTCGAGCGTCACTGGATGCCGCTTCAGATCCCCGATCGAGCGCGTACCGCACAGGGACATGACGGTCCGCAATTGATCGAGTCGGGACGTGATCCAAGCGTGGATGCCGTCTTCGGGGTCCCGGGCCCAGGCACGCACCAGGGGCGCGGCACAGGACACGAGGTCGGCGCCCAGCGAAAAGGCCCGCGCCATGTCGAACCCACTACGCACACCGCCACTACCGATAATGGAAATATTATAACTAGAAGCCATATGAATAACGAGAGCGGTTGGGATTCCCGTCTGGAGCGGTATCGTCCTCGCTGCATCGAAAGAATCTGCAGATTCATCATGTTCCACTAGGAAGAAGTTGGAACCACCCGCTCCGCTGGTATCCAAGCCGGAGATGGGCCAGTTGGAGATGACAGCAAGGTCTCTGGCACAAAAACCCATTCCTGTTTCTTTAATAATGACAGGGGCTCCAAACCGGGTGATGAACTCAGGGATCCGGTCCGGATCGAACCGCTCGTGTTCGCGGTCGGGTTGGGCCAGCTCTTGGGCGTGATTGAAATAAAGAAACAGGCCATGCATATGAAGCCGGTCGCAGGCTTCACGCACGCGCTCGGGGCCCAGTCGGAGCGCCATGGCCGGTCCGAGGTTGCCGAAGAAGAGGGGGATTTCCCTGTCGGCGTTGACATTGAACGTTTCAAACGTCCCGGGTTGCTCGAAGAGAATGCGCAGGCTGCCGGTGGCCATCGGAAGCCCCAGCCGGATCGCGCAGCGGGCGGCGGAACGGTTGAAGTCGGCGCCCTCGGGGGTTCCTCCGGTGACGGGGGCGAGAAAGAGCGGCGCACCGAGGGTGGCGCCCAGGAACACCGTCTGGAGATTCACCTCGTCGGGGAAGACGCTGCTGAGCGCGCTCTGTCGCAGGACCACGCCATCGAAGCCGGGATCACCCATATCGGTGTCCTCATGACGGAAATAATCCAGGTGTCGGCTTTTTCTGGAAGAGAGGGCTTCATCCTGCATGATCAGGCACGCCGGCGACGTCTGGGGCGAAGCAGCCATGCCGCCATCACGATCCAGGGAATACGCGGGTCGGAGTCGGACTGCCCCGTGCGGCAGCCGCAGCCGGAGCGTGGATTTTCCTTGGCGAAGGGGAGCCGGACGGAGCGATCCTTCATGGAGTCAGGCAAGGCCGCGTCCGCCTGCACGGAGGCAGGAAGGGCCGCATCGGGCTGGGAGTAGCGGGCCTTCCATACCATCGCGCGGGAGCGGACGCGCGTAAGCGGCGAGCTCAGGGCTTCCTCCATCCATGGGGCGCCCCATTGTTCCCCGAACAGGAACAGGAGGTCCACGAACTCGGTCTTCTGCGAGGCGTTGGAGCCCGACTTCAGCAGCACGTTGAAGACCTTCTGGAAGGCCTCCAGATTTTCGCGACGGCCATTCTGGGCCAGCGCCAGGGCATACACGTACGCCTCTGCGTAGTCTCGCTCGGCGAAGCGCTCTTCAAAGCGCGTACGAGCCATCACTTCAAAGCTTTTCACCTCGGGATCCAGTACCCGGACACCCAGAAGCGCATAGGCCCGCACCACGCGCAGGGGATCCTGGGTCGCAATCGCGGCCAGCGTGCTGCGTGCCTCGGGAGAGCGGAGCAGGGCCAGGGCCCTTACGGCCTCCCATCGAAGGCGATCGTCGGAGGAATACACGGACTTCAGCAACGCGTCCAGGCTCGCCACGTCCCGGAAGCGGCCCAGCGTGGCGATCGCGGCGTTCCGGATCCGCGTGTCTTCGCTGCGAGACCAGGTGCGAAGATTTCCGAGGAGGTTGGCCGGGAGCGGATGGACCCATGCCAGGCTGGTGATGGCGGCGCTGAGCCGAAGCGTGCTCGTGGAGTCTCCGGGGAGCCGGTCCCCGAGCCAGGAGCGATGCCCGTATTCCCCGAGCAGGAGAATGGCCTCGGCGGCGACCGATGGATTGTTGTCCTGCAGCATGGGGACGATGATTTCTTCGAGGTTCAGTTTTTCCGGGCGCAGGATGCGCAGGATGCGAAGCGCTGTCAGGCGGAGTTCAGGCAACGGATCCGACAGGGCATGCAGGGTCTCGGGCAGAACAGACATGGACCCAAGTCGGCCAAGTGACCATAGATAAAGAATGCGTGACTGCAGGTTGGGTCGCGGTTGCAGCCGGATCAGGATCGGCTCGACGGCTTCGCGCATCTGGAGATAGGCCGCGGTGCTGGCCGCCTGGGAGGCGATCGGATCCTCGGCAGTTTCAATGAGTTGGAGAATCTGGCTGGCGCAGTCCGGACACCCGATCTGGGCGGCACTGTCGAGGGCGGCGATGACCAGCTCGGGCTCGGTGCGGCGAAGCAACTGGGGCAGGCGGCTCTGGACCATCTGCGGATGCAGACGCGTCAGCGCCAGCAGGGCGGCCCGGTTCAGTCGGGTCGACCCCTGCTCGAGGTAGCGGAAGAGATAGCGCACCACCTGGCGATCGCCCAGATCTCCCAGAGCCTCGATGACGGTCTCGCGCAGCTCGGGCGTTCCCGAGCGGAGCAGTCGGATGAGATGATTGAACGCCTTGGGACCGCCAAACTTGCCCAGGGCGCGCACAGCAGCCATGCGCTCGCGGATGTCCGGGCGGTCCAGATTCATGGAAATGGCGGTGATGGCGCCGGTATAATCGAGATCGGCCAGCGCCACGGTGGCACGGGCCCGCACCAGTGGACTGCTGTCGTGAAGCATGATCTGGTACAGCCTTGGTCCGGCGTTCTTGACTTTGAGGGTTCCGAGGGCGGTGGCGGCCTCGGCGCGGACGTGGGGGTTGTCGTCCTTGAGCAGCTGGATCAGGTGTGGAACACTCTCGCGAACTCGCTCCATTCCCAGGGTGGAGATGGCGTGGATGCGGGTGTTGACCGTGGAAGAGGCCAGGCTGGTGATGAGGTTCTGTCTCTGGTGCTGACTCAGGGCCACCTGCGGCAGGTCGTCCGATGCGACCTGCGCTGGAACGGCGGTCAGGGATGGCATGAGGAGCATCAGGAAAGAGTTCAACATGGGAGGGTGTGTATCACGATTTGCCGCATTTGGCCAGATCCACGTAAAGATGTTTACATGTGGCCCATTGCACCCGATGTCAGTTAATATGTTTCGCGACAGTCAGGTCCGGGAGCTTGTCAGGAATCTTGGACCGAGCCTTCTCATGACCGGAAAAACCCTGAAAGAAACTGTTGCAGGACGAATACCGGCAATATTCGACCGAAAAACAAGGAAACGGACAGGTTTTCGCATTCCGTGGCGTGCATCCGCGGGTTTTCCCGACAGGCTCCGAAGCGGGATCTTCGGAATCATTTCATATTCAGCCTTGACGAATAAGCCGCAAGTTGGCAATGTGTGGGTGGCAACAAGCGAGGTGACCGTGAAATCCCTTTCAATCTACACATCGACGTTCCTTTTTGCATGCATGATGCTCGTCTCCCTGCCGGTCGGCGCCCAAAGCATCAGCCAGACGGTGAACCTGAGCGTGGGTCAGTCCGAGACCATCCGGTTCGAGGGCAAGATCAGCGGTGCGATGCGGATTCTCAATCCCCGCATCGCGGACGTCGTGTCCTTTGCGACAGACTCGGTCACCGTGGTCGGCGTCAGCCGCGGCGTGACCGACCTCTATGTCCCGATCGGCAAGGATACCGTCCGGATCCGCCTGGATGTCTCCGACGTCACCGTGGGCAAAAACGTCCGGTCCATCAACCAGTTCCTCGGGTCCGTCGAGGGCATCTACACCCAGGCGGTCGGTGAGAAGGTCATCATCGACGGCTACGCCTACACGGCCTCCGACTACGGTCGAGTGATGATGGCCGTGGAGTTGTTCGATCCGAAGAACGTGGTCAACTACACGAAGTACCGTCCCAGCGCGGTCGAGCAGATCAACAAAACCCTGCAGTCTGCGGGCATGACCACCGTGAAGGCCAACCTGATCGCGGGCATGGTCTTCCTCGAGGGTGCCGTCGGCTCCAAAAACGAGATGGACAAGCTCAAGGCCATCATCGAGACCCTGCATCTTCAGGTGAACAACCTGGTGACCATGGGCGAGGGCGCCCAGGTCCAGGTCAAAGTCCGCTTCATGGAAATTTCTTCGCGCAACATGGTGAACTTCGGCCTGGAACTCCCCGAGGCGCTGGTCCTTTCCGGCGGTCTCGAGGGCACCATCCCCATCATGCCTTCGGGCCAGAACCAGATGGTCTTCAACGTCCAGTCTCCGCAGGAGCTGCTGAACTTCAAGTTGAACCTGCTGTTCAAGACCGGCAACGCGCGCATCCTGGCCGAGCCCAAGCTGGTCTGCAGTTCGGGTTCAAAGGCCGAGATGCAGGTCGGTGGTGAAATCCCGATTCCGATGGTCACCTCGACCTCTTCCACGATCGAATGGAAGCAGTTCGGCATTTCTCTGAGCCTGCAGCCGCTGGCCAACAGCCGCGGAAACATCACGCTCAACCTGAAGGCCGAGGTCTCCGACGTCGACTGGTCTCTGGCCGTCAACGGCGTCCCGGGCTTCCGCAACCGCAAAGTCTCCACGACGGTGAACCTGCAGGAGGGCTCGACCCTCATCATCAGCGGCCT
>PHAZ01000193.1 GCA_002841825.1 Deltaproteobacteria bacterium HGW-Deltaproteobacteria-22 | reverse complement strand
CGAAGCCAAGCTTGACGGGCATCGCCGCGAAGACGGCCGGATCGTACGAGCGCCCCGCCAGGATCACGTCGGCGCCGGTGTCCAGCGCCTTGAAGTACGGCTCCATGCCGATCTGGGCGACGATGTGGGAGGTCTGGGCCAGGCTCTCCGGGGTCAGTTCCGGGACGAACGGGAGCGGCGTGATGCGGCCCGCGTTGAGTTCGCGCAGGACGACCCCGCGGTCCACGTCGGAGTGGATGATGGCCATCCGGAAGTGGAGATCCTCCTCGCGGGCGATCTCCTCGATGATCTCGCGGCACCAGGCCACGTGCGGCGCCGCGCCGGAGCCTCCGGCGGTGCCGATGATCACCGGGATCTTCCTGGAGATGCCGGCCTTGAGCATGTAGCGCAGGTCGCGCTTGACGCCGGTGCGGTCGGTGAAGGGCTTGCCCGATCCCAGGTAGGTCGGTCCCGGGTCCGTCGAGCCCGCGTCCACGGCGATGCAGTGGGGGTCGGCCTCCATGCCGCGCTCGAAGGAGCTCTCAGGGAAGCCGTAGCCCAGGATGGCGGTCGGACTCAGCACACGAAATTCCAGCGGACGTTCTGACATGATTCTTCTCCGTATTTCCAGTTCAAGAGGGCCAGCATTCGGTTCATCTCGTTGCGGACGATGGTCAGGCCTTCGTCGAAGCCCATGCCGGGCTTGACGAGCATGCGCTGCGGATGGGTGGCCAGCGCGAGGTGGACGCAGGTGCGCGCCGAAGTGTCGGTCTCGTTGCAGGTGCCGCCCTGGTAGCTCTCCATGCCGTGCTCGTTGCAGTAGATCACGGCGTCGACGATGTTCTGGATGCCGCCCAGGTCCGGCGTCTTGATCTGCACCATGTCGCAGCACTGCGCGTCGGTGAAGTCGACCACGTCCTCGACGGTGTTGCACCACTCGTCGGCGACGATCTTCACCTGGGAGCTGCGTGCCGCCAGGCCGCGCTTGATCGCGCCCAGCGCGTCGATCTGGGCCTGGCGCTCGCCCATGTCGACGGGGCCCTCGAGGTAGAGCGGAAACTCCTGTGAGTACTCGGTGAGGCGGGCCAGGTAGTCGGTGATCTTCACCATGTCGTGATCGAAGATCAGGCCGATGGTTCCGTACACATCGATGTGCAGCGCCGGGACGTAGGCGGGATCGGGACGCAGCGCCTTGACGCGGTTGACCAGGAACGTGATGTATTCCTGGAGCTTCTCGCCGTGCCGCCCGAGCTTGTCGGGGACGTTGTTGATCAGGCCGTGGGGCAGCGCGTCGACCTGCTTGAGGATCATCTTGTCCACGCTGAGGTAGCGATCGTCGCCGGTCTGGCCGAACAGCGGCACCGGGGCGAACCGCGCGGGCAGGTTCCATTCCCGCAGCACGACCTCGGTCTTGAAGCAGGACTGGGCCCGGGCATGGGCGTCGAGGAGGGCCTGGGTCAGGCCGTAGCGGATCGCCGTGTGCAGGCGCCGGCCGCCCACCTCGGCGTGATCGAAGTACTCCGCGTCCGCGCGGAAGGTCGTGAGCTCGCGCCCCTCGAGCAGCGGGCGCAGGTGGGTCTCCATGAAGGGGATGTAGCGTTCGGCCAGAAACAGCGGATCGCGGCCGCCGGTGCCGGAGTACTGCACCGCGCAGGCGTCTCCGATCGCGATGGAACCGTCCTCCAAGATCAGCAGGATCGAGACCGCCTCCCCGGCGGTGCGGATCGCCGGGAAGCCCTCGGTGACGGGCGTGCCGCGGTACACGAAGCCATCCTGGGTGGCGCCGGTCTTGATGGTCTTCTGGTCATCGAAGAAGAACGACGAGTTCCCTGGCGTGAAGAGGACCTTGGTGATTTTCATGACACGAGCCTTTCTGGCGGCGGCGCCGCCGGCCTGACTGCTGCGGCTATCGGGGACGACCCACGAGCCGTCCCTTGGAAATGGAGTAGATGTCGTCGATCACCATCTGGAAGCACGGCTCCCGTCCCTCCGTGGTCGAGCGCTCCTTGACCTTGGCCGCGTGGAAGGCCCGCGTGTCCATGTCCAGGGGCACGGCACCGAAGTCGAACAGGCGGATGGCCCCCTCGTTGTCGCGCACCGGCAGCAGCTTGCCCTTGTTGTAGATCGACGGTGCGAAGGGCACGTCGAGGATGCCCGCGGCGAAGGCCCGGACGGCGCCCGTGGCCCAGTCGCCCTCGCCGGCGGCCTTGACGGCGCGCAGCACCGTGTTGACCTCGCGCCGGATGCGCTCGATCTCGGGCTGCACGATCGGCAGCAGGCTCGCCTGCTGGTCCACGAGCATGCTGTTGATCTGGCTCGTGGCCATGATGCCCTGCAGGTTCGCCTCGCCCGTGGGGATGCCGGAGGCCTCGTGCGGGGTCTTCACGATGACCTTGGTGGCCCCCGCGAGGGCCGCCACGGCGCCGCCCCAGGAGATGACCGCGAAGGCTTTGCTCTCGTCCTCCGGGAAGCCGCCCATCCACTGGTGGAACACGGTGGAGAGCTGGAAGTCGGAGTATCCCTCGGCCTCGAACCAGTGGCGTGCCAGCTGGCGCAGGCTGTGGATCGCCGCGATGTCCTGCACCAGATTGCCCGCCTGCCCGTAGCCCAGCGTGATGGAGCGGACGCCCTGCTCGAGGGCGAGCAGGCCCTCGATGATCGCGATGGCGTGGCTCATGAACGGCGGAACCAGGGTGCCCGAGAGCGGACCGAAGGGCTCGCGGTTGATGCGCACGCCGGCGGCCTCGTAGCGTCCCACCAGGCGGTCGACGTACTGCCAGTCCTCGATGCTCTTCTGCAGCGGCACCTTCTTGGTGTAGGGGATGTTGTAGGAGATGCCGCCGCCCTCGTAGGAGGTGAAGCCCGCGGCCAGGGTGATCTCGGCGAGCAGCCGGGCGTCGGGCGTGCCGTGACGGACCTGCACGGGCTTTTCGACGCGCTCGATGATCTCGCGGCAGGCGCGCAGGCCGTGGTTGACCGCCGGGAAGCCGTTGAGGAGGCTGTGGCCCGCCTGGCGGCTCTTGTCGATGCCCTTCTGAGCCTCGTCGTAGCGGTTCTGGCGCGTGTAGGCATCGATGGTCGTGGGCAGCACGTCGGCCGCCGTCGAGAGCAGCTGGAGCAGGGCGATGTGCTCCTCGAGCAGCGCCACACCGGCGCGGGGCTGCAGCAGGACACGCCGGGCCTGGTCGGCCTGGTCCAGCGCCACAGGAAAGCGCTTGGCCTCGGGCAGGTCGTGGTGGAACGCCACGCCCTCGTCGAAGTCGACGTCCCCGCCGGTGGGCCAGGATGAAAGCACCTGCGGACGCAGCGCGTCGAATTGCGCGTCGGTCAGTTTCTTGTTCACGATCTCCATGAAGGACTCCTCCGGACGGTCCGTTCGACCGCCCGATTCATTGTGCCTGCAGAGCTCCGATTCCCGCGTTCACGGCCGCCTCCGGGGCGGCGAAGCGGGCGTTGGCCAGCAGGGGAAATAGATAATCACGGTCGAACAGCACGCGGGCGTCGGCGGGCGTGCACACGATCCGGCCACGCTCGTCGAAGGGCATGATCGAGAAGGCCGGGCGCACGTCACCGCCGCGCGAGAGGAAGCCGCCGGTGCAGACGACGCTGGAGAAGCCGCGCAGATCCTTGCCCCTTCGCAGCTCGGTCGGACCGTGGGCGGTGTAGACGATCTCGATGCGGCCCGCGTGGCGCGAAGCAGCAGCACCCACGCAGGCCGAGGCCAGCACGTCGTCAAACGCCAGCTCCCCGGGGGTCGCGGGCAGCCGGGCCGGATCGGCCTGCACGGCCTGGATCCAGGCGTCGAAGCCCGCGATGGGGAGGTCCCGTCCGGCCAGCAGGCGCTCCACCCAGGGACGGGCCGCCGCAGCGGCCGCCTGAGCCGAGACACGCATGCCCAGGTCGCCCTCGACGGTGCGCCTGGTCACCGGCTCGGGCAGCCCGGCCGAGGCGATGGCCTGTTCGGCGGAGGTGGCCTCGCCATGGGAGTAGACATCGGTGGTGGCTCCCCCCATGTCGAGGCAGAGGAACCTCCCAAGGCGGCCGGTCTCCCCGAGCGCCCGGACGTACTCGAGCATGGCCAGCGGCGTCGGGTGCGGCGCCGAGCCCGTGTGGGCGACCAGCTCCGACAGTCCCTTGCCCTCCACGATGCGGTCCAGGAACACGCCGCGGATGGCCTCCCGGGCGCTCTCGGGCGCGGGCTCGCGCAGGTCGGGGAGCACGTTCTCTGCGAGCACCATCGGCCGGTCTCCGAGCAGGTCGGCGACCTCGGCGGCGGCGTCCCGGTTGCCCGCGTACACGATGACAGTCTCCGGGGTCAGGCCCCTCAGCATCCGGGCGTTGTGGGACACGTAGTGCTGGTTGCCGCCGTCAGTGCCGCCCGAAAAAAGCAGGATGTCGGGCTTCTCGGCGTTGAGATGCTCCAGGTCCCGTGGGGTCAACTGGTACGAGTACACCCCGGTGATCCGTGCACCGGCCGAAAGCGCCGCGGCCCGTGCGGCGGCCAGCGTCCAGTCGGGGACCAGCCCCAGCGCCGCCACCGCGAGACCACCGTGGGCAGACGATGACCAGGTGACGCGAAGGTCGTCGGGGTCGCCGGCTTCTGAGCCGGGATTCATGCCGGGCGTGGTCCGGCGCCCTTTTGCGGGCGCCTCGGATGGCTGCCTGACGGCAGGTTTGAGCAGCTCGCGCTCCACCCGGTAGTAGGCCTCGGGCAGGTGCGCCGTGGTGGGCGCCTGGGCACGGCCGAGCAGGCGCAGGCCGTCCCGGTGCGTCCCGAAGAGGGCGCCCTTGGTCCAGGTCGAGCCGATGTCCACCGAGAGGATGCGCATGACCGTGATCAGCCCCCGGCCCTTGCGGCGAGGTCCTGCGACAGCAGCTCCAGCACGCCGTCGAGGTCCACGCTGGGCTGAAACACGCGGTCGTAGCCCATCGACAGGAACTTGTCGCGGGTGGCGCCGAAGTCGGCCTTGCCGACGACCAGGTTGCCCCCGACATACAGCACGAGGTTCTCCAGGCCGCGCTCGATGCAGCGCTCCCGAAGGCCCGCGCAGTCGATCTCCCCGTGACCGTACAGGGAGGACACCAGGATCGCCGCCGCGCCGGTCTCGATGGCCGCGTCGATGAACTCGTCCTGGCTGACCATCACGCCCAGGTTCACGACGCGATAGCCGGCCTGGGTGAAGAACGCTTCAAGGATCTTGTTGCCCACGGCGTGACAGTCCGCGCCGATGACGCCCAGCACGATGGTGTGCGTGTTCATGATTCCAACCTCTGCTGCACGATCAGCTTGATCAACGATTGAAGATGGATGATGGAACCCTGTTCCACCTGGTATTCAAAGTGGAGGATCTGCACCCCCGCCCGCGCTGCACGGGCCAGGAACTGCACGTCGGCGGGGCGCTGCCAGGAGCCCGGCGGCAGGATCAGCGTATGCAGGCCGGTGACGTCCAGCTCGGTGAGCCTATCGAGGGGGACCTGACGCGGGATGCCGGAGTGCCCTGACAGGTGATCGACCCAGCGGCACACGATGTCGAAGAACGTTCGGCTGCGCGACACGACGGCCACGACCGCGCCGGCAGGCAGAGCCCCGACCCGCGCGATGGTGGCGTGGGCGGGCGCCAGGGCCACCTGCACCAGCCGGCTTTTGAGCGGTTCGAGCCGGGCGGCCACCTCGTCGAAGTGGGTGACCGGCACCAGGATCAGGTCATAGGGTGCACAGGACTCGGCGGGGTTGACGGCGTCGAACAGGTCCGGGAGGAGCCTGCCGTGGATGGAGATGCCCAGCTGGTCCTGCAGGTGGCTCGAGAAGGCGGCCAGCGCCTCGGGGTTGCAGTCCAGCGCCAGGGCATTCACCCCGGCGCGGGCCTCCTGCCGGCGGTGCACCAGCAGCTGGCACCAGGTCAGGATCTCCCCGGGCGTGAACGACAGGTCCTCGCACGCGTCCAGCGCACGCGTGAGCGCCCCCAGCGCCCGTTCCCGGCGGTCCAGCGCGGCGTCGGGCCGGGAGCTGGCCACGAACGTGCCCCGGCCCTGGGTCCCTTCCACGATCCGGCGCTGCTCGAGCAGTTCATAGGCTTTCTTGACGGTGCCCCGGGCCACGACCAGCTTCCGGGCCAGGTCGCGCTCCGGCGGGAGGCGATCGCCGGGATGCAGGATGCCCTTTTTCACGAGACCCTCGATCTGCTCCATGATCTGGGCATACATCGGCGTGGAGGAGTGGGGGTCGAGGGCGAGGGGCAGGTTCATGAGGGTTGGTATATTGGACTATACCAAGGTAGTCAAGAAGTTTTTGGAATACTTGTAAAACGTGATAATTCTCTCAAGAAATCAACTAATGGTATAGACCAATAGTCTCTTGAGCGTGAATGTTTCTCCACATTTATAAGAAACAGGGCTGCAAACCGTATTCCGTCAACCGGAGGACCCGGGAACTCCGTTGTCAGGACGCGGGATTTCGGGTACCGTCGACGGCAGTTATTCTGGAGGCAGTCATGATCAGGTGCATTTTAATTATTGCCATCACCTTCTGTTTCGCAGGGCCTGCCGCCGGCAATGTGGTCGCCCCCATTTTCAAGCAAAGGCCGGCCCCCCCCGTGATTATTGTCACCCCTGCACCCGCCGTCACGCCTTCTGATTCAAAGACCCCCGTGCGCGAGGTCGCGAAGTGGACCGCAAGGTGGCTGGAGAAGCCGACCTACACCTGGATCGACACTTTCATCAATGGTCACGGCAAGTTCTACGAGGGGGGCGCCTGTCCGTCCCTGAACCAGTGCATCGACGGCAAGCACGGCGTCTTCGGCGGCGACGGACGGATTCTTGTCAAGGCAGCCTACGAGCGCCTCGGTTATTTTTATGAAAAAGGCTTTGTGATGTTCGTCGACAAGAAGGCCGGCTTCTCGACCTGGGAGGGAACGGTCCTGATCCAGCCGAAGTACATCACCCTCAGCCAGCTCGACAACGGATTCTTCCAGGCCGAGCTCACCGGTGAGGAAGGCTTCATCATCCTGACCACCGACGGCAGGGAGATCCTGCGCAACGTCGATGACACGGTGATCATGGGCGAGAACCTGTTCTGGGCCTCGCGCCACGAGAAGTGGGGGGCCTATGACCGCAACGGAAAGAACTTGCTGCCGCACCGCTTCTCGGAGGTCACCTGGGTGGGTGACAAGGCGTCCGCGGTCCGCGTCGGGAAACGCTGGGCGCTGGTGGACGAAGCCGGTCGGCAGGTCACCCCGCTGAAGTACTCGGCCTTCGATTACGCCACCGCCGGTGTGATGATATTCAACATCGGCGGACAGTGCGAGGGCGGCATCTCCGACTGCGAGGGCGGAAAGTTCGGCGTGATCAGGGAGGATGGCCGGATCGTGGTGCCGGCGGTCCACGACTGCGCCGAACTGTACGAGTTCGGCGAGGACGACGTGGAGATCCGCACCGTGGATCATCCTCCCGGGACGCATCTGGATCTGGGCAACCGCTGCCACGGCGGCAAATTAACGCACTACAAGAAGGACGGGAAGCCGGTCTTCGGGGAGACCTTCTCCTACGTCGACCCGCTGGAGGACAAGAAGATCGTGCGCGCCGTGAAGCAGGGGGTCTGCGACACCCTGGGCAACTGTGAGAGCGGCAAGTGGGGCCTGATCGACCGTGAGGGGAAGATCGTCCTGAAATACAACCACGACTGGATCGCCGTGCCCGGAGAGAAGGCCACGGCTTTCGTCGACGACCGGAAGTGGGGGCTGCTTGACGCGTCCTACGCGGCGGTGGTGAAGGCCCAGTACGAGATGATCCACGTGGACAAGGACGCGGTGCGCTTTCAGTCCAACGGCAAATGGGGCGTGATGGACTTCGCAGGGCAGGTCCTCCTGCCGGCCAAAAACGACATGATCCTGCCGTTCGCCAACGGCAGCGCACGATTCCTCTACGGCGGCAAGTGGGGGCTGGTCTCGGCCGCCGGGAAGGAGCTCGTGCCCGCAAGACACCCCGCGATCTGCCGGCAGACGATGAAGACCTACACGTTCGTCACGGCGGGCAAGTGCAAAGTTCGCTGGGGCAAGGATGCCCGCCGTCGTGCAATTACCGATGAGTTTACCGGATTATTCAACCGGCGCTTTT
>PHAZ01000192.1 GCA_002841825.1 Deltaproteobacteria bacterium HGW-Deltaproteobacteria-22 | reverse complement strand
CCCGACCCAGGCCCTGGGCCAGCACTATTACGTCCTGGGCGCTCCCACCGCCAACCCGTTCAGCATGGCGGGGTTCTCCCAGGCGTCCATCCCGGACCACACCTCGGTGACCATCATGGGCGTGACGCCCAACACGGTCGTCAACGTCTACACCACCCACAAGGTGATGGCCTCCGGCGGCGACTCCGGCCTCGTGATCCCGGAGACGGAGAAGGGCGGCGTGATCACCTTCACCCTCGGACCCTACGACGTCGTGAACCTGGAGAGCTGGCAGGCCGAGAACGTCGACCAGATGGACCCCGCCGCAGTCCAGGCCGCCATGGAGACCGACGGGGACTTCACCGGCACCCGCATCGAGAGTTCGGCCCCGGTGGCGGTCTTCTCCAGCCTCGAGCGTGGCGGCGGCGCCCTCGGCGTGCAGATCCCGGAACCGCCCGGCTGGGGCGGCGAGACCTGCTGCACCGATCACCTGGAGCAGCAGATGTTCCCGACCCAGGCGCTGGGCTGGAACTACGTCATCAGCCGCAGCCCGGTGCGCTCCACCGACGGCAGCTACAAGGAGCCCGACATCTACCGCGTGCTGGCCACCGAGAACGGCACCATCGTCAACACCAGCCTGTCGGCCCCCTTCAACTCGTTCACCCTCAACGCAGGCGAGTTCGAGGCCTTCTACGCCCAGGAGGGCTTCACCCTCACTGCCACCGGCGGCGCGGTCATGATCGGCCAGTTCCTCATCAGCCAGGGCCTGGTCCCCGGCGGCATCGGCGACCCGTCGTTCATCGTGTTCCCGGCCGCCGACCAGCACCGTGACAGTTACGTGTTCCTGATCCCGGATACCTTCCAGGACAACTTCATGGTCGTGGTGAAGCCCGACGGCACCGACATCATCCTCGACGGCGCCTCCCTGGGCGAGTTTCCGGCCAACTGCACCACCGCCAACATCGGCATGCTGGACACGACCAACTACAGCCAGCTCACCTGCCGTCTCGCGGAGGGCATCCACACCATCGAGTCGTCCAATCCGGTCGGCCTCTCCGTGTACGGCTACTACAACGTCGGCTCCTACGCCTATCCCGGCGGCTCCGACGTGAAGATCATCAACCCCATCGAATAAGTTCTGATATCTCACTGGCGGCGAGCAGGCCGTCGCCCATGGCGATGCAGGCCTGACCGAGGCTGCCCAGCCGGGCATCGCCGATGACCCAGGTGCGGGGAGATAGCCGCAGGTTCCCGTGGGGTGGCGTGGTGAACCCCAATTCCGGGAGACGGCTGGTGCGGCCGCCGCAGAACAGCACGGCATCGAAGGGCTCCGTGATCGCACCGGCTGCGGTCCGCAGGGTTGCACACACCCCGGTGCCGTCGGATGCGAGGCCGATCACCTCGGTGTCGAAGCGCAGGTCGAGGCCGGCCCGGCCGAGCGTTTGGCCGGCCAGCCCGCCCCGGGCACGCAGGCACGCCGAGCGGACCGCCAGGACTGCCTGACCGCCCGACTGCATCCAGTGCAGGGCGCCGTCACAGGCCGCCTCTCCACCGCCGACGATCAGCACGCGGCGCGCCGCCGTGGGCAGGTCCCGAAACTCGTAGAACACCGGCAGCTCCGGCCGGGCCATGGCCCACGGTTGTGGCCGGGTCCCCATCGCCCACACCACCGCGTCCACCTGCTCGGTCACACCCCCTGCGCGCGCCACCTCCACGGCGGTCCCGGACTCACAAAACTCCGTCGCCTCGACCTTCTCCGGGAACAGGCCGAACGCCGCAGCATGATCGCGCAGGCGAACACAGCATTCCGCACCCGAAACCCCCACCGGCATGCCCGGCCAGTTCTCGACGGACCGCGCATTGCGGAGCAGGCCGCCGATGACCCCGGTCCGATCCCACCACCTCACCCGCGCGCCGAGCCGGTGCAACTGAACCGCCGCGGCGACTCCGCCGGGTCCGGCGCCGACCACCAGCACGCTCAACGGCACAATTGCACCGCCTGTTCGGCTGTGAGCATCCCGGAGAAGCCCGAGGCCATCGCCACGAGGGACCCCAGGTGCATTCGCTCGGATGAAGTGGCACAGCCATCGAGGACCACGAACGGCTCGAAGCCCTGCACGAAACCCGAGCGCACGGTGGACTCCACGCACAGGTGCGTGAGCACGCCGGCCACCAGGATCTGGGAGCAGTGACGCTGCCGCAGCCAGTCGGCCAGACAGGTCCCGAAAAACGCGTCATAGGTGTCCTTGTCGAACACAAGATCTCCGGTTTCAGGGCAGGCCGGCGGCACCAGCGCAGCCTCCGGATCGCGCGCATCGAGCACGCCTCTGTAGAAGCGGCCGTGGACGCTCCGCTGCGTGGATTCCCCATGTCCGTGCCGGGAAAAGACGATGGGCCGCCCCGCTGCGCGCCAGACCCCGATCAACTCCGCCAGCGGCCCGACGCAGGCCGCAAACGCGGGAAGGGCATGGGAGCCTGATGGATCACAAAAAACACGCTGCACGTCGATCACCAGCAGGGCGGCGACGGCCGGATCCAGCCGCCAGTGATCCCTGGGTGGTGTTCTGGCATGAATTTCATCCAGCCAGGCGCGTGTCTTTTCCTCGCGGTTCTCCGGGGTCAGGTAGTTTTCGGCGCGCATGCGTACTCCCCTGCAAATCCGTCGCCCTCCTGGCGGACACAGCGCACCTCCACAAGGCCCTGTGGCATCGGGGCATCAAAAGGAAAGCGGACCGGAAAGAACGGACCGGCCATGCCGGTAGCCCGGCCATCGGAGCGGATCTCCTCGACGGCAACCTCGACCGTGCGGCCCTGCTGTCGGACCAAAAACGCAGCCCGCAGCCCGCCCGCGAGTTCGCGCAGTCGCGCGGCCCGCGCCTTGACAACCTCGGGAGGCAAGGCCTTCATGGTCGCGGCCGCCGTCCCCGGACGCGCAGAGAACGGAAACACGTGCAGGTAGGAAAAGCCGCAGCGCCTCACGAAGTCGAGCCCGTCGGAGAAGGCCTCGTCGGTCTCTCCCGGAAAGCCGGCGATCACGTCGGCACCGATGGCACAGCCGGGGGCGCTCCGCCGCACCGACTCCACCAGTTCCAGGTACGCACCGGTCCGGTTGGGGCGGCGCATGGCCGCCAGCGTCGCGTCGGTCGTACCCTGCAGCGGCAGGTGCAGGTGGGGTGCCAGCCCGGGATGGCCCAGCAGCGCCACAAGCCCGGCATCCACCGTCTCGGGCTCGACCGATCCCAGGCGAAGCCGGCGACCATCGGGGGTGTGGTCCAGCAGCAGCGCCACCAGCTCCGCGAGCCCCCGCCGGGGCCGCAGATCCCGTCCCCAGGCGCCCAGATTGATCCCGGAGAGCACCACCTCGGCCACGGGGTCGCGGAAGAACCTTCCAAGCTCGGCCAGGATTTCATCCGCAGGGCGCGACACCGACGGACCGCGCGCCAGCGGGATCACACAATACGCGCAGCGGTTGTCACAGCCGTTCTGCACCATCAGCGGGGGACGCCCGGCCGATGGCCACAGCGGGGGGGCCCCGGTGGTCTCGACCAGCGCTCCGAGACCAAACCGGCCGGCGATCCACTCCGGAATCTCCGCCTTGCGATCGCGGGAAAACACGAACACGCCGGGTTCGATCTCCCGGGCCGCCCCGGGGTGGATGTCCACATAGCAGCCGGTCAGGACGATCAGGCCTTCGGGGGACGACCGGCGGGCCCGGTGGATCATCTGCCGCGTGTCCCGCTCTGCGGTCCTGGTGACCACGCAGGTGTCGATCACCGTCACGTCGGCGCGTAGTCCGAAGTCGGTGATCTCCACGAGCGGGTAGAGCCGCTCGATGAACCTGCGGATTTCATACTGGTTGACCCGGCAACCCAGGCTCAGAAAGGCGACGACGGGCCGGTTCATTGGAAGATCAAAAGGAAAAATCGGCCGAGAGCAGGAAGTCGAACGCAGCAAAGCCGCCGCTGCCCACGTCATTGCGGAAGGAGGGTCCCATCAGCAGACCAACCTCCGCGCCGACGGAGAACTCGTCGGAAAAGGCGTAGCGGAGTCCGCCGGCACCTCGCACCACGATGGCCGCCCCGTCGTTGGGTCCGTTGGAGATGATGAAGGATACGCCGGTGAGCACACGCGCATAGGGATTGAGCGGGATGTTCCAGGCGGGCCAGTTCAGAAACTGCATCATGATGCCGACCATGGCGTCGGCGCCGAAACCGCTCAGAACCCCGCAGATCGTGGGCTTGCCGATCTCGTCGGTGGGCTCGCAGCGCCCGCCGAAGGCGGCGGCGAAGTGCGTGTCGAGCCAGAACGCGCGGCTGACCTGCCAGGCGTACTGCACGGCGAAGAGAAAGCCGCCGGGACTGTTGTCGGTCAACCCAGCGCGCAGACCCAGGCTCGCCGAAACCAGGTTCGGACCCCGGGCCGACAGGCGCGGCAGGGTCACCTTCAGATAGCCCGGATCCACCGTGCGTGTAAGGGTCGTGGTCTCCTCGGTCGTGGTGGTCACGGCTGTGGCGTCCACGGTGCCCGTGGCATCCACGGTGCCCGCACTTTCGGGGACGGCCACTTTGCCCGTCGGACTCTCGGACGGTGGCACGGTCACCACGGAACTGTCACTGCCGGGCGGAAGAGTCGGGGCGCCCTGCGCGAACGCCACGGAGGAACCCAGGAAACAGAACAGGGATGCGGATATCAGAAGAAATCGTTTCATGAAGCGGCACCACCTTGTGCGCGGTCGGGACCCGGGCTCAGACCAGCAGGTCCTCGGCGGGCATGGAGACCTCGGAGCGGGCCCGCACGGTGTGCTGGGTCCGTTCGATGGCCACCGAGTAGACATGCGAGAGCAGATCCGGATACTGGACGGCCAGCTGCTGGAACGCCTCGCGCTTGAGCGAAAGCAGGACGACTCCGTCGGAGCGCACCTTCACGGTGGCGGTGGCGGCGCTCTCCCGGATCAGCGAGATCTCACCGAACACCTCGCCGGCGGCGAGCGTGGTCAGCCGCAGGAGATCCTTGCCCTTGCCGGTCTGCACGTCCACTTCCCCGGAAGCCACCAGATAGAGGCCGTCGGAAGGCTTGCCCTCGCGCACCACCTCGGCTCCGGAATCGAAGATTTCGGGTACGAAGGCGGAGGCGACGGCCAGCTTGGCCTCCCGTGACAGCAACTTGAACAGCGGGGAGGTTGCCAGCAGGTTCTGCAGGAGCCTCATCCGCGTGTAACGCGCCAGCTCATCGGCCAGCTTCGGATCGGTTTCGAGCACGCTCTCGAGCAGGTCCCATGGAATGCGAAGCACCACCGAGGGCTCCTGCGCGGCGATCGATGCCGAGCGCGGACTCTGGGTGACCAGCGCCATCTCGCCGAAGAACGAGCCAGAGCGCAGGAAGCCCAGGCGGCTTCGGATGTCCTGCTCCTCGCGGAACACCTCGAGCAGGCCCGAGACCAGGATGAACAGGTTGCTGTCGGTATCGCCCTGCTTCATCACCAGATCGCCCGAGGAGTGGAACGTGACCTCTCCGCGGCGCAGGATCGACTGCAGGGACTTGTCCCCCATGGCCGAGAACAACGGGACCTTCCAACCCTGCGCCGGCGGAAGGAGACCCAGTTTCCCGATGGCCTTCACCCAGGCCGTCACGGCCGCGGAGATGAGTTCATCTTCATCCACCGAGGACAAGGGAGGCTCCTCGTCAGAATCCGCGGCTGCCGAAACAGGCGGGGGCGCCCGGTGCTCGACCGGACTGTCCGGGCCGAACGTCTTCAGGAACCGCACCGTCAGTTGGTCGTCGAGCTCATCGGGCACCCGGCCCAGGAACACCAGCACCGCGAGAGACGCCGGGAAGTTGGCCGTAGATAAGTAATAATCGAACAATCCGGTGGCACACGCCATCGGAACCTTGTCCGGACAGCAGACGGAAAGGGCCGCGAGCAAGTCCAGATGGGCACCTGGGTCCGCAGGGACGAGCCCCAGTTTCCAGGTGGCCAGGTGCAGCGCTTCGAAATGCTCTCCTTTGGCGAGTGCTTCTCTCGGATTCAGGCTCATCGCTAAAACCTCAGCAAAGGAATCCCGGGGGTCAGGACGGGATCTCCGCCGAAACCCAGCGGACGGCTCTTGCCCCCGCCGGTGTCGGTGGCCTCACCCTGGCCCGAAAAGACGACATAGATCACGATCACGCCGACCACGGCCACGCCGGCCCAGAACCACCACTTGCCGGTGATCGAGTCCGCAGGACCCAGGATGCCCGGTCCGCCACCGTCGCCGTAGAAGCTGCCGCCACCGCTGAAGGTGCCGCCGCCCTTGGAGTTGAGCTCTTCCTGCAGGAACTGCACGCGGTTCTGCACCGTGTAGCGATCGGGCCAGCCGGGCTGTATCGCCGGAGCGTTCAGATACGTCTTGTAGTGGGTCACCGCCAGTTTGTAGTTACCCTCGCGGTCGTAGGTCACGCCGATGTCGTAGTCCATCTTGTGCGTATACAGGTTGGCAGCGGTGGCTTCCTGCTTGATCTGGGACAGGACCTGGCGCGCCTCGGCAGGCTTGCTCTCGGCCACCAGACGGCGGGCCTGATCGTGCATTTCCTTCAACTTCTTCTGCAACGCAACCGTGGAGGGCGTCGTGGCCTGCAGCGATTTTTCCAGCCGCTCGATCATTTTCAACACATCCTCCTTGGCGGGCATATTTTTAAATACCGTCTTGGATTCAGTGTATAATTTATAGGCTTCCACTGCTTCGGTGGACTTGCCCTCGGCTTCGTAACAGACGCCAATGTAGTACTCGATCCATTCCTGATAACGGTTGCTGGCCTTCATGTTCGCCCGGGCCGCAGTGAACTGCTTGCGCGCCTCGGAAAACTGGTTCTGGCGGTAACGGGTCTGGCCTTCGGTCCACAGGGCCTTGGTCTTGGCGTCCATCGCCAGGGAGGACGTGGAGGCCTCTTCCTTCTCAAGGTATCTCTCGAGATCCAGGATGTGCTTCTGGACCTTGGTGCGATCAGGCCAGCCCTTCTGAATGCTGGACGCCGCGATGTACAGGCGATAGTGCTTGATCGCGTTGACGTAGTCCTTCTGCTGGTGGTAGCAGTAGGCGATCTTGTAATCGATGATTTCCTGGTAGATGCTGGCCCGCTGGGCGAGATCCTTGACCTCCTGGTACAGGGCCAGGGCGCTGGTCAGGTTTCCCTTGGTGGCGTAATCGTCGGCCCGCTTGTAAAGGTCCGCGACGGTCTTCTTCGCCTTCTCGAGTTCGACGGTCTTGTTCGTCTCCTGGGCGAGCTTGGCCTCGAGTTCACGGATCTTGGCCTCCACAGACTCCAGGCTTGCGATCTTGTCGTTGATCTTTTCACTATTGGCATAAATCTTGAACGACTTGATGGCTTCCTTGAAGTTGCCCTCGCGCTCCAGGCACAGGGCGATCCGGTAGTCGATCATCTCGCTGTAGGTCTCGTCCTCCAACGCCATGCGCTTGACCTCCAGGAACAGGGCGCGGGCCTCGACATACTCACCCTTCTCGTACTTGGCTTTCGCGCTGTCGTAGATGGACTTGTAGATCGGGGTGTTCTGCGCCGAGACGATCGAGGCCCGGGTTCCGAGTACCGCCACCATCATTGTCAAAGTCATCAATAGGTATTTCATGAAATTCCTTCCTTACCTGGGGCCGTCCGGACCCAGGCGCACCCTGGCTGTTTTACCTAGTCCCAGATATCGGGGTCCATGCCCATGGGCGTGGTCATCACCGGGTCCATCACGGGGTTCATCACCGGGTTCATCACCGGATCCATCACAGGATTCATCACCTGCGTCATGGACGGTTCCATGCTGCCGGAACGGATCTTGTCCAGCGGGACCTTCACCCGGGCGGGCCCGTTGGCCGCGATTTCCTTCGTAATCGTCTTGTAACCTTCCCGCTTGATCTCAACCTGGATTTTGGTGCCCTTTTCCACCTTGATCGTGGCCGGGGAGTCCATCTCCTCGCCGGACGACAGCACTGTGATCCGGGGTGGAGGCGTCAGCGCGTCGACGTTGGTCAGCACCATGATCGCCGTGGTCTCCACGACGGGCATGGGCGGGTCCACAGGCATGGGCGGGTCCACAGGCATGGGCGGGTCCACAGGCATGGGCGGGTCCACAGGCATATCG
>PHAZ01000191.1:8220-10327 GCA_002841825.1 Deltaproteobacteria bacterium HGW-Deltaproteobacteria-22 | reverse complement strand
CCCCCACGGCCCCCGAAGTGCTCAAGGCCGTGTCTTCGCGCCCCATCGATGGTCTGCGCGCCAAGGGAAAGGTCGACACTTTCACCTCGCGCGGCCGCCTGAAGGTCAACGTGTTCATGCTTGCGGACCGGCTCGGCCGGCTGCGCTTCGATGCGGTCACGCCCCCGCCGATGAACAGCACCGTGCTGCTGGTGACCTCCAACGGCAGCCAGTTCATCGCCAACGACCGCGATCACAACCTGTACTTCGTGGGCCCCACGCAGGCCTGTGCGGTGGCCCAGGTCCTGGGAATCCGCCTGTCCCCTGCCGAACTGTTCTCCCTGCTGATCGGGGAGAATCCCTGGCCCGTAGCTGGCGGGACCCTCTCGTGGGACTCCGACTGCGGATGCGAGGTCGTCACGACCACCGACGGCAAGCGCACCGTGAAGCTCTGGGTGCTCGGTCACCGCGGGCGCGCCAACTGGCGGCTGGAAAAGGCCGAGGTGACGACGCCGAACTCCCGTGTCCATGTCGAGTATCGGGGCTGGAAGAAAATCGACGGTCGCCTCGTGCCGATGCGGATGCGCATCACGCAGAAGGGCGTCAAGGGCGATGCCGTGTTCGCATGGTCCCGCCTGGAGCTGGATCCCGAGATGGAGCCGGATGCCTTCCAGCAGGTGCCGCCGGTCGATGCCGAGATCCGGCGCGTCGGCAACTGTGACGTGCCCCCCGTCCAACTGAAACAGCCGGTACCCCATGTCCCGCAAGAAGACGACGGAAAATAATCCTTCTGCCAAGGGACTCCAGCTCGAGTTGGTCGTCCCCGGCTGGAGCGAGGTCGACGGTTCGAGCCAGGCAGCTCCGCCTGCGATCGACGTGGCCCGCGAACCGTCGGGGCCTTCGTCCGGTCCCCTCGCACCTCCGCCGGCCGATCCCGGGGCTCCGATCCCTCCGGTCTTCACCGTCACCGACCTGATCGCCGACGTGAACGTCCGCCTGCGGAACCGCTACGGCAGCGTTTGGGTGGAGGGTGAGCTGGGCCGGATCAACGAGAAGAACAACATCTACTACTTCGTGCTCAAGGACGCCCGATCCAACATCGACTGCGTGCTGTTCGCCCGCGCCGCGCCCCCGCCCTTCGAACTCAAGGAGGGCATGCAGGTGCTGGTGCGCGGCTATCTCGAGATCTTCCCCGCGCGGGGCAAGTTCACCCTTTATGTCGAAATGATTGAACCCCGTGGAGAGGGCGCGCTGCTGCTGGCGTTTCTGCAGTTGAAACGAAAGCTCGAGGCCGAGAAGCTCTTCGAGAAACCCCGGCGCAGACTCCCGGCGGTGCCACGCACGGTGGGCATCGTGACGTCGGAGTCCGGCGCGGCCCTGCAGGACATGATCAAGATCGCCAGGCGCCGGGTCGGCTGCCGCATCCTGATCTCCAACGCTCTGGTTCAGGGGGCCGCAGCCCCCGCCTCAGTCGTGGCTGCGCTGCATCTTCTTGAGCGTCGCCACGACGTGGACGTGATCATTCTCGCACGGGGCGGCGGATCCCTCGAGGATCTGGCCTGCTTCAACGACGAAGGCGTCGTACGGGCAGTGCATGCATGCCCGGTTCCCATCGTCACCGCCATCGGTCACCAGACCGACACCACGCTCGTGGACTTCGTGTCCGACCTGCGCGCGGCCACCCCCACCGAGGCAGCCGAACAGGTGTTCGCCGATCCGGCCCTGCTGGGCAAGCGCATCGAGATGCTGCTCTCCCGCTGTCAGCGGGCGGCCACCTCCCGTGTCGACCGATCGTTCAGACAACTCTCGGACCTTCACCTGCCCGAGCCACGCATGCTGATCAACCGCAGATCCATGGAGCTGGCCGACGTCCAGCTGCGCATCGAACGCTCCGTGGCCGGCCGGCAGGAGCGAGCGCGTGGACGTCTCGAAGCCGCCTCGCGCAGGCTCTCGACGTTCCTGCCGCAGCGCCGCCTGTCCGAGCGGGAGAACCACCTGCAGAAGCTCTCCGCGCGGCTCGACGCCGTGATCCTGATGCAACTGCGGGAACGCACCGACGCCCTGTCCCGGCAGAATGCACGCCTGGGCGCGCTGTCTCCACTGGCGGTGCTGGAGCGTGGCTACGCCG
>PHAZ01000191.1:0-8166 GCA_002841825.1 Deltaproteobacteria bacterium HGW-Deltaproteobacteria-22 | reverse complement strand
GTCGTCTCGGATGCCGTCGGGGGCATCGTTCATGACGCGAATCAGGTGAATCCCGGCGACGGGATCCGGGTCCGCCTCGGACGCGGCCGCATCGACGCCACGGTGGACAAGGTGCTTCCGCCGGAAGGAGACCCCGGATGAGCCGCGGAAAAATCTCCTCAGCCCTCCTCGCCGGAGGAGTCGCAATCCTGACGCTGCTGGCGTCCGGCTGCCTGCCCAAGCCCGCTGACGACGGTCAGGGAGCGGGCCTGATCGGACAGACCCCCGACCAGATCCGCCGCGCCACCGACAGCCCGGACCCGGCTGCCGTGGTGGCTGAGGCCTCCGGCCCCGGCAAGAACCCGATTCCCTGGGAAAACCGCAAGGAGACCTCGGAGCCCCCCCTGCCCGACGAGGACACCGAGGATCGCGTGCGCGACCTGTTCAAGGGTCTCACCCAGAGCCGCCCCGATGCCATCGAGCGGTGGTTCGTGCCCCTGGTGGTGTTGACCAAGATCAAGGACATGCACATGTCCTCGCCCGCCGAGCAGGACCGCGCCGTCCGCTCGCTGCACGCGGACCTCCTCTCCCGGAGCCGGGATCGGCTGGCCCGCATGCTGGGGCGCCGCGCCTTCGGCACAGCCACCTTCGAGTCCCTTGAGCTGGGCGCATGCCGCTTCGTGGGTCCCGGCACCGACTTCAACCGCCTGGCCTACTGGACCTGCGAGAAGAACACCGTGTACTACCACGTCGACGGCGACCGCAAGACGTTGACCGTGCGACGCCTGATCAACTGGGGCCGCTCCTGGTACGTCATGGAGTGGTGAGGCAACCTGGATTCGGATAAAAAAAAAGCCGGAAACTCATGAGAATTTCCGGCTTGGGGTGGCGATGCAGGGACTTGAACCCCGGACACAGCGGATATGAGCCGCTTGCTCTGACCGGCTGAGCTACATCGCCGTCAGGAAACGCTTCTTAGAGTTTAACAGGGAAAAAGTCAAGTAAAAAACGAGGAGCGGAAAAGCGACCCGCTGGATTATCCTGCCAGGCATTCACAGCCCGGCGATGGCTTCGGGGGAGCCGCGCTGGATCCGGACCAGCAGCGTGTCCAGGTGCCGGCTGCGCGTGAGAAAACGAATGCCGACGCCGACGGTCGGGATGCAGTGCATCACCTCGCCGTCGAAGGTCACCCACCGGTCGTCTCCGGTGGGCAGCGTGATGGTCAGCACCATGGTTGCCGGCAGGTCGCGCGTATAGCGGGTGTACACGAAGATGCCGCCCAGGCTGATGTCCTTGGAGACGACCTCGATGGGGCTGACCCACCGGTGATGGTTCAGCGTGACCTTGATCTCGGCGGTCAGCCTTGGGTGTTCGCGGAATTCCATGCCGTCAGTTTCGCTCATGCAAAGGCTCCCTATGGCTGGATGAAGAAGCTGCCCGCGATGACGCTGTCGAAACCGGCAACAGAGGAGACCTCGGGATTGGAAGAGCCCGCGTCCACGACCTGCAGTCCGCCCTCCTCGAGGGAGATGTACAGCAGGCCCGATGCATCGTAGTAAAGGGCCAGGGGCTTCTTGGTGTCGGATCCGACCGGCAGCGAGCGGTACGGGGTGGCGGTCGTGCCTGCGACTGAGAAGAGTTCGAGGGTCTTGGAGTTCACGCACAGGACGGCCAGCCGCTGGTCACCGGCGACGAACTGCAGGCTGCGGGGATTCTGGCAGCCGGTGATGTCGGTGGGCACCACGTTGCGCGAGTCGAACTCGACAAGGAACAGGCGGTTCAGGTCCGGATTGACCGCAGCGATGTAGGCGCCGGAACGGGCGATGGCCACGTCGGTGACGTTGGCACCATCGGTGGTGAGGGAAATCTGCACCTTGGTCGAGTTGTTGGTCGGAAACGGCACGGAGTTGAAGACCACCAGGACACTCTCGGTGGTGGCACCGACGGCTCCGGCCACCACGATGCGGGCGCCGGCCCCCTCGCTGATCACGTCGCTGATGTCGACCGCATTAAACGCCGCAGCCTGGGAGATCCAGGAGCCGAACGAGACCTCAGTGCCGGCCCCGACCGAGTTCACGAGCAGGGTGCCGACTCCGCGGTCGGTTGCGACCACGAGCCCGCGCGAGAGCGCCAGGATATCCGAGGGCTTGGCGTTGACCCCCGGGGTGTCCGAGGCGATGGAGAGCGACGGAGCGACCACGCCGAACGTCGAGGTGTCGGAGTTGTCGACGGAGAGCCAGTCGATGCGGCCGTCGGTGGGGGAGAAGGCCACGAAGTTGGACTGGTCGTTGAGCATGCGCAGTTGGTAGGTTCCGATGCCCATTGAGCCGCGGCGCAGCACCTTGCGCGGGTTGTCGATGCTGTACATGACCACGTTGCCGGCGCCATCCCCGGTGACGAAGCCGCGGTACAGGTTCACGTCGATCTTGTACGGTCCGCTGGTGGATCCGATCTCCAGTTTGGCTGGACCGGTGGCCACGTTAGGCGGCACCCGGAAAGAGAACTCCTTGCCGCTGAAGAAGGAATACTCCATCAACGATGTCGTGGGCGTGAAGATGCCTCCTTCGGAGTCCACAATCTTAAACTGCCCCTCGACGAAGTTCGAGCCCTGCTGAACGTGGATGGTCACGGGCTGGCCGACGACCAGGTTCTTGGGGCCGGAGACCTGCGGCGAGGAGTCGCAGGAAACCTGGAGCAGCAGCAGGAGGGAAAAAGCGAAAAGGGATATGATATTCTTCATGACTTGACCTGTTCGGACGGGTTCACGAGGGAATCCATGGTCTGGGCGTCCACACCAAAGGAGGCCGCCAACTGACGCAGTTGCGGATCGGTAGCGATGTGCGAAATAATAAACTGGCGCAGGCCGGCCGGGTCGGCGCCGGTGGCCTTCTGCACAATCGAGTCGATGACCAGCTCCATCGCCTGGGCTGGTGAGAGCTGTCCGCTGTCGACCATGGCGGCGATCGTCTGCGCGCTCTGGGAGACCGGCAGCTCAACACGGGCGGCCGGAGCCTTGTTGCCCATCGGCCCGGAATCCTGCACCAGGGGTGAACCCTGAACCGTTCCGCCCTGAATAATGGACGGTGAAACGGGTTTTTCCGGTATTTTCATTCATCACCTCGGTTCGGCATGGAAGCCATCGGCTCTGGCATTATGAAGAACTTCCCCCCGGATTTCAAGGAGGGACTTAATAATTTGATGCCCGGCCTGCCAGGCAAACTCGGGTTCATGTTCATAACCCTTGTCTTGCGTCCCCGATTCAGGTACTTTTCGTACCGAGGAGGAACAACATGCAACGCCATCTCTGGAGTGCACTTTTTCTATTATCGTTTTTCGTCGGTTCCGGTTGCACGGTTGGAAGCAGTTTCGAAGGAAACAACACCAACAACACCAACAATACGAACAACATCAACAACACCAACAACGTCACCAACGACCCCACCGACGTCCTGACGGGCTACTGGCGCGTGACGGCCGTGGACACTGTCATCGACACCGTCGACGGAACACAGATGATGACTCTGACGAACAACCCCCAGCAGGTCACCCTTGCCGGCGGCGGCGTCGTCACCCTGTCGGTCGTGGGCAATTTCCTGTTCAACAAGCTCTCCGCAAGCACCGCCGACCTGACCGCGCCGATGTTCATGCCCGTCAACGACCTGATCAACCGCATCCCCGATGCCCCGGCCGCCACCGGCATGACCGTGACCGCCGGCACCACGGCGACCGAGGTGGTCATGGAGATGCAGGATACCGGAAACACGGTGACCTACCGGGCCACGCGGACTCTGGATTCCATGGAAGTCGTCTATGAATCCACCACGTCGGCCGAACCGTTCACCGGCCCCACCCGCTACCTGCTGACCCGTGTCGGTGACACGCCGTCGGTATTCGCGACGGCCGGTGCCATGGACAACGTCACCCTCCTGGACACCAATGGCTCCAACGCGACGCTCGCGACCGACACATGGACGCTGCTGGCCGATGGCTATTACTATCAGGAAGGCAGCGACTGGACGACCTCCACCCTCGGCGTCTTCTCCTGGCACAACCTGTGGTCCTACGCGGTGGACGATCAGGGCACCACAGTGGAAGGCACCGTCGACGTGACCCGCGCGGGCTATCTGTGGGACGACGGCATGGGCACGCTGCGTTTCTATTTCTATGGCTATGACGGCACCGGCACCGAGCGGGCCGTCACCCTGTACGCCACCCTCTCTTCCGTCGTGAACGTGCACTCGTTCACCGTGTCAGCCTGCGTCGACAGCGCCAGCGGCAGCCCCGATCTGGCCTGTTCCGGCCGTGAGTTCCCCGTATCTTTCGATATTGAGGCTCCATGATTCCAACGCTTGAGTATTTTTCGTTCAGAGAACTCGAATACGAAGCCCTGAGCGTGCCTTCCTTTGACGGCACACCGCTGCATGTCGAGCGCGCGGGCAGGCCTGACGGCCCCGTGATCCTGCTGGCCAACGGCATCGGCGTGCGCTGGTACGGATTTGCGCCACTCTTTGAGCGCCTGGCCCCCGAGGCCTGTGTCCTCTCGTGGGACTACCGCGGTATGGGAGGGTCCATGCCGCTGCAGTCCGGCCAGCTCGAGATCCGCGACGAGGCGGGCGACGCCCTGGCCGTGCTCGACGCCCTGGCGCCCGGCCAAAAGGTAGCCGCCCTGGGCTGGTCCATGGGCGTACCCGTGCTCGTCGAGGCCCACCGCCGCGATCCGGACCGCTTCTCACGAATGGCATTGGTGTTCGGCGCTCCCGGCCTGCCGTTCGTGCACGCGTTTTCACCGAACATCGACCGCGTGATCCGGAGCATCCTGGGCGCGGCCGTGTCGCAGCCCGTGACCCCGTTGCTGCTGCGGGCGGTCCTCTCCCGCATCGAGCCGGTGGTCCGCGAGTTCCTGTACCACATCAGGTTCGCCGGCCGCCGCACCGATCCCGAACTTTTCCAGATGTGCGTCAAGGGCGTGCTGGCCAACCGGCTTGAGAACTACGGCCGTACGCTGATCGGCCTGTGTCGGCACGACGGATGGGATCACCTCCCCGACATGGACCTGCCGGTCTGGGTCGCGGGCGGCACCGCCGACTGGGTCACGCCGGTGGTGGCCATGGAACGCACAGCCCAGATGTTGCCGGACTCGACCTATCACGAGATTCCGGAAGCCTCCCACTTCGGCCTGCTGGAAAATCATCCCGGCCTGCTCGACAACATCGCCCGCTTTCTGCTACACTGATCTCCGCGACACCCCAAAGGGAAGGAGATTCAAATCATGCATCAGGAAACCTGTGAAATCACCACCACCACACGCTGCCAGATCATCGACATCATGCCACAGATCCTCCGTTTTCTCGCCGGCTGCGCCCCGACCCATTCGGGGATCCTGCTCGTGAACTCGCCGCATACCACCGCCGGCCTCACGATCAACGAGAAAACCGATCCGCACGTCCGGCAGGACATCCTGGATCACATGGCCCGGCTGGTGCCGAACGACACCGGCTTCCTGCACGTCGAGGGCAACTCCGATGCCCACATCAAGACGTTGCTGACAGGCGTCTCTATCCAGCTCCCGGTTGTCGCTGGCAAGCCCCTGCTCGGCACCTGGCAAACCGTGTTCTTCTGCGACTATGACGGACCGAGGAAACGGGAACTCATCCTGACATTCCTTCACAAATAATCTACTGCGTCAGATTGTCAGGGGTTTATCAACGTAAAATAAGCCTTCTGAATCAGCGTTTTTCGATCTCCCGGTCCCAAAAGGGATCCTGTTTCAAAAAAACGCAGTCAACGGGTCGGTAAAATCCTTAATTAATTCAAACTGAAACGACGGTATTTCATCGGCTCTTCACAGGGTAATGGCAAAATTCATAGAATACATCTCCCCATTCGTTACTGTAGATTCAGGAGTGTCCCATCGATCACGCGGATGCTCCGGGGAGATACTGATGACGGAACGCGCGCTGAAACGACTGGTCATGATAGAACCCCAGGCCCCCGGCAGGCACATCTATTCCCGAATGCACCTGCCCCGGCTGGGCGCGGTGCTGCTGGCCACCCTCGCCCGAGACCATGGCTGGCACGCCGATGTATTCGTCGAAGATGTCGCGCCGGTGGACTGGCAGACGGTGCTGCGAGCCGATCTCGTGGGGATCTCCACGATCACCGGCACCGCCTCGCGTGCCTACGCCATGGCTGACGCCCTGCGCGCCCGGGGCATCCCCGTCATCATGGGCGGCCCTCATGTCACCTTCTGCGCCGACGAGGCGCTGGCTCACTGCGACTTCGTGCTGCGTGGCGAGGCCGAGCACACGTTCATGCAATTTCTCGACGCGGCCTCCAGCGGCAAGCAGGTCTCCCACGTCCCGGGCCTCTCCTATCACAACGGAGAGGACACGACGGTCCACAACCCCGCACCGGAGACGGTGGTGGATCTCGACGAGCTTCCTGCGCCGGATTTCTCCCTGATCCATGGCTGGGGTGCGGCCCACGGCCTGGGCTCGGAGCCGATCATCCCGGTGCAGGCGACTCGTGGATGCCCGTTCGGCTGCACGTTCTGCTCGGTCATCGGCATGTTCGGCCGACGCCTTCGGACGAGAAGCCGTGACCATGTCATCGCCGAGCTCGAGAAGTGGCGCGGCCAGGGTGTGCACGCGTTTTTCTACGACGACAACTTCACCGCGAACCGGACGGCCGCCAAGCGTCTCCTGCGAGCCATCGACGACAGCCCCGGACTGATCAAGACCTGGTCCTCCCAGGTGCGCACGGACTGCGCCTCCGATCCGGACATGCTCAGCCTGATGCACAAGACGCACTGCAGCCATGTGTTCATCGGCTTTGAGTCGGTCAACCCGAAGGTGCTCCGCGACACGCACAAACAGCAGGATGTCGCCGGCATGAAGGAAGCCGTCCGCCGGTTCACCCGCGCCGGGGTCGATGTGCACGGCATGTTCGTGTTCGGGTTCGACGGAGACACGCCCGAGATGATGGAAGCCACGCTGGACTTCGCCATCAACAGCGGCATCTGGTCGGCGCAGTTCCTGATCCTGACGCCCTTCCCCGGCACCCCGCTGCACGACGGCATGCTGGCCGAGAACCGTATCCACATGAAGGATTATTCGTTTTATGACGCGCACCATGTGGTCTTCGAACCGCAAGGGATCTCCGCGCTGCAGTTGCAACAGGCGCAGATGCGCGCCCACGACCGTTTCTACTCCCGCAAGCGGCTCGCCCGTGGCCTGTTCTCCCGCGACTGGGTTCGCACCGCGCTGTTCGTCTATGCCCGCAAACTGAACGCCGACTGGCAGACCGACAACGACGCCTACCTGAAGACCCTGTCCGCCGCGGAGGCGCCGAACCTGCAGGTCACCTGGGACATGTCTTATTTGTACCCAGACATTTCCCGGGAGATCCGGCAAGCCGCTGTCGCCCTCGAATACCCGGTGCCCGGGGAGCTTCGACATCTTCCGATCGCCATCTGATTTCTGTAGTGCGCCGCGGCAAAACCGCTTGAATTTCCTTGATTAATCATTAGTATGCGCACCACGGCCCGCGCCACTGCGGGTTTCAATAGGTGTATTGCATGGAATCCGTCTTCTCCATTGTCTTGTTTTCGGTTGTTCTGGTTGGCTTCCTGGCTCTGATCGTGCGTTTCTTGCAGGTCCAGAAGCGGCGCAGGCATGAACTGGACGGCCCCCCCGAGCCCGAAACCCGAAAGAAAAAAGGGACCCAATCGTCACGGCCGACCCGTTCCAGACCCGCGCGACGACGCATGGAGAAAGAAAAATACGAGGAGGACGAGGGCATTGAAGACGGAGAACCCGGTGAACTCGAGGAGTCCGAAGAAAAGCCTGCAGCTGCGGTGCTCGTTGAGCACGAGCCCTCCCCGATCCCGGTTCCAAGGCCCCTGATCTCCGCCGATCCGGAGCCAAAACCCGCGGCCAAGGCTGAACCCAAGCCCGCGGCCAAGGCTGAACCCAAGCCCGCGGCCAAGGCCGAACCCAAGCCCGCGGCCAAGGCCGAACCCAAGCCCGCGGCCAAGGCCGAACCCGAACCCGCACCAGAGCCCGCGGTCGTCGTGGTCGAGAAGGAAAAGACCCTGCGCGAAGGGTTGGAGAAGACCCGGGGCGGCTTCATCTCGCGCATCGGCAAGCTGTTCTCCCTGAAAAAGGAGATTGACGACGATCTCCTCGG
>PHAZ01000190.1 GCA_002841825.1 Deltaproteobacteria bacterium HGW-Deltaproteobacteria-22 | reverse complement strand
GCACCAGAGGGTGCCATCGGACTTCACCGCGCAGGCGTGGGACTCCGCAGGGGCCATGGAGACGACGCCGGTGCCCACGGTCAGCACGCCGACGGGGGCAGTCC
Organism: Deltaproteobacteria bacterium HGW-Deltaproteobacteria-22; assembly: GCA_002841825.1. Lineage (GTDB taxonomy): Bacteria > Myxococcota_A > Polyangia > HGW-17 > HGW-17 > HGW-17. The sequence goes on along the minus strand of PHAZ01000190.1, from coordinate 8,133 downwards.
GGTCCTCGGTGGTGCCGTCGCCGAGCTGGCCATAGAAGTTGAAACCCCAGCAGTGAAGCGATCGGTCAGCCTTGGTCGCGCAGGTGTGGCGGGCGCCGGCGAACAGTTGGGTCGCAGGGAAGTACAGCGGGACCCTCACGGGGGACAGGTGGTTCGTCTTGGTGCCGTCACCGAGCTGGCCGTAGGTGTTGTTGCCCCAGCACCAGGTTGTGGCGTCCTTTTTCAGCGCGCAGGTGTGGTGGTGTCCGCACGAGACGGCGGTCACCTCGCCCTCGAGACGCACCTGAACGGGGTTGAAGCGGTTCCGGTGATCACCGGTCCCCAGCGCTCCTTCGCCGTTGCCGCCCCAGCACCACACGGAACCGTCGAGCTTGCGCGAGCAGGCATGCTCGAGGCCCGCGCACAGGCCCGCCACGTCGGCTTCGAGGCCGGCCACGGCCTGGGCCGACTTCGAAGGTTGCGCCGAGGGGTCGCCCAGCTGGCCTTCGGTGTTCTTGCCCCAGCAGCGGACCGCGCCGTCGGCGGCCAGGGCGCAGGTGTGATCGCGGCCCGGCGCGACCTTGGCGATGCGGCCCATCAAACCGGCAACCTTTGCAGGGATCCCTCGCGCAGTGGTGGTGCCGTCGCCGAGCTGGCCGAAGGCGTTGTCTCCCCAGCAGGACACCGTGCCATCGGCCAGGATGGCGCAGGTGTGGGCGAAACCGGCGAAGATCGAGGCCGGCCGCGACGTCAGACCGGTCACCAGCGTCGGGAGCTCGCGTCGCAGCGGGGTGCCGCAGCCGATCTGGCCGTAGACGTTGTCGCCCCAGCAGTAGATCGCGCCGGTCTGCGTCAGCGCGCACGAGTAACGATCGCCAACACCCAGCGAGACGATTTGTGTCCGGGCCGGGAACTTCACGCGCACAGGGGCTCCCGAGGGCGTGTCGGTGCCGTCGCCGAGCTGGCCATGGGCATTGCTGCCCCAGCACCATACAGCCCCCTTGCTGTCCTGGGCGCAGCCATGGAAGGCGCCGGCGCCGATCCGGATCGCATTCGAATCCAGTTGCACCTTCACAGGCTTGTACCGCGTCTCCAGCGTCTGATCGCCGAGCTGGCCCGTGGCGTTGTCGCCCCAGCACCAGCCGGTGCGGTCCTTCTTCACGGCACAGGTGTGACCTGGCCCCGAACTGATCTGCACGACCGTGCCCGAGAGCCCGGCGACCTGCGACGGAGACAGCACTGCGCCTGATGGTTCCAGTCCCAACTGGCCGTTGACATTGTCGCCCCAGCACCACACGGTGCCATCCTTTTTAAGCGCGCAGGTGTGCGACCGGCCAGCCGAGACCGCGACGACGGTGCTGCCCATGCGCGTGACCTGCACCGGACGGTGGCGCTCGGCCACGGAGAGATCGCCGAGCTGGCCGCTGCCGTTGCCGCCCCAGCACCACAGCGTGCCGTCCTTCCTGAGCGCGCAGGTGTGCACGTCACCGGCGGTCAGGGCGACCACGTCGGCGTCAAGCCCGGAGGCCTTCACCGGGCCGGAGCGGGGGGCGGTGGAGCCGTCCCCGAGGCGGCCGTCGGTCGTGTTGTTGCCCCAGCACCAGACGGAGCCGTTCTTTTTGACCGCACAGGTGTGCTCGGCTCCGGCGGTGAAGGCCAGGATCTCGGTTCCCAGGCGGGCCACGGCCACAGGGACCGTCGAGAGCGCGCCCGCAGGCGTGCCAAGCTGGTTGGATCCGTTGTTGCCCCAGCACCAGATGGCTCCGTCGGAGGCCTGTCCGCAGGCGTGGTGCCTGCCCACCGAGAGCTGGCTCCAGCGGTTGCAGCCGGAGGTGTCGAACGTGCAGTCGGCGCGGCAGCCGAGGGTTCCTCCCGGATAACCGGTGGAGTTGCAGGACAGAGTGATCGGGCGCTTGGTCTCGCAGTCCTCACCGGGCTCGACGATGTCGTTTCCGCACTTGAAGCAGGCGGAGAAGTCGAACTCCTTCTCGGGTTTGCACCCGAGGGTGCCTCCGGAGAAGCCGAGCGACTGGCAGGTCTCCCCCTTGAGGTCGGCGCCGTCGCAGTCCGGCTCCTCGGCCGGGGCGGTGGCGTCGGTCGTGGGCGTGGCCGCGGGCAGCGGCGCAGGCGTGGCTGTCGGGGGCTTTTCGGTCGTGGCCGGTGGCGGATCGCCGGCGCGGGCGGTGGCCGGGCGCAGGAGCATCAGGGATCCGCCGGTCGCGAGCAGGACGGCCAGGGCCAGGCAGGAAAAGGTGGACATCGAACAGAATCGCATCGGGGACACCTCCGCAGGGAGCACCACAGACTAGCACATCCGGTACGGACTTGAGCATCCCCGATTCATGGTGGAGACGACGGAAATCGCTTTTTTTGGTGTTGCGGTTTTCCGCCGTTTCCGTTATCTACAACCCGATGCCAATGACGGCACAAACCAATCTTTCAAGGAGTATAGGAAATGTTTAACCGTTTTGTCTTCATCACCGCGCTGTGTGCTTTCTTCGCGACCCCGGCGTTTGCGCAGGATCCCGAGTCCACAACCGAGACGGCCACCGAAGAAGTTTCGCAGCCCGTCCCCACCGAGAGCGTGTCCTCCACGACGTCCTCCACCCCGGCGGCCACCCCCGCGGCGGCTGAAGAAGTGGCTCCCTCGGGCGACACGCCACTGGCTGCCGGCACCAAGTCCCTGATGTTCTCGTTCGGCGGCTTCGCCAACGGCGGCCTGACCTCCGGCGCGTTCCTGGCCGTGTCTCCCGACGACAACATGAATCCGATGAACGCGTTGGCCCAGTATGGCATCGGTGGACGATACTACCTGAACGAGAAGCTGGCCGTGCGCGGCGCCTTCCAGTTCCAGACCACCACCCGCGACGCCGAGGGCAACGAGGACTCCTACACGATGTTCGGCCTGGGCGGCGGCGTGCAGTACCACTTCATCACCTCCGGCAAGGTCTCCGTGTACGCCGGCGGCATGTTCGGCTTCTACAAGGGCACCCTCGCCGAAGAGGGCCAGGATGACGTCGACATCACCGGCTTCGGTCTCTACGGTACGCTGGGCGCGGAATACTACATCAGCCGCAACCTGAGCTTCGGCGCCGAATATGTCATCGGCTTCACGAGCACCGGTGCCGACGTCGGTGACTTCTCGACCGACTTCACCGATGTCAGCATCCACACGTATTCGTTCTACTTTGCTTTCCACTTTTAATTGACATTTCTGAAAAAATCTGCGCAGGGCTGGGGAGAAAGCTCAGAAGCGGTAGCCGATCTTGATGCCGAACCAGGGGACGTCGATGGACTCTCCGTCGGTCCCGCTGATGTGGGCCCAGGCGCCTTCGATGGAGAAGGTCATGCCGCCGCGGCCGCTGTACTGCACGCCGAAGGGGACGTACACCGCGAACATCGGGTTGTCACCGTCATCGATGCCGTTGATGAAGTCCACCACGGAGAGCCCGGCATACGGGGTCCACAGTTTCCTGGCCTGCTCGCCGCCGAAGTGGTAGGTGCCGCCGAAGAAGCGCGTGATCGGTCCGATGCCGGCTTCGAGCTGAAGTGTGGGCGTGATGAAGTGCGTCAGGGAGACGCCGAAGAGGGCCGGACCGGCATAGTTGAAGTTCACGCCGAAGGGGCGCTCGATGCGCGGATTCTTGTAGATGCGCGGCGGGGCCGGCATGAGGGCGAACTCGGGCGGAACGGGGGCGGTCTGCGCGTTGCGGTAGCAGGGGAAGTTGGCCGGACAGGGCTGCAGGCGGCAGAACTGAACGGTGGCCGTGCGTCCGCATCCTGGCGCAACGGGAGCGCCACAGGTCGAAGAAGGCATGGCCGGAGGCGTCACGATCTCCATGGGGCCGTCGTACTCCGAGATTTCCTCGGCAGCTTGCGGGTTCGGGGCGGTCAGAATGGACAGGGCGAAAAACAGAGAAGTAAGGGTCATGGCTTTCGTCTCCTTCAGGATCAGACGTCAGGTCTGAAGCGCCCGGCAACAGTGCAATAGCCATGCCAACGCCGTGCGGTCGCGAATAATGAATGCTGCAAGGGGCTTGGTTCACTGGAACCTGTGAAAAAATGATACGGTCGTGAACCGTTGTTCAGGGGATCCGGGAAATAGATAATTTAATACAGGACCACGATACGCCCGGTTCGGACATTTTTTTCAGGGTTGGTTGCCGAAAGTGGACGCTGCGAAGTCCCGCAGGGCTTTCTGGAGTTGGGACATATCGGGATATCGTTGCGATTTTTCTTTCTGCATGCACTTCAGGATGATCCTGGAGAGCTCCGGGGACAGCCCAGGATGGACCCGGGCGGGATCCGGCGGCGCCTTTTGCATGTGTGCCAGAATCATATGCATGGGCTTGCCGTTAAAGGGTAATTTTCCCGTGAACAGTTCAAACATCAACACACCCATGCAATAAATGTCGGTGGCCTCATCCGGCTCCTCGCCGCGGGCCTGCTCGGGCGACAGGTAGGCCGGCGTGCCGTACATCATTTCGCGCGTGAGCGTGGCCAGGTGGGGCGTGTTGCGGATCTTGGCCAGGCCGAAGTCGAGGATTTTCACGCGGGGCCCTTCGGGGGAAGCCTCCAGGAACACGTTGGCCGGCTTGAGGTCCCGGTGGATGATTCCCAGTAAATGAACCTGCCTCATGCCTTCGGTGATCTGGATCGCGACGTCGAGCCCGATCATCAAGTCCCTGGGCATCGACCATTGCTTCAGGGCCGAGATAAGCGTCTCGCCGGTGAGATGTTCAAAGACGAGAAAGGCCTGCCCGGTTTCCGCATCCAGGCCGTGATCCAGCAGGGCCACGATGTTGGGGTGACCGATGGCCGAGACGGCGGTGGCCTCGCGGAAGAACCGCGAACACAGGTCCCGGACAGCCTCGAGGTCGTTGGTGAGGAAGCGCAGCAGCTTGAGGATGACCCTGCGGCCATCGCTGCGGCGGACGCCTTCCCAGACCTCGGAGCAGATCCCCGGTGCGATGCGTGACTGCAGCTCGAAGCTGCCGACGATCGTTCCTGCCTGCGGGAGCACGGGAGCCAGGCAGACGCGGTGCAGGCGGTTTCCGTCGACCTCGCAGGCCTCGGCTTCCGGCGGATAGTTCCGGTGGCACACCGGGCACAGTTTCAGGTGGGTGGGGGGCACCGGGATGGCCAGTTTCGAGCAGGTGCGTGCCCGGCCCAGCGGCGTCTCAGGTCTCTTCGAGGTCATCACGCAGTCCCAGTTCTTTCATCTTCAGTTGAAGTCCCTTGCGGCTGATACGCAACAACTGGGCAGCCCGGGTCACGTTGCCGTCCGTGTTCTGCAGGGCCTTGACGATCAGGTCCCGCTCGATGCGGCTGGTTTCTCTTCGAACCAGATCCTTAAGACCGCTCTCGGACCACTCCATCTCGGACTGTACCACACCTGCTGCGGGGGCTGCAAACTCGGAAGGCAGGTCGGTCAGGGAGACGCTGGGTCCCTCTGCGAGCAGCGCCAGCCGCTCCATGAGATTTTCAAGTTCGCGGATGTTCCCCGGCCAGAGGTGGCTCGTCAGGCGCTCGACCACCGCGTCGTCGAGCATGAGCTCCGGGCGGTTGATCTTTTTTTTCTGCTTGTCGAAGAACGCCTGCACCAGAAGGGGGATGTCTCCCTTGCGCTCGCGCAGCGGCGGCAGCTGGATGGGCACCACGTTGAGCCGGTAGAACAGATCCTCGCGGAACCTCCCCTGTGCGACCATGTCCGTGAGGCTGCGGTTGGTCGAGGCCAGGACGCGGACATCGACCTTGCGCATCCGCGAGCTTCCTACGCGCTCGAACTCGCCCTCCTGGAGCACCCGCAGCAGCTTGGCCTGCATCGGGAGGGGAATCTCTCCGACCTCGTCAAGCAGCAGCGTGCCCTGGTGGGCCAGTTCGAAGCGGCCGGGACGCTCTGAGACCGCCCCGGTGAAGGCCCCCTTCTCGTGACCGAAGAACTCCGACTCCATGAGGCTCTCCGGAATGGCGGCACAGTTGACGCGGACGAACGGCATGTCCCTGCGGTCGCTCAGTTGCACGATCGCCTGTGCGGCAAGCTCCTTTCCCGTGCCGCTCTCGCCCTGCAGCAGCACTGTGGAGGCGCCCTGCGCGACGCGCTCGAGCACGCGGAACAGAAGCTGGATCTGGGGGCTCCGGCCCAGCATGCCGTGGCGGCCGGACGGCTCCTGGGAGTCCACCCAGGAGGCCGACGCGCGCAGCTTGCGGACCGTCAGCACGGCCTTGGCCAGAGTCTGAAGCAGGCGGTCCCGGTCGAAGGGCTTCTCGATGTAGTCGAAGGCGCCCGCCTTGACGGCCTCCACGGCGTTGCCGACGGTTCCGAAGGCCGTGAGGATGATCACCGGCAGCACGGGATCGAGCTGGCGGATACGCGTGAGCAGGGTGAAACCGTCCATGCCGGGCATGCGCAGATCCGTGAGGATCACGTCCACCGGTCCCACGCGCTTGAGGGTCGCGAGGGCGTCCTGGCCGCCGGCGCACGCGTGGCAGACATACCCTGCGAACTGCAACTGGGTGCGAAGCACCATGCGGAGGTTGGCCTCGTCGTCGACGATGAGGGCCACCGGGGGCGGGGACAGGGTCGCGCTCAAGGTTGTCTCTCCTCCGGGGCCGTCCGTCCGAGGGCGGCATGACGCTCGTAGGCCGCCACGATCCGCTGGACCAGGGGATGCCGCAGCACGTCGGCCTGGGTGAATTGGACCACGGAGATGCCGGGGACTCCCTGCAGGATCGAGAGGGCCTGCACGAGGCCGGAGGTCCTGCCCGGTGGCAGGTCGATCTGGGTGATGTCGCCGTTGACCACGCAGGTCGATCCCTCTCCCAGCCGTGTGAGGAACATCATCATCTGCTCGCTGGTGGTGTTCTGTGCCTCGTCCAGGATGACGAAGGAATGCTTGAGCGTACGGCCGCGCATGAAGGCCAGGGGTGCGACCTCGATGCTGCCGTCGGACATCATCGCCCGGGCCCGCGCCGGATCGACCATCTCATGGAGGGCGTCATACAGCGGCCGGAGGTAGGGGTTGACCTTCTGCTCCAGGTCGCCTGGCAGGAAGCCGAGCTTCTCGCCGGCCTCGACGGCCGGCCGCGTGAGCACGATGCGCTGGACACGGTGATCCAGCAGGCGCGCGGCGGCCACTGCCATCGCAAGGTAGCTCTTGCCGGTGCCGGCCGGACCGATGCCGAACACGAGATCGGCGGCGTTCATCGCTGCGACGTACTCACGCTGGTGGAGCGTGCGCGGCACGACGGAACGGCGGGTCGCCGTGTGGGTCAGGATGGGGGCGGCCTTTCCGGCCCCGGCTTCGGGCGGATCGGTGAGGAACTCCCGCATGATGAGGCGGACATCCTGCGCCTGAAGACCCTCGCCCCGCGTCGAGAGCTGCCGAAGGCGCTCCAGGATGCGCATGCACTTCTGCACGGCGTCACCGGTGCCGCTGATGGCCACGCTGGGGCCCCAGACCCTGCAGGTGACACCAAACTCGGCTTCGAGCATGTTCAGGTGGGCGTTGTTGCCGCCGAACACCCGGACGGCGGTCGCCGTGTCCTCGCATGAGAAGGTCTGCTCATCCATGATTCGACCGGTCGGGGGAGGGCACCGAGGGCAGCTCCAGGTGGGCACGGGCATGCGGATCCTCGGGATAGCGCCCCGAGAAGCAGGCGGTGCAGTAGTGCCGGCTGGCGTCGGGATCCGAGACGGATGCCAGCAGGTTGTCGTGTCCAAGGTAGCCCAGCGTGTCCGCTGTGACGAAGGCGCCGATCTCGGCGGGGGACTTCTGCGCTCCGATCAACTCCTCGCGGGTCGGGGTGTCGATGCCGTAGAAGCAGGAGTTCGTGACCGGTGGCGAGCAGATGCGGAGATGAATCGACGAGGCGCCTGCGCTCCGGATCAACTGCATGATCTTGCGGCTGGTGGTGCCGCGCACGATCGAGTCGTCGACGACCACCACGCGCTTTCCGGCGAGCACCTCGCGCACCGGGCTGAGCTTGAGCTTGACTCCGAAGGACCGGATGCTCTGGGAAGGTTCGATGAAGGTGCGGCCGACATAGTGGCTGCGGATCAGTCCCAGACCAAAGGGAATCCCGGATTGCCGCGCGTAACCGATGGCTGCGGCGATGCCCGAGTCAGGGATGGGGATGACCACGTCGGCGTCG
>PHAZ01000189.1 GCA_002841825.1 Deltaproteobacteria bacterium HGW-Deltaproteobacteria-22 | reverse complement strand
CATCGACGAGAACACGCGATTCCTGTATGGCGAGATGCCCAGCAATCCCACGCTGGCCTTCTTCGACCTCGAGAAGGTCGCGGCCCTGGCGCACAAGCACGGCATCCCGATGATCGTCGACGCCACGGTGGCCTCTCCGGCGCTCATGCGTCCGCTGGCCCACGGCGCGGACATCGTGATCCAGAGCGTGACCAAGTCCCTGTGCACCAGCGGCTTCGGCGTCGCCGGCGCGATCATCGCGAAGAAGAACATCCCGTGCAAGGTCGACAACGACGCACTCAAGGCCGACTTCTGCGCGTACCTGAAGATGCTGCCGGCTCGCGACAACGGCCCCAACCTCACGCCGCAGCAGTGCATCCTCATCATCAACGACGTCCGCACCCTGCGCATGAAGATGGACGTGATGTCCCGCAACACCATGAAGGTCGCCCAGTTCCTCGAGCAGCACAAGGGCATCGAGAAGGTCAACTACCTCGGCCTGGAGTCCTGTCCGCTGCATACGGTCGCCAGCAAGTACATGTTCCTGGTCGACGCCGAGCACGACGAACTGTACGGCAAGCCGGTCAACCGCTACGGCCACCTGATGTCCTTCGAGGTCAAGGGCGGCGCCCAGGCCACCCGGGACGTCTTCGATGCGTTCACCCGCATCTGGCGCGCCACGGATCTGGGCCGCATCAAGTCGGTGGCGACCATCCCGGCGATCTCCACGCACTCCCAGCAGGGCGAGGAGGGCCGCAAGCTCGCCGCGATCCCGTCCACGCTGATCCGCCTCTCCGTGGGCGCCGAGCATCCCGACGACGTGATCCGCGACCTCGACTGCGCCCTGGGCGTCCTCGACGGGAAGGCCGTCGTGCACACCACCCCCGAATACTCCGCCGGAGGCGCCTCCTCGGCGCTGCTGAGAAACCCGGTCTGAGCCCGTTTCCCGGAGAGAAAATCGTTTCCCTGGAGAGAAAATCAATGAAGTACTACTCGACGAACCTCAAAGCCGAAAAGGTCAACTTTGGAACCGCGCTGCTCAAGGGGCTGGCCGACGACGGCGGCCTGTACATGCCCGAGACCTTCCCTGTGTTCTCCCCGGACGAACTCGAGGCGCTCAAGGCCATGGACTACCCGGGCATCGCCTATGCCGTGCTCCACAAGTTCCTGGCCGACGAGATCCCCGCCGACGAGCTGCGGCGCCTGGTCGATGACGCCTACGACTTCGCCGTGCCCCTGGAGCCGGTGGACGGCCGCCGCTTCGTGATGCGCCTGGACCAGGGCCCCACGGCCTCGTTCAAGGACTTCGCCGCGCGCATGATGGGCCGGCTGATGCAGCACTACCTGAAGAAGGAGAACCGCAGGCTGCTGATCCTGACGGCGACCTCGGGCGACACCGGTTCGGCCATCGCCAACGCCTTCTACGGGCTGGACAACATCGAGGTCGTGGTGCTCTTCCCGACCACCGAGGTCACCGCCCGCCAGCGCAAGCAGATGACCACCCTGGGCCGCAACATCCGCGTGCTGAGCCTGGACGGCAAGTTCGACGACTGCCAGGCGCTGGTGAAGATGGCCTTCAACGATCGCGAGCTGGACCATCTGGAACTGTCCTCGGCCAACTCCATCAACATCGGCCGCCTGCTGCCCCAGGCGGTCTATTACTTCCATGCCTGGGCCAAACTTGCGCGCGATCCCGGCGAGGAGATCATCCTGTCGGTGCCGTCGGGCAACTTCGGCGACCTCATGGGCGGACTCATCGCGAAGCAGATGGGCCTCCCCGTGCACCGGTTCGTCGTCGCCACCAACGAGAACGACGAGTTCCCGCTCTACTGCGAGAACGGCGAGTACCACGTCATCGCGCCCTCGCGCAACTGCATCTCCTCCGCCATGAACGTGGGCCATCCGAGCAACGTCGCTCGGCTGATCGCCATGTACGGCGGCGTCATGGACGAGAAGGGCGTGATCCACCAGCCCGCGGACCTGGAGAAGATCCGCCGCGAGATGTACGCCGTGAGCGTCACCGACGCGCAGACCGAGGAGACCATCCGCTCGGCCTGGAGGGACCACGAGCTGGTGCTGGAGCCCCACGGCGCCGTCGCCTGGGCGGGCCTCACCCGCCACCTCGATACCCACGCCGAGGACCGCGACCGGCTGTGCGTCTCCATCGAGACCGCGCACCCGGCCAAGTTCCCGGAGAAGATCCGCGAGCTGCTGGGCTTCGATCCGGAGCTGCCCCCGTCGTTGCAGAACCTCGACGACAAGGAAGAGTTCGTCTCCCCGCTGGAGAACGACTACCCGGCCTTCAAGACCCTCCTGCAGGAGAAGTATTCGAAATGAAAACCATCATCATTCTCGGCGACGGCATGGCGGACCTCCCCATCGAAAAACTGGGGAACAAGACGATCCTGCAGGCGGCCCGCAAGCCCCACATTGACCGGCTGGCTGCGATGGGTCGCAGCGGCATGCTCAAGACCGTGCCCGACGACATGCCGGCGGGCTCGGAGGTGGCCAACCTCGCGGTGCTCGGCTACGACGTGAAGGCCGTGTACGAGGGCCGCGGCGTGCTCGAGGGCGCCGCCATGGGCGTGGAGCTCGAAGCCGATGATCTGGCCATGCGCTGCAACCTGATCTGCCTCGAGGGCGACCGCATCAAGAACCACTCGGCCGGCCACATCCCCACCGGGGAGGGCCGGGAACTCATCGCCGCCCTCAACGAGGAGCTGGCCCGCGACGGGCTGCGGTTCCATCCGGGCGTGTCCTACCGGCACCTGCTGGTCATCCGCGGCGGCGACAACGGCCTGAAACTGACGCCGCCCCACGACGTGCCTGGCACCCCCTGGCGGGACGTGCTGCCCGAGGCCACCAGCGAGAAGGGGAAGGTCACCGCCCAGTTGCTGCGCGACCTCATCGTCCGCTCCCAGGACTTCCTGGCCACGCATCCGATCAACCTCAAGCGCATCGCAGCGGGCAAGGACCCCGCCAACTCGATCTGGCCGTGGTCGGCGGGCCGCAAGCCCCGCATGAAGACCTACCAGGAGTTGTTCGGAAGGACCGGCGCGGTCATCTCCGCGGTGGACCTGCTCCACGGCATCGGCAAGTACGCGGGCTTCCGCGTGATCCACGTCGAGGGCGCCACGGGGCTGTTCAACACCAACTACGAGGGCAAGGTCGCCGCCGCCTTGGAGGCCATCCGCGACGTGGACCTGGTCTACCTGCACATCGAGGCCGCCGACGAGGCCGGCCACGAGGGCAACGCCCACCTCAAGCTCCAGTGCGTCGAGGCCCTCGACGCCCGCGTGGTGGGGCCCATCATGGAGGCCACCGCGAAGATGTCCGAGCCCGTGGCCCTGGCGGTGCTGCCCGATCATCCCACGCCCTGCGCCCTGCGCACGCACACCCACGACCCCGTCCCGTTCCTCATCTACAAGCCGGGCATGACCCCCGACGCCGTCGAGCGCTACGACGAGCAGAGCGCCCTCGCGGGCGGCTTCGGCCTGCTGCAGGGCGACGGTTTCATCCGCGCGCTGTTCGCGGACTGAGCGGGGAACCGCGGAAGAAGAAGAAGAGAAGATAAGAAAAGAAGAAGAGTTTTTACCACGGAACACGCGGAACACGCGGAAGGGGAAGAGCCAGTGGTCTTTTCCTGCTCCATGTGTTCCGTGTGTTCCGTGGTGATCTTCTTTGTTTTGTCCCTACTGCGCCGGACTTGGCGTACAAGCTGTGACTTGTCGGATGGTGCAGGGTGATTTTGATGATATGCTCCCATGGAAGGAGGCTCGCTTCGTCATGCGGTTCATCGTCATGTCCCTGTTGCTCGCCTGGCTTTCGACAGTGGGTTGCGCCGAGGTGCCCCGGTACTCCGCGAAGACGTTGCACGCCAGGCCATCGGGAATGACCCTGCCACAGGGGGCCTCCATCGCAGTGCTGGCGACCGGCGACGGGGCGACGCCGGTGAAGAGCGCACGAAACCCCGGGGCTGTGAGTGAACGCGTGATCCGGGTGCTACGGCATCGGGGCTACCGGGTGACGCGGATCACGGAGGGCGAGCTCCCGACCTGTGACGCGGATTACATCCTTCGGCTGCACGCGCTCGATTACGAAAAGGCCCAGGTGCAGACGTACTCCCTGCCAACGGCCAGGAAATACGCCGTGACGGCGGACGTCTTCGACGGGCGGACCCGGCGCCATCTCGGGCGAACACGGTTCCTTCTGCGGCACGTCGGCTTCACCAACGACGGGCCCACGTCGGAGGACCGGGCGGTCTCGCGGACCCTCTCCTGGCTGGGCCAGCAGGGTACCCTGGAGCCCTGGCGCCCGGAACCCCCGCGCAACGGCGCCTTCTTCATGGGGACCCTGAACGCGACGGCGCTTCTCACACGAAAGACGGTGAACGAGGAGATCCCGTACTATCGCCCTGGCCCGGACTTTGACTGGATCAGCATGCAGAGCTTCGTTTTTGGCGTCAGTTTCATCTACGCGACGGTTCCCCTGGAGTTGACCCTGGGCTGCTCCGTCTCCGGGTTGCTCGGCAGTGCAGACGTGGATGGCGCCGGGCCGTACCTGGGGCTGGAGTACACCTTCGCCTCCCGCCGAAGCTTGAAGACCACGCTCTGGGTCCACGGACAGGCCGGCCTGCTCTCCCGCGGGGAGGTGGCCGGCGGTCACCTGCTGCAGGCGGCCCTTGGCGCCGGGTTGAGCTGGTCACCCTGGCGGGTCCTGCGCCTGTACGCCCGGGCCGGGTTGGGGGCCCAGTCCCTGGGCACCGAGGATCTGGACGTCACCTGGGGCCGCCCCAGGGCGGTCACCTACGACTCCATCATCGTGGTGCTCGACGCCGGCATCAGTCTCAACTGGTGAACCGCGGAAGAAGAAGAAGAGAAGATAAGAAGAGAAGAAGAGTTTTTACCACGGAACACACGGAAGGGGCGGAAGGGGCGTCTGGACGCTCGCGGATACACGGACCCGTGAACGGACCGTAACGGCCTTGCGGTCAGTTGCTTTCTCCCAGGCGGCCCGGTCCGACATGTCCGACATGTCCGACCCGTCCGACTTCTTCCGGGCCGCCCCTTTGTCCTACTGCGCGGGGGTGACGGGGGTCGGCTTGTCGCGGCGGGTGGCGGCGGCGCGGGCCGAGGCCAGAAGGGGCAGGAGGTCGGAGAAGCACTCGCGGGCGTAGTCGGCGGACTCCATGGCCACGAGGTAGGCGTACAGGGCGCGCAGGCTGCGGTCGAGGCGGGCGCCGGCGGTGTACAGGTTTTCGGGGCGGGCCTCCTTCTTGTCGGCGCGGGCGGCCAGCGCGGCCTCGAACGCAGCCATGGTCTCCTTCAGGGTGGCCACGAACTCTCCGAGGCCCAGCGCGGACACCAGCGCGGCGCCTTCGGCCGACTCGAGGTACGCCAGACGTTCGTTGAGAATCGTGCTCTCTGCGTGCATGGAGCCGGATAAAAACGCCAACGTGTCCGGGACGAGCTTGTTGTAGAGCGTGGTGGCCTTCTTCTGCCGCTCCGGGTCGCCCGGCAGCACGGTGTACGACTCGGTCATCAGGCACGTCGCGGTGTAGGCGGCGTCACGCTGCCGGTCGCGGAAGTCGATCCCGGCGGTCAGTTCCTTCTCGTGCTTGGGCACGGTGGATTCGACGACCGCTGCGGCGTCGTTGCGGACCAGCTTCGTGAGGGTCCCGGCGGTGGCGTCGTCGGGACGCCTGCGGTCGACGGCATCGGCCACGAGCAGGGCGGCGTTGGCTTTGGGTTCGGGGGCGATCTGGGAGAACGGAATACTCATGTGTCGGGGCCTTTCTTCGCAGGCTCAGACAACGCAGAGCTGGGGGATCTTTCGGGCACCATGCCGGGAGAATCCTGAGGGAAACCGCCTTTCCCTGATGGAAATTGACGGTCCGCTGCCTGAGAGCGCGTACGGGTTATTTATCGAAAGCGAAAGGCCGTGTCAAATAGAAAAGATCGGACCACGGGAAACGAATTTGCGACCGGAATTTCCCTGCCATGTTCAAGGACTCCGAACTTTTTCCCAAAGTCCGGCCGCCAGGTTCCTGGGAAATCAGCTTTGGCGCAAAATCCGGCCGGCGGTCGCCCGGGAACCCAACTTTTTACGCAAAGTCCGACCGCCGACCGCCCAGGATTCCAACTTTTACGCAAAGTCCGACCGCCGACCGCCCAGGATTCCAACTTTTACGCAAAGTCCGGCCGCCGACCGCCCGGGATTCCAACTTTTGCGCAAAATCCGGCCGCCGGTCACCCATGAAGTCAGCTTGTACGCCAAGTCCGGCCGCCGGTCGCCTGGGAAGTCAGCTTTGGCGCAAAATCCGGCCGTCCCATCCGCGGGAGTCCGGTCACGGCTATGATCGCCATGACCGGTCATCACCGGCGGCTTCTCTGTGATTTCTGGTTCTTCTCTTTCGCCCGGTGGCGGGCACCCCGAACGCGCTCCCCCAGTCGCGGAGTCTTCTTCTTCTCCCGGGCGGCCCGGTCCGACATGTCCGACCCGTCCGACCCGTCCGACATGTCCGACTTCTTCCGGGCCGCCCCTTCCGTCCCCTTCCGCGTGTTCCGCGTGTTCCGTGGTAAAACTCTTCTTTTCCCCTTCTTTTTCTTCTTCTTCTTCCGCGGTTCCCGGCTCAGTCGATGACGGCGTTGATCTTCTCCATCAGGAAGTCGACGACCTGGGCGATGGTCATCTCGGTGGTGTCCACCAGGATCGCGTCGGCGGCGCGCTTGAGGGGGGCCACGGCGCGGTTCTCGTCGCGGGCGTCGCGCTCGATCTGGTCGGCCAGGACGCGCTCAAAGGAGATCGTGGTGCCCTTGGCGGTCAGTTCCTCGTGGCGGCGGCGGGCGCGGGCCTCGGGGCTGGCGGTCAGGAAGAACTTCACCGGCGCGTCCGGGAACACGACGGTGCCCTGATCGCGGCCTTCGGTGACGGTGGGACCGGGCAGGGCCAGCCGCCGCTGGATGGGCACCAGGGCGGAGCGCACCTCGGGGATGACGCTGATCTTGCTGGCCCAGGAGGAGATGTCCGGCGTGCGGATCGCGTCGGTGACGTCCTTCTCACCCACGAACATCCGACCGTCGGCGTCGATGGAGAGGGTGAACGACGCGGCCAGGTGGATCAACTCCCGCGGGTGCTCCTCGATGCCGCGGGAGACAGCCTCGAAGGCGAAGGCGCGGTACATCGCGCCGGTGTCCAGCCTGCGCCCGCCGAGCTGGTCCGCGAGCTGGTTGGCGATGGTGCTCTTGCCGGATCCGGCAGGGCCGTCGATGGTGATGATGAGGTCTTCTTTGCGCATGTTTAACCCACGGTGGCTGTTCCCACCACCTCGGCGGGACGCTGGATGTTGAGTTCTTCGCACAATTCAATGAATTCCCGCAGGATGCGGACAGGGGCGGTCGGTTCGATCAGGATCGCGGTGCCGACCTGCACGGCGGTGGCGCCCGCGAGCAAAAACTTCAGCACGTCCTCGCCGCGGCGGATGCCGCCCACGCCGATGATGGGCGTCTTCGGAAAGGCCCGGTGCACCTCGGCGACCTTGAGCAGGGCCACCGGCAGCGTCGCGGGTCCCGACAGCCCGCCGCGCCCGGGGCCCGGCAGGAACCGCCGGCGCCGGACGTCGACGTCGCAGCCCAGCAGGGTGTTCACGCAGGTCAGGCCGTCGGCGCCTCCCTCGAGGGCGGCCGCGGCCATGGCCACGATGGAGGTGACGTTGGGCGACAGTTTCACGAGCAGGGGCTTGGGGCAGACCCGGCGGCAGGCCTCCACCAGAGGCCGCAGCACGGCCGGATCGGTGCCGAACGCGATGCCGCCGGCCTTGACGTTGGGGCACGAGACGTTCAGTTCCAGGGCCGTCACGGCGGGCTCGCGGGAGAGGGCCTCCACGGCGGCCACGGTCTTCTCGGGGTCCTCGCCGAAGCAGTTCACGATGATCGGAATCCCCAGGGCCGAAAGCCCGGGGAGGGCCTGGGCGCAGAAGGCCGGCACGCCGGGATTCTCAAGGCCGATGGCGTTGAGCAGCCCCGCGGGCGTCTCCTGCAGCCGGGGTGGCGCGTTGCCCGCGCGCGGGGCGATGGAGACCCCCTTGGTGACGAAGGCCCCCAGGATGGAAAGCTCGAAGAAGGGCGCCAGCTCGAGTCCGTGACCGGAGGTCCCCGACGCGGTCATGATCGGGTTCTTCAGGGGGATGCCGGCCAGGGTCACGGAGGTGTCGACGGTCATAGTTGAACCTCGGCGGCAGGAAAGATCGGGCCCTTCTCGC
>PHAZ01000188.1 GCA_002841825.1 Deltaproteobacteria bacterium HGW-Deltaproteobacteria-22 | reverse complement strand
CCCTCGAGGCGGCCTGGTTCAGGATGCGATCGAGCTCCCCGCGGGTCTGAGCCAGCGGAATCCGCGCAGCTTCGAGAGAGCTCGCGCAGTCCACGCAGCGCTCGAGGATGCGCTCGGGCGCGCCCTTGACCAAAAGCACGGACCGCTGGTCGTCCCAGGCCACCTGGGTGGACATCATCTTGCGCGCGGAGCTGAATGAGCGGCGTCCCAGCACGGTGACGCTGTCGCGGATGTTGATGTAGTCATGGCCACAGTCGTGAAGATGGAACAGCAGGCTGCCCTCGGTGGGATTGCCGATGTAGTCGAAGCGGCCGCCGCCCTTTTCCTCAAGATGGGCCGTGGAATTAGCCGCCATCAAATATTGAAACAACTGGTCGTCCTGGCCACGGAGGCACTTGCCCACGGCAGGCTCCTCGCCGCTCTCGACGGTCCACAGGGAGGAGACCCGCATCCGGTTGAGGGTGAGGGTGCCGGTCTTGTCCGAGGCGATGATGGTGACCGATCCCAGTGTTTCGCTGGCGGCCAGCGTGCGCACGAGAATATTGTCCCTGGCCATGCGCCGCATGTTCAGGGCCAGGCTCAGCGTGACGGCCAGCGGCAAGCCTTCGGGCACGGCCACGACCACGATGGTGACCGACACGATGAAGGCGTTGAGGACGCTCTGTAGACATTCCGGCGATATCAGGTCGATGCCGCCGAGGACCACGCTGCGCATGAACAATGCAAGGAAGATCGCCGCCGCGGCGATGGTGCCGCCCAGGCCGATGCGGTCGGCCAGCTCGGAGAGACGCTCCTGCAACGGGGTGGGCTCGGGGGCGGTGGCCAGCGCGTCGCGGATCTTTCCCATCTCGGTGGCCTGGCCCACGGCGGTCACGATCATGGCCCCCTCGCCGGAGAGCACCGTGAAGCCCCGGTAGACAGGGGTCTGGAGCTCGGCGGTCGTGGACGCGCTCTCGCCGGTGATCGTGGAGGTGTCGAAGGAAAGTTCCACCGTCTTGACCACGGCTCCGTCGGCGGGCACCTTGTCGCCGGTCTCCATGAGCACGAGGTCACCCACGACCAGCTCGTCGGCCGGGATCACATGGAATTTGCCGTCGCGCACGACCTTGATCTTCATGCGGTCGCTCTCGGCCAGCAACGCCTGGAACGCCCTGGAGCTGCGGAACTCGCTGGCGAAGCCGACGCCCACGGCGATGCACACGGCCAGCAGGATGCCGACACCCTCGAACACGTTCTCGCCACGGATCACCGAGATGGCCACGGAGATGGCCGCGGCGGCGGAGAGAATCCAGATGGTCTTGTCGTTGACCACCGCGCCGAGAATCTGGTACCAGCGCCTCACCGGCGGGGGAGGCAGCGCGTTGGAACCGTTTTCCTGCCGCAGTTTTTCAATGTCACTGGAATTCAGGCCGTGAAAAAGGGGATCATGGGTCATGGCATGCATCTTCCACAGCCATCCTTCAGGATGCAAAGAAAAAATGCACCCACCACTTGCCTTTGAAAAAATCGTGTTTACGTTCCGGTCAGCTTCGGTGGCTTGGCATTCGAAGTGGTTGATAACATTGACGTATTTCATGTTTGTACATGTTGTTTCATTTTTTCGTTAACCATTTACAGATCATTTTCTCATGAAAGGAACCCGGTGAATATCATGGCAGCTAAAGAAATCCTTTTTGACGAAGCCGCTCGTGCCGCGATTCTGCGTGGTGTGAATATTTTGTCCGACGCCGTCAAGGTGACCCTCGGACCCAAGGGCCGCAACGTCGTGATCGAAAAATCCTGGGGCTCCCCGACCGTGACCAAGGACGGCGTGTCCGTGGCCAAGGAAATCGAACTCGAAGACAAGTTCGAGAACCTCGGCGCCCAGATGCTCAAGGAAGTCGCCTCCAAGACCTCCGACATCGCCGGCGACGGCACCACGACGGCCACCATTCTCGCCCAGGCGCTGTATCGCGAAGGCGTGAAGATGGTCGCCGCCGGCCACAACCCCATGGAAGTCAAGCGCGGCATCGAGAAGGGCGTCGAAGTGGTCGTCAAGGCCATCCGCGAGTCCTCCAAGCCCATTCAGAACAACGGTGAGATCGCCCAGGTCGGCACGATTTCGGCCAACGGCGACCGCGAGATCGGCGACATCATCGCCCAGGCGATGGACAAGGTCGGCAAGGAAGGCGTCATCACCGTCGAGGAAGCCAAGTCCATCGACACCACGTTCGACGCCGTCAAGGGCATGCAGTTTGATCGCGGCTATCTCTCCCCGTATTTCATCACCAACCCCGACAACATGAAGGTTGAGTTCGAGAAGCCGCTGATCCTGGTCTACGAGAAGAAGATCTCCAACATGAAGGAATTCCTTCCGCTGCTCCAGGCGGTGGTGCAGCAGGGCGGCGGCCGGCCGTTCCTGATCATCGCCGAGGACGTCGAGGGTGAAGCCCTGGCCACCCTGGTGCTCAACAAGCTGCGCGGCGCCAACTTCTGCGCGGTGAAGGCCCCCGGCTTCGGCGACCGCCGCAAGGAGATGCTCAAGGACATCGCCGTGCTGACCGGCGCCGAGCCCGTGATGGAAGAGCTCGGGCTCAAGCTCGAGAACCTGACGATCTCCCAGCTGGGCACGGCCGACTCCGTGGTCATCGACAAGGACACCACGACCATCGTCGGCGGCAAGGGCAACAAGGAGACCATCGAGTCCCGCATCAAGGAGATCCGCGTCCAGATGGATCGGACCACCTCGGACTACGATCGCGAGAAGCTGCAGGAGCGCCTGGCGCGCCTCGTCGGCGGCGTGGCGGTGATCAAGGTCGGCGCCCAGACCGAGACCGCGATGAAGGAAAAGAAGGCCCGCGTCGAGGACGCCCTGCACGCGACGCGCGCTGCGGCCGAGGAAGGCATCGTCCCGGGCGGCGGCGTGGCCCTGCTGCGGGCCCTGGGCTCGCTGGACAACCTGACCCTCGAAGGCGGCGAAAAGATCGGTCTCGCGATCCTGCGCCGTGCGATGGAGGAACCCCTGCGCCAGATCGCCTTCAACGCCGGCGTCGACGGCTCGATCGTCGTGCAGCGCGTGAAGGAGTCCAAGGGCGCGATCGGTTACAACGCGGCCACCGATGTGTACGAAGACCTGGTGAAGGCCGGCGTCATCGACCCGACCAAGGTCGTGCGCTCCGCGCTGGAGAACGCCGCCTCCGTGGCGGGCCTGATGATGACCACCATGGCCATGATCGTCGAGAAGCCCAAGAAGGAAGAGCCGGCAGGCGGCGGCATGGGCGGCATGGGCGGCATGGGCGGCATGGGCGGCATGGGCGGCATGATGTAGTCACGTCCCCTGTGCGGCGCTTCGCCGCGGTTTGAATCCTGACGCGGGATCCTGGAGTACGGGGTCCCGCGTTTTTTTTTATCAGAAACAGCTTGAAGACCGCGCCGCTTTCCATCCATAACCTTCGCGTGCGACAGGGTCCGTCCCGGGTCCACAGGGCACCCTGGGTGCCGGGGGAAGACAAAACTGTGAATGAAGTCACCGAAAACCTCGTGGATGGCCTGAATCCGCCGCAGAAGCTGGCCGTGGAGAGCATCGACGGCCCCCTGATGGTGCTTGCCGGCGCGGGATCGGGCAAGACGCGCGTGCTCACCCGGCGGCTGGCCAACATCGTGGCCTCGGGTGTTCCGCCGTACCGGATCGTGGCCGTCACGTTCACCAACAAGGCCGCCGCCGAGATGCGCGAGCGCGTGGTCGAACTGATCGGCCCGCGGCGGGACCTGTGGGTCGGCACGTTCCACTCGATCTCGGCACGGCTTTTGCGCCTGTACGGTGATCAGATCGGCCTGTCGCGGGATTTCGTGATCTATGACGCCGACGATCAGAAGGCGCTGATCCGCAAGCTGCTCAAGGAATGGAACCTCTCCCACGACGCCAAGGACGTGCGGGCCACGGTGTCGGTCCTCGAGGCCTACCGCGGCAAGCGCGTGGACAAGTTGTTCGGGCCGCAGAGCGCGATCTTTGCGGAGTACATGAAGCGCCTGGCCGCCTGCAACGCCGTCGACTTCTCGGGCCTGATCGAGAAGGTCGCCGAGCTCTCCGACATCCTGCCCAAATTGTGGGATTATGTGCTCGTCGACGAGTTCCAGGACACGTCGCGGACGCAGTTCGCGATGCTGCGGGCCATGGTGTCGGGACGGGGGAACATCTGCGTCGTGGGCGACGACGACCAGTCGATCTACTCCTGGCGCGGCGCCAACCCCGAGTACCTGCTCCGCTTCGAGAAGGAGTTTCCGGGGACCCGCGTGATCCGCCTCGAGCAGAACTACCGATCCACCGGGAACATCATCTCGGCGGCCTCGGCGCTGATCGCCAACAACCAGACCCGGCACGGCAAGACCCTGTGGACGGCCGCCGATGCGGGCGTGCCGCTGCGGTTCTGTGTGTACGAGCGCGAGCGCGACGAGGCCCGGCTGATCGTGGAGACGATGGAGCAGCGCCGCTCCGCCACGCCGCTGTCGGAGATGGCCGTGCTGTACCGCGTCAACGCGCAGAGCCGTCCCTTCGAGGAGGAGCTGCGTCGCGCCCAGATTCCCTACCGCCTGGTGGGCGGCACCCGGTTCTACGAGCGCGCCGAGATCAAGGACGTGCTGTCCTACCTGCGGCTGGCCGTGAACTCATCCTCGGATCTGGATTTCCTGCGGGCGATCAAGACGCCCTCGCGAGGCATCGGGGCGGTGTCGCTGGACAAGCTGGCCGCCCAGGCCAAGGAGAAGGAACTTAGTTTGTGGGACCTTTGCGCCACGGGCACCTACGAGGTGTCGGCGATGGCGCGCCGGGGCCTGGCCGACTTCATCTCCCTGGTCAGGGATCTGCAGGAGCAGGTCAGCATCATCGCGCCCCACGACCTGCTGGAGATGCTGCTCGAACGCACCGACGTGATGGGTTTTCTGCACTCCTCCGGGGACGAGGATCTGGGCCGCAAGGAGAACATCGACGAGCTGCACAAGTCCATGCAGGAGTTCGCGGTGGACCGTCCAGACGCCGTGCTGCGCGACTGGCTCGACAACGTGTCGCTGCTGACCAACGACGAGCAGGTCGACGGCGAGGACGGCGTCACGCTGATGACGATCCACAGCGCCAAGGGCCTGGAGTTCAACATCGTGTTCCTGCCGGGCTGGGAGGAGGGGCTCTTTCCCCTGCGGCGCGCCGAGGAGGAGCTCAACCTCGAGGAGGAGCGCCGCCTGGCCTACGTGGCCATCACCCGGGCCCGGCGCGAGGTGCACCTGTCCCGAACCCGCACGCGGCTGATGTACGGCAACGTCATGCGCACCGAGGCTTCGCGTTTCCTGCACGAGCTGCCGCGGGACTGCATCCAGTTCGATTCCCCGCCCCAGGCAGCCATGACGTTCAACGGACAAGACTCCCGCTCCGCAGGCGGTCGCCGCTTCCGTGACGGG
Source organism: Deltaproteobacteria bacterium HGW-Deltaproteobacteria-22 (assembly GCA_002841825.1). Lineage (GTDB taxonomy): Bacteria > Myxococcota_A > Polyangia > HGW-17 > HGW-17 > HGW-17. The sequence goes on along the minus strand of PHAZ01000188.1, from coordinate 2,821 downwards.
GATGATGACGACGACGAAACGCCGCGCCGCCGGTTCCATGCCCAGGAGTCTTCCATGCGGCCGGCCCCTTCGGCGCCGTCCGCGCCAGGCACGCTCGGGGCAGCGGCGGCAGCGGCGGCCTCCCCGGCGTCCGCATCACCCGCCGGCCGCAAACCGGCTGCACCCGCCGACGGCTTCTCCGCCGGAAAGCGCGTCCGTCACGGCAAGTTCGGTGACGGTGTGATCAAGGCCGTGGTCGGCGAAGGGGACATGCGCAAGGCCATGGTCTCCTTCGGCGGCGCTCCTCCCAAGGTGATCCTCGTTTCCTTCCTCACACTTTTGTAAAGAAATTCAGGGCGGCCTCGCAGACGAGCTGGGTCGAGCCGATCATGCGGTGATCGTCCTCGATCTCCTGCAGGGTCACCAGGTCGGAGGTGTCCGCAAAGCGCCGGGAGAACGCGATGGGCACCGAACTGTCGAGTGTGCCATGAATCACGTGGGTCTGATGGAGCACCGGCGGCAGCGATGCGTACCCGGACAGGTCCGTGAAAAGTTCCCAGTTTACGGGAGCGGGGTTGCCCGTCGCATCGAGGAACTCGTGGGCGCCGGTGGCCTCCCACTGCAGGAGGCCCTCGGGGCCCAGCGACTCGTGGAACAGTTTGTCGAGGTGAAACGCCGGACACAGCAGCAGCACGCGGTGGACGCGCTCCGGGTGCCGGGCTGCGAAGAAGGCCGCCGTGAGGGCGCCCATGGAGCTTCCGATGAGGTTCCACGGCCCGCCGTCACGGGTGAGCCGCTCCACCACCGCCATCGAACGCGACACCGTCAGGTGCGCGAAGTCCGGCGCGTTCAGATCCGGCACGTGCAGCCGGATGTCCCTTTGGGCGAACGCCTCGGCGAGGGCGAGTGCCTTGGTCGCCTTGGGTCCCGACGCGAAGCCATGCAGGTATGCGTAGTTCAAAGGGCACCTCCATGTTGGTGATACACGCAAACCCGCAAGGAGCGCAAGCGGATCCTCTACGGTCCCGCGCCTGTCCCGCAAGTGGAAGGAAAATTCACGATTCAACCGAGTGTTGACGAAGTGTTTCGGCAATCCTTGCACGTTGGCCTGATTCATACTATACGGATCCAACATGAGGAATTCGGAACTTTGCGGACCCGTTCAAAGAGCATGAATGCTGAAAATACGAAGGAAAAAGAATGAAAATACTTGAGAAACAATCGGTCGCCAACCGCGTGATTCTCTATGAAATCATAGCCTTTGCCTCCATCATTTTGCTCGTCTGGCTGGATGAAGTCATGGATATTCCGGCCTTGTTCCTGGGAGCGGTGCCGACCCCCATCAATTGGAGGGAATCCCTCTTCGAAAGTGTCTTCATCGTGCTCATCGGTGCAGTCATCATTCATTTCACGCATGGCCTTCTGAAGAGAATGAAATATCTGGAGGGAATACTGCCTGTTTGCGCCTCTTGTAAAAAAATCAGGGATGAACAAGACCATTGGCATCCCATTGAATCCTATGTTCGTGAAAGGTCGGATGTGGAATTCAGCCATGGGATTTGCCCGGAGTGTGCTGAAAAATTGTATCCGGAATTCAATCCGTACGAAAAAGAGGAAGGTTCGTAGATGTCCGCAGGCGATCAAGACGACCCAAAGCCCCGCCTGCTCCTGACGGGGGCGGTGATCCTGGTCGCTGTCACCATCGGCGTGGCGCCCCTTTTTGGACGGTGGCTCGGATCGCTTGCGCTGGTGCCCGGTGTGCGCTACGAGGGCGGGCTCCCCGCGCTGCTCGGAGGCGCCGCTGTTTTCGGGGTCTTCTGGGGCTGGACCGTCTGGCGCACCCACGATCTGCGCTCGGTCACCGTCGCCCAATGTTCTCACCAACACCTTCGCCTTCACGCAACTGGTGCTGGGGAACTGGGTCGCGTGAGAATCATGCAGCGCCACGGTCTCTTTTTATCGTACGGATCGCCAAAGGAGTGTCCCATGAAACCAATCACGGGTGTCATCAGCGTTTCGCTCCTGCTGGCGGGCTGCGCCAGCGGAGGGCCGGACCTCCGCGTCCGCGGCCAGCTCGTGCAGGGCGCCGGGTTCACCGAATGCGACACCGGCAAGCCGTATGAGATCGTCTTTCCCGACACCCTCGGGTCCCGCTTCGGGTTTGAACTGCGGGAGCTCCCGAAGAATGATCGGGTGCGGGTGGAGCTGCGGGGCAAGCTCTCCAAAACCAGCAGCGGCCGGCCGCTGATCCTGGTGATGGGCTACCGCGACCTTATGCACGGCGGCTGCCCGGCGCCAGTGGAACCGGAGCGCAAACGCGGGCGCTGATCGCACCGCGGAAGGAGTTGGATACGGTCATGACTTTCAACGACCTCGAACGCAGAAGAATTGAAAACGCTGTCAACGCATTTCTCGATAGGAAGCGCCCGCCGCCGCATGTGCGCGCGCAACTTGATTTTGGCTTCAAGTGGTCCGGCCAGAGCGTCGAACTCTTGGAGATTCGACCGCTGTGGAACAACCCGGCCGTCATTCGTGAGCAGCCTTTTGCCAAGGCGACCTATGTCATGAAGACCGGTATGTGGAAGATTTTCTGCCAACGTGCCGACCTCAAGTGGCACACCTATCAACCGGCGCCCGAGGTCAAGACCATGGAAGAATTCCTGGCGATCGTGGAAAAAGACGAATACGCCTGTTTCTTTGGCTGAAACACCCATGGCACCGTCATCCATCAAGCATCCACCGTCTGACAAACCGGCACGGGTCTCCCGCAAGCTCGATGAAATTGAAGCCGAAATGAAACGAATCGGATGTTGGACCGAGAACCCGCCGCAGTTCTCCGTCA
>PHAZ01000187.1:7734-17874 GCA_002841825.1 Deltaproteobacteria bacterium HGW-Deltaproteobacteria-22 | reverse complement strand
GCTCGACCTCGACGCCGCGGTCGGGCGCTTCGGCGCGTGGGTCAAGCGACGCCTGGGTGCCGCCCCTGGCACGAGCGCCGGCGCGGCGACCTTCTCCGACGGCATGATCACGGCGTTTCTGCTGTTCTGCGTGGGCTCGATGACCATCCTGGGCGCCTTCGAGGAGGGCACGCGCGGGGACAGTTCCCTGCTGATCACGAAGGCCGTCATGGACGGCTTCAGTTCCCTGGCGCTGGCCTCGGGGCTGGGCCTCGGCGTCCTGTTCTCCATCGTGCCGCTGCTGGTCTTCCAGGGTGGGCTCACGCTGGCGGCCGCCTGGCTGGGTGAGTTCGTCCCGCTGCCGGTGATCTCCGAGATGTCCGCCGTGGGCGGCCTGATGCTGCTGGGCCTGGGCCTGTCCATCCTCGAGATCAAGAAGATCAAGGTCGTGAACATGCTGCCGGCGCTGGTCTTCGCCGTGGCGCTGGCCGCCGTCATTTTGTGACGGCCGTGGACGGGTTCACGGATCTTGTCTGGAACCCCAAGCTTGTTGCGGATCAAAGACTTTGGGTCATTTCTTTCTTTTGATGTTTTCCCAGGGTAGTGCGACCGGCATCCGGTCGCACTACGCCTGGGCTGGTCTGTGCAACCCGCTTTGCGGGTAAATTTCATTTGAACTCTTGTAGAGGATTCGTGGACTTGACCGGCGCTGGAACTACTTCAATGCCTGCATGAAATGGGAAAAACTGAGGGGGGCCAGCCCGGTCTGCGGATCCGGCGTCAGCGCGCGCTCGAGGTAGCGGCCCAGGAAGCGGTCGACCTGCTCGGCGAGGCGATCCGGATCCTGGCGTGGACGCGGCGGCGGCGGGGCGGCGGGGTCGCGCAGGGGGGGGAGGGCGTCGCGACGGCGCAGCCGGGGTTGGGCGAACGCGCGCTGGCCGTGGCGCAGCAGGTGCAAGAACGAATGGTGCGTGGAGATGGCGCCGGCCCAGGGGTAGTGATCGAGCCGGTAGCCGGCGGCGAGGCGGTCGACGCGCACGCTCAGCTCGTGCAGTTGCTCGGGGCTGCGGGCGCGGGCGGCGCGGTCGCTCCAGATCGGGAAGAGGCCGAAGACGTCGCCGCGGGTGTACGTGAGCTGGTCCACGCCGAAGTCGGCGGGGGCCGCGTGGATGCGGGAGCCGGGCGTCAGGTCGAAGGTGCCGACAATGAACTGGTCCACACGGTCGCGCTCAGCCTCGAGCAGGGCCAGGGTGGCCTCGGCCTGGGAAAACGTCTCCCCGGGGTGGCCGGTGAAGGTCATCCAGGCCGTGGCGATGCCGGCCTCGTGGAAGGCGCGGTTCACCGTGCGGATGCGCTCGGGCGTGGTCCCCTTGTCCATGCACTTGAGGGTCTTCGGGGAGCCGCTCTCGACCCCGAAGGCCACCGCGCGCAGGCCGGATTTGTAGAGCAGCCTGCAGCGCTCGGGCGTGTACGCGGCCTCCAGGCGCAGATCAGTGGACCAGAGGATCTCCAGGCCGTCGGCCAGCAGGGCCTCGGCCAGGGCGAAGGCGTACTTCGGGGCGATGACGTCGCAGGAGAAGTAGAAGTGCTTGGCGCCGGTCTGTTCGTGCAGGCGCCGCAGGTCGGCCACCGCCCGGTCCACGGGCACCTCGCGGTAGGTGTGGGCGCCGTCCTGGTTGAAGCCGTAGGCGCAGAACGAGCAGCGGTTCCAGTAGCAGCCGCGCGTCGGGCTGTACAGCAGCATCGGCGACGGCGCCAGGTACGCTCCCATGTCAAGATCCGAGTAGTCCGGGGCGACGGCGTCTTCGGGCGACCACACCCAGGCGGGGCCGTGTCTCGGCGGGCCGCCGGCGGGGTCGCGCGTGATCAGGTTGGGGATCTGCGCGAGGCGCTCCGGACCCGGCCGGCCACCCGGCCGGCCGTCGTCCCCGGCCGGGCGGCCGTCGTCCCCGGCCGGGCGGCCGTCGTCCCCGGCCAACAAGTTGAGCAGCAGCTCCAGGGGCTTCTCGCCCTCGCCCGGGCAGAGCGCGTCGGCGAAGTCGAGCAGGCGCGAGGACACGTCGGGATTTCCATGGCGGGTGATCTGGCCCAGGCACGGGCCGCCCAGCACGATGAAGGCTTCGGGGAACAACTCCCGCACCTCGCGGCAGAGGCGAAAGGTCTCCGGGATCTGCGAGACGAAGGTCAGCGAGAGGCCCACGAAGCGGGGGGCGCCGTCGGCCTGCGCTAGCCCAAGCAGGCGTTCCCGGGTGTACGGCGCCACCGGGCTCGCCCCGGAGTTGATGTACGCCTCCAGGGCGTCGAAGTCCCACGGCGCGATCAGGTGCGCGGCCTTGTTGAACGAGAACGAAAAGGGAAAGCAGGCCGCCTCGAGCACCACGAACAGGTCCTCGAAGGCGTCGCGGGCGACGCGGCAGGCTGCCGGGTCGGTCAGGCGCTCCGGGTCCCGCAGGATCGCGGCGGCGGCGGCCACGTCGGGGAAGCACTCCAGGGCGTCGAGGAGCCGCAGGTACTCCATCTGCTCGGCGCGGGTCAGTTGGCGTCGGGCGTCGAGCCGGGAGAAGCGTGACAGCACCGTGGTCCGCAGGCGCGCGGCGGTCTCGGGCGCGGCGAGGAAGTCCACGCATCCGGCGTTGAGGTCGAGGACGGTGCTGGGTATCCCCCGCGCGGCCAGGTATCCCTTGAGCGTCGGCAGGCTGACGTACGGCCAGGTGGGATCCGCGAACGACGGATGGATCAACCAGTTTCTTGCTATGCCCGAACCGGCGGCGCCTTTGATCTCCATCAACCATCCTCCCGTGAAATCCGTATCCGTGTAGCGTAGAGACCAGTCCATGTCAACGGCTGCTTGATTTTTGGCAAGTTAGGTCTGGAAATTCGGAATTACAATGCTATTATTCGGACAAGACGGGTCGGGCGTTGCCTGGACCGGTTTTTCTGTGAGGTTCTCCATGTTGACACCAAAACTGATACCGGGACTTTTGTCATGCCTGTGGCTGCTCTCGATGTCCGCCTGCACCGACAACCCCCCGACCAACACCGGACCCCTCTGCGGCAACGGCCAGATCGAGGCCGGCGAGATCTGCGACGGCCTGGACCTGGGGGGGCAGACCTGCGTGGAGCTCGGCTACACCGGCGGCACGCTGGGTTGTCTCTCGGACTGCAGCGACTTCGACGACACCGGCTGCGATGGGGCCACAGGGCCGGTCTGCGGCGACAGCCTCGCCGAGGGTTCCGAGGTCTGCGACGGCTCGGACCTGCGCGGCAAGACCTGCATCACCCAGGGCTGGGACGGCGGCATCCTGCGCTGCAACGCCGGCTGCGCCTCCTATAATACCGCCGGCTGCTGGTTCAACAACTCCGGGAGCTGCCCCTACGTGTACCTGCCCGACGGGAAGAACGGCTGGCGCTACCATGGGGACCTGTCGGGCTCCACGCTGGCTTCGGGCATCACCTTCTTCAAGCCGGAGTTCTACGGCGACAACATGTATGATCTCGGTGACTTCGCCCCCGCTGACGGGAGCTACGACCTGCGGCTGCGCGAGGTGATCTTCGAGACGTCCTACATCGACCGCGCCGCGCTGGTGCTCGTCGACGTCCCCGACGGCGTGCGTCCGTACACCACCTGGAGCTACACGAGCCAGCTCGGTCATGTCTCGCCCACCGGGTTCCTGACGACCCGCGCAGCGAAGGCGCCGGTGTCGGCGCACCGCGAGGACGGCACCGACGTTCTGGCGGCGGTGAAGGCTGCCGACGGCGCTCCGCTGCCCGTGAAGCCCCACGAACTGTCGCGCGTCATCCTGGACTTCGGCCCCATCTCCAACCCGCGGCACGCCAAGTTGGTCATCACCGCCTGGGGCGTCTACGAGGACTTCCGGGCCACGCAGAAGCCGCCGTTCTCCTCGGCCACCGTCATTGAGACGCAGGACGCCGGGGGGCGTTGGGTGGTGCGCAAGATCACAGGCAAGGCCGCCGGCGACGCCAAGACCTGGGCCATTGACCTGGGCGGCGTCCTGACCAGGGACAACACGAAGCTGCGCCTGACCCTGGCGCACAACCCGTCGGTGCTCGACGTCCTCGACGCGGTGGCGCTGGACGACTCCGCGCCGTTGACGCCGAAGATCACGATCGTCGCGCCCAAGGTCGCCACGCTCCTGCAGGGCGGCGCCACCAAGGTGACCACGAGCACGCTGGGGAACCGGATCCACGCCACCAACGAGCGGCTCCCGCTGCGCGAGGAGGCCCTGATGTCCGGCATGGCCACCCGCTACGGGGACGTGCTGCCCCTGCTGGGCAAGACCGAGGATCGCTTCGTGATCATGGTCCACGGGGACGAGCTCCGCCTGCAGTTCAAGGCGCCTGCCCTTCGGCCCGGCATGCGGCGGCAGGCGTTTTTGCTGGCCAACATGTGGTACCAGTTGAAGAGCCATCCCTTCGCGAAACTGTCTGGCACCATCGAACCGCTCCCGTTCGCGGGCATGAAGACCTATCCGTACGCGCCCGAGCTCTGGACGCATCGAAACGACCGCAGCTACGCGGACTATCTGAAGACCTGGAACACCCGAAAAATCACCCGCTGAAGATCCTGCGCCTGCTCTTGTTCACGCTCGCCGCACGTTCCCTGCGCCGGATCATTCTTATGTGGAAGCTAGCCCCGGGTAGGGCGACCGGTTGCCGGTCGCCCTACCCGGGGAAACGAGAGGAAAGACTCGGATGAACGTGAAGAGGAAAGACCCTGAGCCCCGCTCCATGCTCCCGTCCTCGCTCACGTCCGCCGTTTCGTAATCGGCTTTGTGCCCGCTCAAAGCTCGCTGCGAAACGCGCGATCGATTGTGTGAGCTCGTCAATCGCATAACTTCATCTTTTTTCAGTCTGGATCTTTCTGATCACGGCCTTGACTAGAAATCTGCTACTGCTATTCTATTTCCGAAACTCGCTCGTTGGAGGCCTCCACGATGAGACGCATTCTTATTTCGCTGATCGTCATTGCTCAACTCCTTCTCGGATCCTGCGACACGAAGACCAAGAACGTCGACTCCTGCGGAGACGGCTTTATCGATCCTGGGGAGCAGTGCGACGGGAGCAACCTGGGCGGCGCCAGTTGCTCAACTCTGGGCTATTACAAGGTCGACGGCGTTTTGACCTGCTCGTCGCAGTGTCAGTTGGTGACCACGGATTGCGGCACGGCCAGCTGCGGGGACGGGATGATTCAGGAGGATGAAAATGAACAATGCGATGGCTCTGATTTGGACGGACAGTCCTGCCAATCGCTCGAATATGAACGTGGATCGCTGTCCTGCACGGCCGGGTGCCGGTTTGACGTGACCGACTGTGTGGGATCCGGATCCTGTGGCGATTTTGTCATCCAGGTTCCGGAGCAGTGCGACGGCAACGAACTCGCCGGTCAGACGTGCCAGGGGCTGGGGTACTATTCGGGAACACTGGGGTGCGGCGCCAACTGCCAGTTTGAACTGGGCAGCTGCAGCGGCCGCTGCGGCGACGGAAATATTGATACGATTTTTCAGGAAGAGTGCGACGGACTGAACCTGAACCTGGAGACCTGCGTGACCCGGGGGTTTTACGGAGGTGCTTTGGCGTGCGGCGAAGATTGCCTGAGCTATGACGAGACCGGCTGTGCCGTAGCGGGGTTTTGCGGGGACGGAACGATCCAGCCGGCGTACGGCGAGCAGTGCGACGGCGGGAACCTCGATGCCCAGACCTGCGTGACGCGGGGCTTCTCTCACGCTAGCGGGGCGCTGGGCTGCACGACGGCCTGTGCGTTAGACGAGACCGCGTGCGTGCCCAGGAGCATGAACGCGGATCTGGCGACGCTGACGATGAGCAGCGGGACGCTGACGCCGGCGTTTTCGGCGGGCACGACATCGTATGCGGTGACGGTGATGCTGGATGTGACGACGCTGACGGTGACGGCGACGGCGGCGGATCCGTACGCAACGTTGTCAATCGTCCCCACGCAGCCGATGCCGCTGGTGCTGGGCGCCAATCCGGTGACGGTGACGGTGACCGCGGAGAGCGGGGCTCAAAAGGCATATTCAGTGGTGGTGACGCGGCTTTCGACGAACGACTATACCTCACCGAGCATCGGGACGCTGAAGTACGTGCCGGCCGGGACGTTCCAGCGGGACGCGACGCCGACGAACCTGAGCAACGTGTCCGCTTTCCGCATGAGCCGGTACGAGATCACGCGGGCGCAGTGGACGGCGGTGACGGGGTGGGCCGATCCGAGCAACGTCACGGTTTCGAGCGGCTCTGGCGATCCCGTTCAGATGGTGAGCAGGTATGACGCCATCGCGTTCTGCAACAAGTTGAGCCTGCTGGAGGGGCTGACGCCGGTGTACGCGGTTTCCGGCGTGAATTTCTCCACGCTGACGTATGCACAGATCCCGGCGGCGAGTGACGCCGCTTGGAACGCGGCGACGGCGAACTGGGCGGCGAACGGGTATCGGCTGCCGACGGAGATGGAGTGGATGTGGGCCGCGATGGGTGCCGACAACGCCGCCCCGGGAGTGACGAACACGACCGGATATTTGAAAACCTTTGCAGGGAGCACGGGCAGCAACGCCATCGGGGATTACGCATGGTACGGGGCCAACAGTATGAGCAGCACGCATCAGGCGGGGACGAAAATGCCCAACGAACTGGGGTTGTACGATCTGAGCGGGAACGTGTGGGAGTTGGATTGGGACTGGTATGTCGCTTCGTATCCCACGGGCCCAGTAACGGATTACCGGGGTCCGGCTATAGACACCACCTTTGTGCTTCGCGGGGGCAGTTGGGGTGATCTTGCTTCCGTATGCACTGTGGCCGTACGGAATAGTTACTGTCCGCATTGCCGGGACATGTACTTCGGTTTTCGGGTGGTTCGTCCCTGATCAAGAAAAAATCAGCGGGTGATGCGGCGGGTGTTCCAGGTCTTCATGTAAGCGGCGTAGTCCGCGTCGGCCCGGTAGGGCCAGGCTTCGGGGGCATACGGGTAGCTCTTCATGCCGGCAAAGGGCAGGGGACCGGCGACGCCGCTGAGCGGGCCGAAGGGGTGCTCCTTGAGGGAGTACCAGACGTTGGCCAGCAGGAAGACGTGGCGCGTGTGGCCGGCGAGGGAGGGGGCGTCAGGGAACGCCAGCTCGAGCTGATCACCGTGGCCCATGACCACGAAGCGGTCGTCGGTCTTCGTCAGCAGCGGGCGCACGTCGCCATATTTCGTGAAATTGCCTGTCATCACGGCATCGTTGATCAGCGGGAGCTTCTCGTCGGTGGCCGAGGTGCGGTTTTCCAGCGTCGCGGAGACGATCCGCGTGGCGCCGCCGAAGCCGAGCCGGGCGCTTCTGGCTTCGAGCCGGGTGATGCGCACGGGCTCCGGTGCCGAGTCGTCGAGGGCGACGGCATCGAGGACGTCGAGCACCGACGGGTTGTGCGCCAGGGTCAGGCGCAGCTTCGTGTTGTCCTTCGTCAGGATCCCCCCCAGCTCGATGGCCCAGGTGCGGCTGTCTCCGGCGGCCTTGCCCGCGGTCCTGCGCACGACCCAGCGGCCCCGGGCGTCCTGCGTCTCGATGACGGTGGCGGATGAAAACGGCGGCTTCTGCTGCGCGCGGTAGTCGTCGTACACGCCCCAGGCGGTGATGATCAACTTTGCGTGCTGCGGATTGGAGATGCGACCGAAGTCCAGGATCACACGCGACAACTCGTGCGATTTCACCGGCAGGGGGGCGCCGTCGGCGGACTTCACCTGCGCGAGCACGTCGGTGCCGTCCTCAGAGAGCGCCGAAACGGGCGCCCGCGGCGCGCGCACCGTCACGAACCCGGTCGGTGAGACGGTGCCAAGCGCGCTGGTGAAGCTCCAGGTCGTCAGCACCCGGGCGCCGGCGGGGGCGTCCACCAGGACCAGCTGGGCCCGGTCGAAGAACGAGGTCTCGAAGATCACCTCGCGCAGCTTCATGCGGTATTCACCCTTCACGGCGGCGGAGTTCCCGAGATCGTACATGTTGTCGCCGTAGTGCTGCGGCGCGAACACGTCCAGTCCGTAGCCCAGGGGGGATCCGGAGAGATCCGTGAGGTACCGGTATTGGGTGCCGTCATAAATGTAGGCGTAGGGGCAGGATCCGCGTCCCCGTCGCTCGATGTACGGCTGGCGCACGCAGCGTCTGAAGTCCCAGGTGCAGCCGGAGCTGCACGACAACGTCCCGCTCATGTAGCCGAAGTTCTGGCACGTGTTCTTCACGGGAAGCTTGGGCTCGCACTGCTCGGGCGCGGTGACGACGCCGTCGCCGCAGTCGCAGGGGTCTCCCTTGCCGTTCTTGTTGCGGTCCTTCTGATCGGCGTTGTGGACCCGGGGGCAGTTGTCCTTCGCGTCGGGCACGCCATCACGGTCGGCGTCCGGCGGCGGCGGTGGTGGCGGTGGCGGCGGGTCGGACTTCATCGTGGTCTCGTCGGGCGGCGGGGTCAGGTCGGTCCCGCCGAGCTTGCCGGTGCCCTCGTCGGGGGCGTCCATTCCGCAGCCCAGCTCCGCGCACATCCCGCCTCCCGGTGAGGTCCCGTCTCCGGTGGGGTCCGTGGTCAGGGTCTGGGGTTCGGACCGGAAGCATGTCCAGGCGGGAAGAAGCAGCAACGCAGTGATGAAAAACAGTTTAATGAAATGGAATCGTTTCATGAAATCCTCTGTGTGCCTGTCGGCGCCGCAATATTATAACCTTGGAGCCTGCATTCTGCGAAGCGGAATTTCACGCTTGCCCGAGGGCCGGTCCTGCAGTAAAAAGTTGACGCAACGAAAGGGATTGCCCATGAGAACCGCCAAGGACATTCTCGGGAAGGTCGATGGTTTTCCGCACCAAAAGCGTGTTCGATTCATGATCGACCTCGGCAGGCAGGCCTCCCGAACGCCCCGAATCGCCGCCGCCCTGTCGGAACTGGAGGGTGGCACCTGCTACGAGCGGTGCCTGGCGCTTCACGCCTGTTACGGCAGCCGGGACGGTAAAGTCGTGCGCCGGGCGCTGGCCGACGCCTCGGCGACGGTGCGGGGGCAGGCTCTCACGTTGGCGGTGCGGATCCTGTCCGACGAGGATCTGTGCGAGGCCCTGTTCGACGCACCAGGCCAGGATCGCAAGACGCTCCTGAGCGGGCTGATCCGCCGCGGCCGGCTGTCGGCCATCGATCGGTTCGCGGATCGGCTGGCGCGGGAGAACGATCGCAGGCTGGCCGAGGTGCTGCCGCGCGCCTCCTCGAAGACCGTGGCGCGGCATCTCGAACAGTGGAGGCCCATGGCCACCCCCTCCCACTGGCGGGTCCTGGCCCGCTTCCATGCAGGGACAGCCACCGGGGAGTTGTATGCCCGTCTCTCTGCCGCCGACGCAGCCCTTCCGACCCTCTATGGGATCTATCGTGGCGTGCTCGAGGGGCTGTTGGAGCGCCATCCTGACGTGGCCCTTTCCCTGATCGAGTTCGCCGGCACCTACGACTTTCGCCCCCCGGTCGCCCTGCTGCAGCAGTTGTTCCGGCGGCGTCCTGTGCCGACGGTGTCGCCGCTGGTGGCGCACCCGGATGCGTGCGCGCCGTCTCCGGCCGCGCTGGGCAGGCTTGATGCCGCGCACCTGAGGCTGATCCTGCGCGAGCGTCCCGAGCTGGTCCGTCACGATCTCTCGTGGTTCCACCGGCTGCCGCCGGCGGTGCGTGACGAACTCTATGTGCGCCACCGGTGCTCGCTGGCCGACGCCGAGTGCCGGCTGTCGCCGGAGGTCATCGCCCGGCTCTCGAAGCCACACCGGCAACAGGAGGCCAGGACGCACCTGGCGCTGCCGTCCCTGGCCGCAGATCGGGCCGCCCGCATTCGCTATGCGGCGTTTCTTCCGTGGGAGGAGGGCTTCGCCTTCCTGGAGCCGTTCCTGTCGCACAGCGACGCGGACCTGCGCGCCGGGGCGCTGCAGGCGCTCGTGCGCATGACGGCCTACGAACCGGCCCAGCTCGGGAGGACGCTGGCCGTGCTGGCCGCCCGGAAGAACGAGCAGGATCCTGTGCGCCAGGCGCTGTTCCGTGCGCTGGCGGCGTTCCCTCCCGGGCGCTTCGACGAGGCGCATCTCGACCGGTTGGAGTCGATCATCCGGGCCGCGCTGGACGCCACCGACATCTCCTGGGTGACCTCCGGGCTCGTGC